>NZ_CM001165.1:5436944-5750277 GCF_000213055.1 Streptomyces sp. Tu6071 | reverse complement strand
CTGACGGTCTTCGCCGCCTGGACCGCGCTGTGGACGATCTTCGACCCGCTGGGCTCCTTCAGCGACGTCCAGAGCGTGGCGCGGATCGGGGCGGGCTCGGGTCTCGTCCTCGGCCTCATCGCCGCCCTCGTCCTCGCCGCCGCCTCCGTCGCGGGCCCCCTCGTCCCCGCGCTCAAGGGCCCCCTCGTCCCCGCCCCGCGTCCCGCGCAGCCGCAGCCGTACGGGCAGCAGCAGGGTCAGACGGGGTACGGCTACCCGGGCACGGGCCAGCAGCAGCCGCCCGGTTACGGGTACCCGGGCGCGGGCCAGGCGCAGCAGCCGGGGTACGGCTACCCGGGTGCGGGGCAGCCCGCCGCGGGCCAGCAGCAGCAGCCGGCCGGGGCGACCCCGCCGCCGGCCGCGCAGCCCGCCGAGTTCGCCCCGTTCTGGTTCGCCGTCCCCGTGCCGCGCCCGATCTACGGCGAGGACGGCACACCCACCCCGATCGCCGAACTGACCCCGGGCACTTGGTACTTGGCCGTTGACCAGCGCGGCCAGGACCTCGTGGCCCAGACCCAGGACGGCAAGCGCGGCGTCCTGCGCGACACGACGGGCATCCAGCGCGGCTGATCCGCGCGCCCGCACGGGCCCCTTGCCGGGGACAGGTCCCAAGTGGCCTGTCCCCGGCCCCGTTTCACCCATGCACAAGCGGTAATACGGTGGCCATGTCCACCAGAAGCGGTTCCTCGATAGGCCGGATCATCGCGCTCGTCGCCGATGTCGTGGCCGCCATCATCATCGTCTGGATACTGATGTATCTCCTGGACGCGAACCGGGGCAACGACCTCGTGCAGTGGGTGCACGACGCCGCCGCCTGGCTCGCGGGCTGGTCACGCGACCTGTTCACCTTCGACAAGGAGTGGGCGCGCGTCGTCTGCGGCTACGGCCTGGCAGCCGTCGTCTACCTGGCCGTCGGCCACGCGGCAGCAGGCCGCATCCGCCGCTGACCCCCCGGCGCGGCGCAATTATCGAGCCCCTCCGGCGTTCGAGGAGCGGGGCGTGGGGCGGAGCCCCACAACCGGGGCGTGGGGCGGAGCCCCGCAGCGGGCCCGGGGCGAAGCCCCGGCCCCACCCCGCTCCTCACCCGCAGGCCGCCTCCGCGATCCCGTCCGGGAGCCCCGCCCCGAACACCGCGCACGTCGCCGGCTCCCCGGCGATCGCCGCCACCGCGAGCAGCAGCGCCCCCGCCGTCCACGTCGTCTGCTCACGCGGCCACAGGGCGTCGTCCTCGTACACGTACCCCGTCCAGTACAGGCCGGTCTCCGGGTCGCGCAGCCGCCCGAGGTCCCGCAGGATCGCGGTGGCGCGCTCCGTGTCGCCCACCGACCAGAGGGCGAGCGCGAGTTCGGCGCTCTCGCCGCCCGTGACCCACGGGTTGGGCACGACGCAGCGGCAGCCGAGGCCCGGCACGACGAACTCGTCCCAGCGCGCGGCGAGCCGCGCCCGCGCCTCCGTGCCTTCGAGCGCGCCGCCGAGGACGGGGTAGTACCAGTCCATCGAGTAGCGGCTCTTGTCGAGGAAGCGCTCGGGGTGGTGGCGGATCGCGTGGCGCAGTTCTCCGGCGGCGAGTTCCCAGTCGGGTTGCGCCTCGCCGCGTGCGGCGGCGAGGGCGAGGCCGCAGCGCAGGGCATGCAGGACGGAGGAGGAGCCCGTCAGGAGCGCGTCCGTGACGGGGGTGCCGTCCGCCTCGCGCTTCCAGCCGATCTCACCGCCGG
Organism: Streptomyces sp. Tu6071; assembly: GCF_000213055.1. Classification (NCBI taxonomy): domain Bacteria; kingdom Bacillati; phylum Actinomycetota; class Actinomycetes; order Kitasatosporales; family Streptomycetaceae; genus Streptomyces; species Streptomyces sp. Tu6071. Next base: position 5,748,523 of record NZ_CM001165.1, on the reverse strand, counting down.
GCTGCTGGAGCCCGAGCACGAAGCCCAGCGCGGCCTTGACGACGGGCCACATCGTCTCGCGGAAGGCGGTGTCGCCGGTCGCGAGCCAGTGGTGGTAGGTGCCGACCGCCACGTACGCGCAGAAGTTGGACTCGCGCGCGCGATCGGTGGGCCGCTCGAAGTCGCCGTCGTGGTAGGCCGCGTACCAGGAGCCGTCCGGGTTCTGGTGGCGGGCGAGCCACGCGTAGGCGCGGGCCGCCGCCTCGTGCTCCCCGGCCGCGTCGAGCGCCATCGCGGCCTCGGTGTGGTCCCAGGGGTCGAGGTGGTGGCCGCGGAACCAGGGCAGCGCCCCGTCCTCGCGCTGCTGCCCGAGGAGCGCGGCGACGGTGGCGCGGGCCTCGTCGGCGGTGAGGACGCCCGGGAGGACGGGGAGGCCGGTGCGGGGCGTCGTCATACGGCGGTGGGCGCGGCGTCGTCGGCCGCCGGGGCGGCGTCGTGGGGACCCGGCACGGCGTCGTGGGGACCCGCGGCGTCGTGGGGCAGGTGCGGCTTCGTCGCGTAGGCCACGAAGCTCTTGCCGAGCAGCGGGTTGAGGAAGTGTTCGGCGTACCGGGTCGTGCGGGGCTTCTTCATGATGTCCCAGACGAGGAGCTTGTGGTACGCGCGGACCGGGAGCGCCTTGTCGTTGTCGACGCCGAAGGCGCACTTGAGCCACCAGTAGGGGCTGTGCAGCGCGTGCGCGTGGTGGGCGCCGTAGGGGCGCAGGCCCGCTCCGCGCATCCTGGCGGCGAGTTCGGTGGCCTTGTAGATGCGGATGTGGCCGCCCTCGACCTCGTGGTACGCGTCCGAGAGCGCCCAGCAGACCTTCTCGGGGAAGTGGCGCGGCACCGTGACCGCGATGCGCCCGCCGGGCTTGAGGACGCGGACCATCTCGGCGAGCACGCCCTTGTCGTCGGGGATGTGCTCCATGACCTCGGAGATGATCACGACGTCGAAGGACTCGTCGGGGAAGGGCAGCGCGAGCGCGTCGCCCTCCATCGCGGTCGCGGTGGCTCCCGCCGGGACCTCGCCCGCCTCCTCCATGGCCGCGAACCACTTGGCGACCTCACGGATCTCCTCCGTGTTCCGGTCCAGGGCCACGACCCGCGCCCCGCGCCGGTAGCACTCGAAGGCGTGCCGCCCGGCTCCGCAGCCCAGGTCGAGCACGCGGTCGCCCGGGGCGAGCGGGAAACGGGTGAAGTCGACGGTCAGCACGAGGACCTGCTTTCGCGGTCGGGGGTGGCGGTTTCGCGGGCGGGGACGGCGGGGGCCGCCACCAGGGGGCCCGTGGCCCGGGGGGTGAGCGGCCGTACGGGGCGGGAGGCGGGGGTACGGGCGAGCGCCGCGCGGTAGCGCTCCGCCGTGCCCTCGGCCGCGCGCGCCCACGTGAAGCGCTCCAGTACGCGGGCGCGGCCCGCCGCGCCGAGCCTGCCGCGCAGTTCCGCGTCGCCGAGGAGCCGCCCGAGGGCCTGCGCGAGCGCGCCCGCGTCGCCGGGGGGCACCGCGAGGCACGTCTCGCCGTCCTGCCCCGCGACCTCGGGGATCGCGCCGCCGGTCGTCGCGACGAGCGGGGTGCCCGTCGCCATCGCCTCGGCCGCCGGGAGCGAGAAGCCCTCGTAGAGCGAGGGCACGCACGAGACCTGGGCCGAGCGCACGAGGTCGACGAGTTCCGCGTCGGTGATGCCCTTGACGAACTCGACGGCGTGGGCGAGCCCGTACTTCTCGATGGCGCGCGCGACGGGGCCGTCCTCGGCGCGCTTGCCGACGACGACGAGGTGCGCCCCGGGGTGCTCGACGCGGACCTTGGCGAGCGCCTCGACGAGGTGCACGAGGCCCTTGAGCGGGACGTCCGCGCTCGACGTCGTGACGATCCGGCCGGGCACCTCGGGCACGGCGGGGTCGGGCGAGAAGAGCTCGGTGTCGGCGCCGATGTGCACGACGTGGACGCGGCGCGGGTCGACGCCGAGGTGGCGCACGATCTCGGCGCGCGAGGTGCCCGAGACGGTGAGGACCGAGGGCAGCCTGCGGGCGACGCGCTTCTGCATCCGCGTGAACCCGTACCAGCGGCGCACCGAGAGCTGCCGCTTGAGCCCCTCCGCTGCGGCGAGGTCGAGCTGCCGGTCGACCGTGATCGGGTGGTGGATCGTCGTCACGAGCGGGGCGCCGAGCGCGCGGGGGCCGCCGAGCAGCCCGTACCCGAGCGTCTGGTTGTCGTGCACGACGTCGAACGCGCCGCGCCTGGCCGCGAGATGGCGGCGGGCGCGGAGACTGAAGGTGAGGGGTTCGGGGAAGCCGCCGGTCCACATCGTGGCGACCTCCAGGGCGTCGACCCAGTCCCGGTACTCCTCGCGGCGCGGGGTGCGGAAGGGGTCGGGCTGGCGGTAGAGGTCGAGGCTCGCGACCTCGGTGAGCGGGACGCCCTCGTCGAGCACGGGGTACGGCTGGGCGCCGAGCACCTCGACCTCGTGCCCGAGCCGGGCGAGTTCGCGCGAGAGGTGGCGCACGTAGACGCCCTGTCCTCCGCAGAAGGGGTTCCCCTTGTAGGTGAGCAGGGCGATGCGCAGCGGGCGATCGAGTCCGGCGCGGGCACCCAGGGCCTCGGCGGTCACTCCAGGCACCCTCTCTTTCCTGAACGTCCGGCGAGCCTACGCCGGGACTGCAAAACCGAACAAGTTCCCCTTGATCGTCGTCCGCCCCCAGAATCTACCGGCAAGTAGCCTCGGTGGGACACCGGGTGCGGGAGGTGACGAAGAGCACGTCAGGACGGGCGGCGGCGGGTGCGGCCCGCACGCACCATGGGGCGGGGGCCCGTCCGGGGGTCCTGCCCGCCAAAGCCGCCGAAACCACCCGCCAGCTAAAGTGGTGCGGCCCCGAAATCCCCGCGCCCCCGGCCAGGCGCGCCCCGCCAGGAGCCGCCCGCATGAACCTCCGCCGCCTCGCCGTCGCCGTCCCCCTTGTCGCCACCGGCGCGCTCGGGCTCGCCTCGGCACCCGCCCCCGCCGCGACGCCCGCCGCTTCGCCGGGGCCCGCCGAAGGGCTCTTCGGGACGCAGGACCCCACGTACGACGGGGTGTGGCGGCAGTCCCTGTCCCTCGTCGCGCTCGACGCGGCGGGCCGGAAGCTGCCGGTGAAGGCGGTGGACTGGCTCGTCGGGCAGCAGTGCGCGGACGGCTCCTTCGCCCCGTACCGCGCGAAGCCCGCGGCGGACTGCGGGCCGAAGGACCAGGTGGACACGAACCAGACGGGCGCGGCGATCCAGGCGTTCGCCGCGATCGGCGGGCACCGGGCCGAGGCCGAGAAGGCGCTGTCGTGGCTGAAGTCCGCGCAGAACGAGGACGGCGGCTGGGGGTACACGGCCGGTTCGCCGTCCGACGCGAACTCGACCTCCGTCGTGCTCGGCGCGCTGCGCGCGCTCGGTGTGAAGCCGGCCGACGTGACGAAGGGCGGGAAGTCCGCCGAGGACGCGCTGCTCTCCCTCGCGCTGAAGTGCGACGCGAAGCAGTCGCCGGGCAAGGCCGGGTCCGCCTTCGCGTTCCAGCCCGAGAAGAACGGCACGCTCGTCGCGAACGCCGACGCGACCGCCGCCGCCGTCACGGCCGGCTACGGCGCGGGCTTCGTCGTCGCCGCGCCGCACGAGGAGCGCGGCGGGAGCGTGGCCTGCGCCATGCCCCGTACCGCGAGGGAGGCCGCGCGCAACGGCGCCGTCTGGCTCGGCGGCGTCCTCGGCGAGAACGGCGCCGTGACGACGGCGCTGCCCGGCGCGAAGCCGAAGCCGGACCCGGGGAACACCGCGGACACCGCCGTCGCGCTCGCGGCGGCCGGGATGCCCGAGGAGGCGCGCAAGGCGGTCGACTGGCTCCGCTCCGAGGGCCCCGCGTGGGCCGGGAAGACGGGTCCCGCCGCGTGGTCCCAGCTCATCCTGGCCGCGCACGCGACCGGCGCCGACCCGGCCGACTTCGTGGGCCGCGACCTGCCCGCGAAGCTCGCGGCGACGGGGCCGGGCGGGAAGACGGTCGCGGGCGAGACCGTGCGGGCGAAGGACTCCGGCACGTCCGACTCGTCCGGCAAGGACGAGAAGAAGGACGACGGCGGCGGGTCGAGCCCGTGGTGGTTCGTGGGCGTGGGTCTCGCCGCGGGGGCCGGGATCGGCTTCCTGCTGAGCAGCCGCAACAAGAAGAACGCCGCGCGGTGACCCTCCGCCGCACGAGGTCACCGGCCGTCCCCCTCCTCGCTCTGCTCGCCGCGCTCGCCTGCGTCCTCGGTCTCGGCGCGCCCGCCTCGGCCGCGAGCGCGTACCGGTACTGGTCGTTCTGGGAGCGTACGGACGCGGGCGCGTGGCAGTACGCGACGCGCGGCCCGGCGCTCGCGCGGCCCGGCGACGGCGAGGTGGCCGGTTTCCGCTTCGCGGTGAGCGAGGACGCGGGCGACGCGACCCGGCCGCGCGCGACGGCGGACTTCGCCGCGATCTGCGCGGGCACGAAGGCCGAGGCGGGCCGCAAGCGCGTGGGGCTCGTCATCGACTTCGGCACGGCGGCGGACGCCCCTTCCGGCGAGCGACCGCCCCGGGCCCGTACCGCGTGCGCCCGGGTCGCCGGGGACGCGAGCGCCGCCGACGCGCTCGCCGCCGTCGCGAAGCCGCTGCGCTACGACGCCTCGGCGCTCCTGTGCGCCATCGCCGACTACCCGCGCCACGGCTGCGGCGAGCAGGTGGCGGCCACGTCGGAGGAGGCGTCCGGGGAGCCGTCCGGGGAAGCTTCGCGGGAGACCTCGGCGCACGAGGACGGCGGCGACGGCCCCTCCGTCGGTGTCTTCGCCGGTGTCGGCGTGCTCGTCGTGCTGGCCGCGGGCATCGGGTGGCAGACCCTCCGCCGACGGCGGCCGTGAGCGGCGGAACGGCGGGGGTGGCGCGCACGGGCGGCACGGGCCCCGGGCGCCGTGCCCGTACGGGAGCCGCCCCCGCCCCCTCGCGCCGGGACTTCCCGCTCCTGCACGCCGGTGCCTGGTGGGTGTGGGCGCTCGGGCTCGCCGCCGCGGCGACCCGGACGACGAATCCGCTGCTCCTCGCGCTCCTCGTCGGTGTCGCGAGCTACGTCGTCGCCGCGCGCCGCACCGAGGCGCCGTGGGCGCGCGCGTACGGGGCGTTCCTGCGGCTCGCGGTGGTCGTCCTCGTCATCCGCCTCGGCTTCGCCGTCCTGCTCGGCTCCCCGGTCCCCGGCACCCACACGCTCCTCACGCTCCCCGAGATCCCGCTGCCGGAGTGGGCGCAGGGGGTGCGGCTCGGCGGGCGCGTGACGGCGGAGGGGGTGCTCTTCGCCTTCTACGACGCGCTGCGGCTCGCGACGCTGCTCGTGTGCGTGGGCGCGGCGAACGCGCTCGCGAGTCCGGTACGGCTCCTGAAGTCGCTGCCGGGCGCGCTGTACGAGGCGGGGCTCGCCGTCGTCGTCGCGATGACCTTCGCGCCGCACCTCGTGGCGGACGTGCGCAGGCTGCGCGCCGCGCGGCGGCTGCGGGGGCGGCCGGACCGGGGCCTGCGCGGGCTGCTCCAAGTGGGGCTGCCGGTGCTGGAGGGCGCGCTGGAACGTTCCGTCTCCCTCGCGGCGGCCATGGACGCGCGCGGCTACGGGCGGACCGCCTCGGTGCCGCGCGCGGTGCGCCGCACGACGGCCGCGCTGACGCTCGGCGGCCTGCTCGGGGTCTGCGCGGGGACGTACGCGCTCCTCGCCGACACCGGCGCCGCCTACGGGTTCCCGCTGCTCGCGGCGGGGGTGCTCGCCGCGGCGGGCGGGCTGTGGCTCGGCGGGCGGCGCGCGGTGCGCAGCCGGTACCGGCCCGATCCCTGGGGGGTGCGGGCGTGGCTCGTGGCGGGCTCGGGGGTCGCGGTGGCCGCGCTGCTCGTCCTCCTGGCGGACGAGCCCGCGCTGCACCCCGGCGTCGTGCCGCTCGTCGCGCCCGTCCTCCCGCTGTGGCCCGCGCTCGCCGTGCTCGTCGGGCTCGTCCCGGCCTTCGCGGCGCCGCCCGCGCCGCCCCTGACCCGTACCGCCCCGGAGCCCGCACCGTGATCCGTTTCGACAACGTCTCCGTCACCTACGCCGAGGCGGCGGCACCCGCGCTCGCCGGTGTCGACCTGAGCGTGCCCGAGGGCGAGCTGGCGCTCCTCGTCGGGCCCTCCGGGGTGGGCAAGTCGACACTGCTCGGCACGGTCTCGGGGCTCGTGCCGCACTTCACCGGCGGGACGCTCGGCGGGCGGGTCACGGTCGCGGGCCGGGACACGCGGCTGCACAAGCCGCGCGAACTGGCCGACGTGGTCGGCACGGTGGGGCAGGACCCGCTCGCGCACTTCGTGACCGACACGGTCGAGGACGAACTCGCCTACGGCATGGAGTCCCTGGGCCTCGCCCCCGCCGTCATGCGCCGTCGCGTCGAGGAGACGCTCGACCTCCTCGGCCTGCACGAACTGCGCGACCGCCCGCTCGCGACGCTCTCCGGCGGCCAGCGCCAGCGCCTCGCGATCGGCTCCGTGCTCACCCCGCACCCGCGCGTCCTCGTCCTGGACGAGCCGACCTCCGCGCTCGACCCGGGCGCGGCCGAGGAGGTCCTCGCGGTCCTGCGCCGCCTCGTCGACGACCTCGGCACGACGATCCTGATGGCCGAGCACCGCCTCGAACGCGTCGTGCAGTACGCGGACCGCGTGATCCTGATCGAGGCGCTCGGCGCGCGGCCCGTCACGGGCACGCCGCGCGAGGTCATGGCGGTCTCCCCGGTCGTCCCGCCCGTCGTGGCGCTCGGCCGCGTGGCCGGCTGGGAGCCGCTGCCGCTGTCGGTGCGGGACGCGCGCCGCACGGCGGGGGAGCTGCGGGAGCGCCTGAGCGGCCTGGAGCCGGGGACGGTGGACCCGCACGCCGGGACACCCGTCCCACCACCGCTTCCCTCCCCCGAGCCCCCTCGCGCCGCGCGGCCCCGCCTGCGCGATCGCGTGCTGCGCCGCCGTCCCGGGGCGGACGTCGCCCCCACCGGCGCCGAGGCCGCCCGGGTGCGGGGGCTCGCGGTCACGCGGGGCGCCGTGCGGGCGCTGCGCGGGGTCGAGCTGACCGTGCGGGGCGGTGAGACCGTGGCCCTCATGGGGCGCAACGGGGCGGGCAAGTCCACGCTGCTCTCGTGTCTCGTCGGGCTGCTCGCGCCGACGGCCGGGTCCGTGACGGTCGGCGGCGAGGCGGCGCGCGCGCTCGCGCCCGCCCGGCTGATCCGGCGCGTCGGGCTCGTGCCGCAGGAGCCGCGCGACCTCCTGTACGCGGACACCGTCGCCGCCGAGTGCGCCGCCGCCGACGCGGACGCGGGCGCGGCGCCCGGGACGTGCCGCGCCCTCGTGCGCGAACTGCTGCCGGGCGTGCCCGACGCGACGCACCCGCGTGATCTCTCCGAGGGCCAGCGGCTCGCTCTCGCGCTCGCCGTGGTGCTCACCGCGCGCCCGCCGCTGCTGCTGCTCGACGAGCCGACGCGCGGCCTGGACTACGCGGCGAAGGCGCGGCTCGTCGGCATCCTGACCGGGCTCGCGCGCGCGGGGCACGCGATCGTCCTCGCGACGCACGACGTGGAACTGGCGGCCGAACTCGCCCACCGCGTCGTCATCCTCGCCGAGGGCGAGGTCGTCGCGGACGGCCCGGCCGCCGAGGTCGTCGTCGCCTCGCCGCTCTTCGCCCCGCAGACCGCGAAGATCCTCGCCTCGCCCGGGGCGGCCTGGCTCACGGTGGGGCAGGTCGCCGAGGCGCTCGGGGCCGAGGGGGCGGGGGCGCGATGAGCGGCACCGCGCGTACGGGGAGCACGCCCCGCGCCGTCCGGCTCGGGCCCCGCGCCGCCGCGGCGCTCGGGCTCGTCACCGTGATCGGGGTCATGGCCTTCGGCTGGCCGCTGCTCGCCGCGCCCGGCTCGGGCGTCGCGCACTCGGGGGACGCGCCGTGGCTCTTCGCGGCGCTGCTCCCGCTGCTGCTCGCTGTCGTGGTCGCGGCGATCGCGGACGGGGGCCTGGACGCGAAGGCGGTGGCGATGCTCGGTGTCCTCGCCGCCGCGGGGGCGGCGCTGCGACCGCTGGGCGCGGGGACGGCGGGCATCGAGCCGATGTTCTTCCTCATGGTGCTCGCGGGGCGGGTGCTCGGCCCCGGCTTCGGCTTCGTCCTCGGCGCGGTCTCGATGTTCGCCTCGGCGCTGCTGACCGGCGGCGTCGGGCCGTGGCTGCCGTTCCAGATGCTCGCGATGGGCTGGGTCTCCGGCGGCGCGGGGCTGCTCCCCGGTGCGCGGTCGCTGCGCGGGGTGCGGGAGTTGCTGGTCCTGGCGGGGTACGGGGCGCTCGCGGCGCTCGCGTACGGCTTCGTCATGAATCTCCAGGGCTGGCCCTACCTCGGCGGCCTGTCGACGGGCGTCTCGTACGTGCCGGGCGACCCGCTCGGCGCGAACCTGGGCCGCTTCCTCGCCTACTGCCTCGCGACCTCGCTCGGCTGGGACCTGCCCCGCGCGGTGCTCACGGCGGTGCTGAGCCTGACGCTGGGGCCCGCCGTCCTCAAGGCGCTGCGCCGGGCGACCCGCAGGGCGGCGTTCGAGCCGGAGGTCTCCTTCGCGACGGGTGAGCAGAGGTCCACCCCGGGTGAGGGAGAGGGCACCCGAAGGTGAGGCGGGGCACGTGACCTGGCTCGCACACGTACCGGCTTAGTAGGGCGGGGGCGGAAGAACCAGAGGGACAAAAGCGACATTTCACCATGACTCCTAGCGGACGTCGTACACCCGCTCTTTGCCGCCCGTACCGCCCCCGGGCTACAACGGGAGACGTCGCCGGGCGCAGTACCCACCCGCCACCGGAGCGAAACACCGCCACGCGGTCTCCCGCTCCGCGGTCCGCGCCCCGACTCCTCGTCCCCGACGTTAGGTCTCCTCCGTGCGCATGCCCTTCCCCGCCGCCGCCCTCCGTCTCGCCCTCGTCCCCAAGCAGGTCCTGACCGGTGCCGCTCTCGTCGGCAGTGCGGCCGGGATGGCCCTCACGGCCGCCCCCGCCTCGCACGCCGCCACCCCGGCCCCGCAGGCAGCGACGGTCATGAGCGCCGCGAAGAGCGCGAGCACGGCGAAGGCCGCCGACCCGGCCTCGGCGAAGGCGCTCGCGAAGAAGCTGCTGCCCGACGCCCGCCAGTTCGCCGCGTTCGACAAGATCGTGTCGCACGAGAGCGGCTGGAACCCCCGTGCCACCAACGCCTCCTCCGGCGCCTACGGCCTGGTCCAGGCCCTCCCGGGCAGCAAGATGGCCTCCGCCGGCGCCGACTGGCACGAGAACGCCGGGACGCAGGTCAAGTGGGGCATCCAGTACATGACCGAGCGCTACGGCAGCCCGGCCGCCGCGTGGGACTTCTGGCAGGCCCACCACTGGTACTGAGCCGCACCGGCCACCGCACGACACGAAGCCGCCGCCACCCGCTCCGGGTGGCGGCGGCTTCCGTCGTGCCGTCCGCCCGTCCCGGGTGAGGAGGGTTCGTCCTGCCGCCGCCCGCGAGGGCGCGCCGCCCCCGCCCTCCCCCGACGCCGATCCCGCCCGCTACGCCGACGCCGCCCCCGGCACCGACGCCTCGATCCCCGCCAGGACCAGATCGACGCCCGCGAGGAACTGCTGGCGGTCGTCGTGATCGCGGAGCTGGCCGGCGACGGCGCGCGTGAAGGCGTACTCCTCCGGGTCCAGGGCCTCCCAGGCGCGCGAGGCGGCCTCCAGGAACTCGGTACGCGTCTCGCCCTCCGGGAGGTCCGCGGCCATGTCGGTGTTCGCCGCGTTCTGCCCCGCGACACCGAAGACGTAGTGCATGAGCGCGGACGTGGCCGTGAACCAGCCGCTCTCGGGCACTCCGAGCGCCCGCACCTGCCGCCCCAGCGCCTCGAAGACGCGCGGCGCCACGGAGCCCCACGGCCGGCGCGCGAACTGCTCCGCGAGCTGGGCCGCGAGCCAGGGGTGCGCCTCGGTCGCCTCGTAGAGGCCGAGGGCCACCGAGCGGATGGCCTCGCGCGGGGAGTCGCCCGCGCCGGGCTCCACGGACACCGCGTCCGCGACGACCGCGTCCGTCGCCGCGGCGAGCAGCTCGTCCTTGTTCGCCACGTGCCAGTAGATCGCCCCGGGGCCCGTCGCCAGCCGCTCCGTCAGGGCCCGGAAGGTGAGTTTCCGCGCGCCTGCCGTGTCGAGCAGTTCGACGGCGGTCCGGACGATGCGTTCGCGCGAGAGCGGCTCGGCGCGCGCGGTCCTTTTCGTCATGGCCCCCATCCTGGCACACACCCCTGGAACACGGTTCCAGCTTGACAATCCTGGAATGATGTTCCACGGTGGTGATGGAACACCATTCCAGATGCCCTTCCGGACGGCACTCCGGACGACAGCGAAGGAGCCCGCCATGAGCACGCACACGCACGTCACGATCATCGGCGCGGGACTCGGCGGACTCACGCTCGCCCGCGTCCTGCACGTCCACGGCATCCCGTCCACGGTCTACGAGGCGGAGTCCTCGCCGACGTCCCGCGGGCAGGGCGGGATGCTCGACATCCACGAGAGCAACGGGCAGGCCGCCCTCGCCGCCGCCGGGCTCACGGAGGAGTTCCGCGCGATCATCCTGGCGGGCCACGAGGCTTCCCGCGCGCTCACCCCGCAGGGGTCCGTCCTCCTGGAGGAGGAGGACGACGGCACGGGCGGCCGTCCCGAGGTGCAGCGCGGGGAACTGCGGCAGATCCTGCTGGACTCGCTGCCGGAGGGCACGGTGCGCTGGGACCACAAGGTCACCGGGGTGCGCGCGCTCGGCGGCGGTCGCCACGAGGTGAGCTTCGCGAACGGCACGACGGCCGGGACCGGGCTGCTCGTCGGCGCGGACGGCGCCTGGTCGCGGGTGCGCCCGCTCCTGTCGGACGCGAAGCCCGTGTACACCGGCACGTCCTTCGTCGAGACGTACCTGTACGAGGCCGACACGCGCCACCCCGAGGCGGCGAAGGCGGTCGGCGCCGGGGGGATGTTCGTCCTCGTGCCCGGCAAGGGCATCCAGGGCCACCGCGAGGCGAGCGGCAGGCTCCACACGTACGTCGCGCTGCGGCGGCCCCTGGAGTGGTTCGAGGCGCTCGGCTTCGACGACCCGGAGTCCGTCAAGGCCGGACTGCTCAAGGAGTTCGAGGGCTGGGCGCCCGAGCTGACCGCCCTCATCACGGACGGCGAGACGGACCCGGTCCTCCGCCCTCTGTACACGCTGCCCGCCGACCACCGCTGGGAGCGGGTGCCGGGCGTCACGCTGATCGGTGACGCCGCGCACCTCATGATCCCCTCGGGCGAGGGCGCCAACCTGGCGATGTTCGACGGTGCCGAGCTGGGCAGGGCGCTCGCCGCCCACCCGGACGACACGGAGGCCGCGCTCGCCGCGTACGAGCGCGACGTCTTCCCGCGCAGCCACGAGGAGGCCGGGCAGGCGAGCATCATGAACGAGCTGATGTTCGGCCCCGACGCCCCGGACCGGTTCCTGCGCCTGATCACGGGCCAGGACTGGGAGTCCTGAGCGGGGCCGGGCGTGCTCAGCCGGTCGGCTCGCCGCCGACCGGCAGCAGCCCGCGCTCGCCGAAGACCTTCTTCGCGACGAAGGTCGCGTTGAGGGCCTTCGGCATTCCGCAGTAGACGGCGGCGTGGAGCAGGGCCTCGGTGATCTCCTCGGGGCTGAGCCCGGTGTTGAGCGCGGCGTTGATGTGGACGTCGAGCTGGGGCTCGCAGCCGCCGAGCGCGGTGAGGATGCCGAGGGTGACGAGCTGGCGGTCGCGCGGGACGAGGCCGGGGCGGTCGTAGATCTCGCCGAAGGCCCAGCCGACGACCTGCCGTCCCAGCTCGGGGCTCACGTCGGCGAGCGACGCGACGACCTTCTCGCCGCCGGTGCCGTCCACGCTCTTCAGCACGTCGAGTCCCCGCGCGTGCCGCTCCTCGGGGGTCTTCCAGGCCGCGTGCTCCGCCATGGTGGGTGGTCCTCTCCTCGTCCGGTGGGCCGTCGCCGAGGACGTTAGGGGTTCGAGCACACTCCAAGGCAAGCGGTGGAGCGCTGAAGCGGGCCTCAGAGCCGTTCGAGGACCGTCGCCGCGCTCCGGGCGCCGTCGCCGACCGTGGTGGCGAGGGCGAAGGTGTGGTCCCCGGTCTGCGTCTCGGCTCCGCAGACCACCTGCGCCACCTCCGCCGCGCCGGTCCCGGCCCGGTCCGGCAGCGCCCCGTGCACGAGCCCGAGCCGCCGCGCCGGATGCACGGCGGCGAGCACCCCGCCGTACAGGCCGACGGGAGTCCGCACGGCCCCGACGATGACGGCGTCCTGGTGCATGGGAGGGAGTCTGCGGGAGCGGGGCCCTTTTTTAACCCTCCTGCGAGGGCTTCCTCAGGAAGTCCCTCCGGCGACCGAGGAGCGGGGGCGTGCGGGCGGAGCCCCCGCGTCGGGCCCGCCCGGCCCGGAGGGCTCGGCGGCCATGCCCACGGTCCTGGTCCGCCCCCTCGGCCCCGCCAGGGCGTACGTGATCCCGAACCCGAGCCCGACCACCGTGGCCCCGCCGACCGCGTCCAGGACCCAGTGGTTCCCGGTCGCCACGATCGCCGAGACCGTGAACAGCGGGTGCAGCAGCCCCAGCGCCTTCATCCACCACTTCGGCGCCAGGATCGCGATCACGAGCCCGCACCACAGCGACCACCCGAAGTGCAGCGAGGGCATCGCGGCGTACTGGTTGGTGACGGCCGTCAGGCTGCCGTAGTCCGGCTTGCTGAAGTCCTGCACGCCGTGGACGGTGTCGATGAAGCCGAGCGTCGGCATGAGGCGCGGCGGGGCGAGCGGGAAGAGCCAGAAGCCGAGGAGCGCGAGGAGCGTCGCGAAGCCGAGCGCGCTGCGCGCCCACCGGTACTCGGCGGGCCGCCGGATGAAGAGGATCGCGAGGACGGCGAGCGGGACGACGAAGTGGAAGGACTCGTAGTAGAAGTTGAAGAAGTCCTCCAGCCAGGAGACCTTCACGACGGCGTGGTTGGCCCAGTGCTCGATGTCGATGTGGAGGAACTTCTCGATGCTGTGGACGATGTCGCCGTGGTCCTCGGCCGTGGCCCGGCCGCCGCGCGCGGCCTTGCGGACCTCGGAGTAGGCGGCGTAGCCGACGCGGATGAGGAGCAGTTCGAGGAGCAGGTTGGGACGCCGGGCGACCCAGCGCCACACGGGGAGCAGCGGCACCCAGGACCAGCGCGCGGGGCGGCGCGGCAGATGGACGGTGGGGACGGGGTGCTCGTAGGCGGGCGCGGAGGTGCTGAGGAAGGGCACGACGCAGGCCGCGGCGAGCGCGGCGATGAGGATGATGTTCTGCGTGATCGGGTCGAGGCTCGCCATGTTCGGCAGCAGGACCTTGGGGGTGAGCGAGAGCGCGAGCACGACGGCGATCGGCCACACGTACCGGTCGGCCGCCTTCGTGCCGACGCGGCCGACGACGGTGAGCAGGACCCACAGCATCTGGTGCTGCCAGCTCGTCGGCGAGATCGCGACGGCGACGCAGCCGGTGATCGCGACGGCGAGGAGCGGCTGCCCGTCCGCCGCGTACCGCACCGCGCGGCGCAGCCCGGCGTAGACGACGAGGAGCGCGAGCACCGCGTAGAGGGCCAGCTCTGCCGGGCCGTGCAGGCCGAAGCGCAGGAGCGCGCCGTGCAGCGACTGGTTGGCGAGTTCGTCGCTGGAGCCGAGACCGGCGCCCGCGATGTGGTGCACCCAGTAGGTCCACGAGTCGTGCGGCTGGGCGATCCAGGCGAGGGCGGTGCCGGCGAGGAAGGTGCCGAGCGTGGAGAGACCCGCGCGGCGGCGGCCCGTGAGCCACAGGAGCGGCGCGAAGAGCAGCATCGTCGGCTGGAAGGCCGCCGCGAGGCCGATGAGGATTCCCGCGGGGACGTCCTTGCGCACGGCGAAGCAGCCGAGGACGACGAGGAGGACGGGGAGGATGCTCAGCTGCCCGGTGTGGAAGGCGTTGCGCACCGGGAGCGAGACGAGGAAGAGGCAGATCGCGACGGGCGCGACGAGCAGCGGTACGAGGCGGGAGTGCGAGCGGGGCCGGGGCACGGCGCGCGCGACGACGAGGCCGAGCACGACGACGAGCAGGAGGCTGGCCACCGTCCACAGCACGCCGAGGGTGTCCTGCGCCGCCTCGCGCAGCGGCTTGAGGACGAGCCCGCCGAAGGGGGTCCCGGTGAAGCGCCCGGTGTCGTAGAGGGAACCGGAGACGTGGAGCACCCCCTGCGGGCCGACCCACGTCTCCAGGTCGGTCAGCCGGTCCCCGGGGGGCAGCCGCAGGACGGCCGTGAGCTGCCGTGCCAGGAGCGCCGCGGCGGCGGCCCACAGCACGACGCAGAGGACCCGCATCCGGGCCCTGACACCCTCGGGCCCGCCGGGACCGAACATCCCGTCCGTCCCGCTCCGCTCCGCATTCGCCACGTCGTGTGGCCTCCCGCCCCGCTCGTCGTTGTCCGGCACGTCCCGGCCCTCGGTGGCGCGCTCCGTGCTCCCAGAGGCTCGTGCCGCCCGTGTGCGTAGACGCAGCCGAGCCCCTGTTCGCCTCATAGCCTCTTCTCTTTCACCTTGCCGTTGGCCACGTTTTGACCGGCTTTTGGCCGAAAACAGAGGATCTGGACAAGGTTGTTCGCCACCGAGGAAGCGGACGCCTCCCGAATTCTCGCGGAACGGCGCGGAACGCTCCCACTTGCCCCGCTCGGGGCGGGGAAAGCGTAGCCGTCGGCCCGCGGCCGGTTTCCGCCGCACCTTCCCGGCAACAGGGTGGTCACCCTACGTGACATCGACAAAGGCAGGGTCCCCCGAACGGCCCGGTGATAAGTTCCCTTGGGGAACTCACCCGGAGGGCTTCCGCACCGGGAGCCCGGCTTCGTACCGAAAGGCCGCACCGTGCCCGACCCCGCCCAGACCTGGAACGACGTCGACACCTACTTCACCGATCTGCTCGCCCCCGCCGAGGACGTCTTCGCCGAGGCGCTCGCCGCGAGCGACGCGGCCGGGCTGCCGCCCATCGCCGTCGCGCCCAACCAGGGCAAACTGCTGCGTCTCCTCGCCGAGACGCAGGGCGCCCGCCGCGTCCTGGAGATCGGCACGCTCGGCGGCTACAGCACGCTGTGGCTCGCGGGCGCCCTCCCGGCGGACGGGAAGCTCGTGACGCTGGAGTACGAGCCGAGGCACGCCGAGGTGGCGCGCGCCAACCTCGACCGCGCCGGGTACGCCGAGACGGTCGAGATCCGCGTCGGCGCCGCGCTCGACAGCCTCGCGGCGCTCGCCGAGGAGAAGCCGGAGCCCTTCGACTTCGTCTTCATCGACGCCGACAAGGTCAACAACCCCGGCTACGTCACGTGGGCGCTGGCCCTGACCCGGCCGGGCAGCCTCATCGTGATCGACAACGTCGTGCGCGGCGGGGCGGTGACGGACCCGCGGAGCACGGACCCGAGCGTCGTCGGCACCCGCGAGGCACTCGACCTCGTCGCCCGCGAGCCGCGCCTGAGCGCGACGGCGGTGCAGACGGTGGGCAGCAAGGGGTACGACGGCTTCGCGCTGGCCCGCGTCGTCGCCTGAACGCCCGGGGGACAATGGACGCGTACGCACGGGGGACGACGGCGGACGGAGGCCACGGCATGACCCGGCGGAAACCCCCTGGCCTGGACTTCGAGTCCTGGATCGACCGGCAGATCAGGGAGGCCGAGGAACGCGGCGAGTTCCGGGCGCTGGCCGGGAGGCCGCTCCCCGACGAGGGCCCGCACCACGACGAGCTGTGGTGGATCAAGGGGAAGATGGCCCGCGAAGGGCTCTCCCACCTGCCGCCGTCGCTCGCCCTGCGCAAGGAGGCCGAGGACACCCTCGCCGCCGCGCGCGAGGCACCGAGCGAGGCGCGGGCGCGACGCCTGGTCACGGAGCTGAACGAGAAGATCCGCGAGGCCCTGCGCGGCCCGCTCGAAGGCCCGCCGCTGCGGCTGCGCCCGTACGACGTGGAGGAGATCGCGGCGCAGTGGCGCGGGGCGAGGGGGGCTGAGGGCGGGAGCGGGTGACGGGGCGGCGCGTACGGGGCGTTCGCACGGAGGCCGCACGTAGCGGGGGCGGTCGTACGGAGGCCCCGGGTGGCGGGGGGGCGGTCGGACGGAGGCCGCGCGGACGGAGGCGGATTCGCTCGGACGGGGGACGTGCCGCGCGGACGAGGCGGGTCACCGGGGCCGGGGCCGAGCGCCGGGGCGGACGGGGGCTGAGCGGCCGGAAGCGCCGGGTTCGGAGTCCTCCGGTCCGGTCCGTGGCATGGGGAAGGGGCGGAGGACGGGGTCCCACCCGTCGTCCGCCCCTTCCGGCTCTCGCCACCCCGGTCCGCGTGGTCCGCGGGTGGTCCGTGCGGGGACCGTACGGCCCGTGTGGCCCGTGCGGTCCCGCCGCGCGTCACAGGTTCAGCAGGCGCTCCGTCGTCTCGCGGTACTCCTGGAGCGCGAGGCGCAGCCGCTCGGTGTCGGCCTCGGCGCCGTGGCCCGCCCGGGAGGCGGTCCGCTCGTCGCCGGGGACACGGTGACCGGCCTCGGTCTCGGCGCCGGTCGTGCCGCCGGGCTTCCGCACGGAGGCGGCGCCGGCGAGCCCGGCACGGTCGTCGGCCGTACCGTCGCGGTCGGCGTCGCGCGCCGACCCCGTACGGTCCCGGTCGCCGGTCAGGTCCGCACGGTCGCCGCCCAGGTCCGCACGGTCGCCGCCCAGGTCCGCACGGTCGCCGGTCAGGTCCGTACGGTCGTCGCGCAGGCCCGTACCGGCACCGCTCGGCGTACCGTCGCCGAACCCCTTGCCGTCACCGAACCCGGCGCCGTCGTCGTGCCGCGTGCCCTCGTCGTGCCGCGTGCGCTCCGTACCGCCCGCGCTCCGGGCGCTTCCCGTGGCTTCCTTGCCGTTCCACGCCGAGCGGAGTTCGCCGTGGCGGTGGACGAGGGCCTGGTGGAGCTGTTCGACCGTCTCGGCGAGAAGGCGGTCGGCCTTCTCGACGGCCTCGGCGGGCGAGTCCACGAACTCGCTGACGGCCTCGCGGAGTTTCGGTTCGAGGCGTTCCCGTGCGTCGGCGGGCAGGAAGCTCGTGGTGGCGTGGTCGCCGGTGCTGGTGCTGTCGGGCAGTGTCGCGGTCATCTCGGTCAGCTCCTCCGGGCCTGGTGGCCCTCGTGGGTCTCGGTGGCTTCGGGGGCGGGGGCGGAAGCCGGGGCCGTGCCCGGCGCCGGGGCCTGTGCCGTGCCGGCTGCGGGCGGTGTACCCGGTCCCTGCGCGCCTTCGTCCGCGCGCTCGGTGCGGTGGGCGCCGTGGTGTGCGGCGCCGCGACCCGTACGCGTCCCCGACGTGCCCGCGCCGATCAGCTCCTCGAAGAGGCCGCGCGCGGCGAGCAGTGCCTCGCGCAGTTCCTCGGTGCTCTCGTGACCGCCCTCGGCGGGGGTCAGCGCGGCGCGGAGCCTGCGGTAGCCGTCGACGTGGTGCGGGTGGTGGACGGAGAGCGAGTCGAGCCGGGCCGCGTGCCGGTCGGCGCCGGGGTGCCCGACCGCCGTCGCGGTCTCGGCGAGGAGCCGGTCCGCCTCGGCCGCGGCCTCGCGCGGCGCCTCGACGAAGCGCTCCTGGAGGGCGCTCCAGGAGGCGAGGAGGCGCGTGCGCTCCTCGGGAGCGGGGGTGTGCTCGTGCAGCGAGCCGTAGGTCTTGACGCGCTCCCTCAGCTCCTGCTCGGCGGCGCGCTTGTCACCGTCGTGGTGACGCACGGCCCGGTCGTACTCGGGGCCGAAGCGCCGCGGCAGCGAGCCGCCGCCCGGGGCGCCTGCCCCGCGCCGTACGAGGAGGAACGCGACGGCGGCGAGGACGACGACCACCACCACGATCAACACGATTGTCAAGGCGGGTGACATGCTTGCCCTCCGTGGGAATGAGTCCGGCGGAACCCGCGTCCCTGTCCCGGACCCGGGGTGTTGCGTTCAGCACTCCGGGTTGCCGCGAAAGGCGCGTCAAAACCGTTGGCCCGCGACCGGTACGGCGGGTGAGGATCGCGGGATGGACGCACGCTGGGCGATCGCCCCCGAACCGCACGACTCGCCGACCGCTTCGGACCTGTGGCGCGCGTACTACACGGAGGTCTCGGACCGCTGGTACCGGCTGCGCGAGGGGCGCGACACGGACCGGGACGAACTGGCCCGCGCGCTCGCCGCCTCCGACCACTCCCCGCTCGCCCCGCCGCACGGGCTGCTGCTCGTGGGCCGGTACGGGGGCGAGGCGGCCGGTTGCGTGGGGCTGAGGGCGAGCCGCCTCGGCCCGGACGCCCTGGAGCTGACCCGGATGTACGTGCGCCCCGCCTTCCGCGGCCTGGGCGGCGGCGGGCTGCTGCTGCGCGCGGCGGAGGTGGCGGCGCGGGAGCGCGGGGCGCGGCGCCTGGACCTGGACACGCGACACGACCTCGTGGAGGCGCGGGGCCTGTACGCGCGGCACGGGTGGCGGGAGACGGGGCCGCTGTGGGAGGACGTGTACGCGGAGCGGTGGTTCAGGAAGGAGCTGGGCGCGGCGGAGGGGCCGGGGGCGGAAGAGGTGCCGGGGGCAGCCGCCTGAGGGGCCCGGTCTCCCTGGGGCGGGCGGGGGTGACGGGTTGCCAGGTCTCGCCCGGTCGCACAGGTGCTCAGGGGGTCTCGGCATAATCGCGGGGATCGCTCAGGGGGCCGGGAGGGGACTGCGGTGGACGCACAGGGACACGGGCAGGAACGCGGGCAGGGGAAGAGACAGGCGCGGGAGCACGGACAGGAGCCCTGTCCGGAGTGCGGAAGACCGCGCGAGGGCGGGGAGCCGTGCGGGTGCGGGGCGGACGGCGAGGAGTTCAGCCCCTTGCGGGTGCGGCCGTACGTGACGGTCGGCGAGGACGAGGCCGACGGGGCGGAGCCGGTGCCCACGACGTACGGCGGTGCGCTCCCCGAGGCGACGATGCGGCTGCCGCGCGTCCCCGGGCCCGGCGCACCGGCGACGGGCGAGCCGGTCGGGGAGGAGCGGGGCGGCGGGCAGCGCAAGGCCGTGTACGTGGCCTCGGGGGCGGCCGTGGTGGTGGCGGGCGCCGTCGCGGCGCTCCTCGCGGGCGGCGCGTTCTCCTCGGCTCCGAGTACGCCGGGGGCGGCGCCGGGCGTCGCGGCGGCGGCCGAGCCGAGCGCGGTACGCACGGGCGGGACGGAAGCGTCCCCGAGCGCGTCGGCGTCCCTCTCCCCCGCGGCCGGGGCGTCCCCCTCGTCGTCCTCGTCCGCCGCCTCGTCGCCCAGCGCCTCCGCGTCCGGCACGACGCCGAGCCCCGGGGCCTCGGCGTCCGGGTCCCCGGCGGTGACCGCGAGCGGTGCGGTGTCGCCGCCCCCGACACGTACCGCCGTGCGAAAGCCGCCCACGGGCGGGCCCTCCGAGCAGCGACCGCCCGAGGGAGTCACGCAGGCGGTACTGCGGCGGGGCGACAGCGGCCCGGAGGTCGCGAAGCTGGAGGAGCGGCTGCGGGCCGTCGGGATCTACCCGGGCCGCGACGACGGGCGCTTCGACCGCGGCCTCGAATACGCGCTGATGACGTACCAGGTGACGCGCGGGGCGTCGGACGAGCACGGGGTCTACGGGGCGGACACGCGGACGAAGCTGGAGGGGGAGACGCCGCAGTTGGGGTAGCGGGGCGGGGCGGACGCCGGGGGCTCCGATCCGGCTGGCCCGGGAGCGCGGGGACGCCGGAAGCGCGGGGGCGCCGGGAGTACGGGAGCGCCGCGAGGGCGGGAGCGCCGGGAGTGCGAGTGGACTCCCGGATCACGGGCGCCGCTCCGGGAGGTCAGCCGAGCCGGACCCGTACCCCATCGGTCGTGCCCTCGATC
The DNA here is from genome assembly GCF_000213055.1 of Streptomyces sp. Tu6071. NCBI lineage: Bacteria > Bacillati > Actinomycetota > Actinomycetes > Kitasatosporales > Streptomycetaceae > Streptomyces > Streptomyces sp. Tu6071. The sequence continues at coordinate 5,728,602 of NZ_CM001165.1, read as the reverse complement.
CGTACCGCGCGCAGGTCGGTGACGTGGTGGTCCGGGGCGTACGCGGCGGCGCGGGGGCCGACGCCGAGGACCGTGGCCCCGGCGGCGCGTCCGGCGGCGATGCCCGCGGCGGAGTCCTCCAGGACGAGGCAGTCGGCGGGGTCCACGCCGAGCGCGGCGGCGCCCTTGAGGAAGCCCTCGGGGTCCGGCTTGCTCGCGCCGACGTCCTCGGCGGTGACCCGTACGGCGGGCATCGCGAGCCCGGCGGCCGTGAGGCGGGCCGTGGCGAGGGGGACGTCGGCGGAGGTGACGAGGGCGTGCGGGTGGGCCTTGAGCGCGGTGAGGAGCGCGGCGGCGCCGGGGATCTCGACGACGCCCTCGGTGTCGCCGGTCTCCTCGGCGAGCATCGCCGCGTTCTCGGCGAGGTTGATCCCGACGGGGCGTTCGGGGAGCAGCGCGGCCATCGTCGCGTATCCCTGCCGCCCGTGCGCGACGCGCAGGACCTGCTCAGGGTCGAGCCCGTGGCGCAGCGCCCAGGCGCGCCAGATGCGCTCGACGACGGCGTCGGAGTTGACGAGCGTGCCGTCCATGTCGATGAGCAGGGCCTTGACGTGCAACTCGGTACGCGGCATGTCACACCTCACGGGCGCGGGGAACACGGGCGGAGCACAAGAGTGGTCCCGCCCACAGGTCAGGGTGTGCGGGCGGAACCACTTTGTTCGGCCACGATACAAAACGGGGCGGGGAGGCGCCACACCACCCCCGCTCCCGTGTCCCGGCTCAGGCGACGGCCTCGACGAGGCTGAGCACACCGAGGACGAGCATCACGAGCACGGCGGCCTTCGTGACGAGCCCGAGCGGCACCTTTCTTATGAGCCCGCGCCCCCCGAGCACGACGAGCGCCCCGACCGCCCACAGCGCGGCCACGGCGCCGACCCCGACGGAGAGCGGCTGACCGGCGTAGCGGGCGGCGAGGTTGGCCGTCACGATCTGCGTGAGGTCGCCGAACTCGGCGGCGAGGATGAAGGAGAACCCCGCCCCCGCGACCGGCCAGAAGCTCTGCCCGCCGGGCTCGCGCGCCCTGGCGATCGCCTCCTCGTCGGGCGGCCTCTGGAGCAGCAGGAAGGCGGCTCCCGCGAGGAAGAGCACGCCCGTGAGCGCGCGCAGCAGCCGCGTGGGCAGCAGGGTCAGGACGCTGCCCGCCACGATGGCGAGGACGACGTGCAGCAGGAAGGCGGCGGCCATCCCGGCATAGACGTACGAGGCGCGGTACCGGGTGCCGAGCACGAGCCCGGCGAGCGCCGTCTTGTCCGGCAGCTCGGCGAGCACGACCACCCCGAAGGCCAGCGCGGCCACCCCGACATCGAACACGCTTCCCGCCTCCCGCGACACCTCCGCCCCCTACGGACCAGAGCGGGCCCACCCCGGCACCCGGCCCCGAAGGTACCGGGTTCCGGGGGGTGCGGGCCTACCGGCGACGGGCGTTGGGGCGGGGGTCCGCGACGACGGGGGTCGGGCTGCGGGCTGGTTTCGGCCAGGGGCGGTGGCGGTTGCGGGGCGGTCAGTGGCCAGAATGCCGCGCCGGCTCGTGCATGACGGGCAGTCGTGGCCGGTGGTCAACACGGATATCGTGACGGGCGGTCGTGGTGGGCGGCCACGACGGGGCGCCGCCGTTGAATCGTTCGCCCCGGCCCGCCCCTGTCCGTCAGTCCGTATCGGTCGCCGCCAGTACCGCGAGTCCGCGTCCGCCCGGGCGCACGGCGGCGAACCCGATGTCCCAGGCGACCTCGTGGAACCACTTCGTGGACCCGGCGAAGCCGTACCAGGCGCAGCCGCGCGTCACCTCCTCGACACGGGCGGGGTCAGCGTCCGACGGTGCCCCCACGAGCGCGGCGAGGGAGCGCCAGGCGGCGAGTCGCCCGTAGGCGCCGTGCTCCCCGCTGTTGTACGCGCCACCGTGCGCGGCGGCGGCGAAGAGAGCGCCCCACACCTGCTCGGGGGCGCAGCGGGTGAGCGCGAGCCGTCGGCGGGAGTTCGTCGTGCCGAGGGAACTGAGCCCCAGGCCGCGCAGGAGTTCGGGCAGGGTGTCCTCGGTGGCGGGTGCGGAGAGTTCCCAGCACCCGGTCTCGTACTCGCCGTTCGATTCCGCGCACCAGTTGAGCACCGCCGCGCCGGCGGCGGCGCGGAAGGCGTCGGTGGTCAGGTCCGTCGCGAGGGGCCGACGGCTGCCGGGCCGACCCGGGTCCACGGGGTCGCCGGGGCGCGGATCGGGCAGCGAACGAGAACCACCGCGGGGCGAGTTGGATGCCAGAACGGGGTGCTTCTCCACGAGGAGCAGCTCCAGCGGGAGCTGGTGGAGCGGATGGTGACTCCAGTGCGGGGAGTGAGCCCACCGGGCGAGCGCGGGGACCTCGTCCGGCGGCGTGCCGCGCAGGACCAACTCGTGCACGAGGCAGGCCCGCAGCTCTTCGGGGGTGTGCGCGCGAGAGCCCCCGGCGAAGATCGCGGCGAGCTCCGCCGCCGACTGGCCCTCGGCGAGGAGGGCGGCGGCGAGGCGGGAGTACCGGGCGCGAGGGGGCGGGGCGGTCGCAGTCGTCGTGGCACCGTCCGCCGTCGCGTTCGTCGCCGCGACGAGCCGTACCGCCCCCTCGACGTATTCCCGTCCCGGTGTGAGACAGAGCAGGCGCAAGAGGTAGCGGAAAACGTGCCGGTGCCGCCCCGCGCCGAGGCCGCTCCCGGCCAACGCCACTCCGAGGTCACCGAGGAACCGCGCATCGCCTGCGGCCACGGCGCGTTCGGCCATCTCGTCCACGTCGGCCACGCCCTCCCGGCCGGACAGCCCTCGCAGCGCCGCTCCCACTCGCTCATTCATGCGGGGAGCGTACGAAAAAGCGGCCTGGGACGGGACGCGCATTTTCGGCGGAGCGCCCGGGATCCCGTGCCGTGCCCCCGCAACCCCCTCCCGCACTCCCGCCCCGGTCCCCCACAACTCCCCCTCCCCGCACGCGGCATCCGCACGCCCGCGCACGACCGGCGAGCGTTCACCACTCTTGTCGTGACGTGCGCATGACGCCACGCTGTTACCTGGTGACCACCCCACGGAAACCACGGTCCGCCAGCCTGACGACGGACCCACCCCCCACTTCGAGGAGTCAACGTGCCCTCACACCAGGACAGTTCGTCCGTTCTCTACGCGCGTCACGACCGCTCCGCGCGCCGCCGCCCCCGCCGTGTCCTCGGCGCGCTCGGCGCCCTGACCGCCGCGCTCACCACCGCCTCCGTCCTCGCGGGGCCGCCCGCGCAGGCGGCCCCGCCCACCCCCATCGCCGCCTCCACGGCACGGAGTTACCTCTCCGAGCTGAGCGTCGCGACGCCCGGGTCGATGAGCGGTTACAGCCGCGACAAGTTCCCGCACTGGATCACGCAGTCCGGCAGTTGCGACACCCGCGAGGTCGTGCTGAAACGTGACGGCACGAACGTCGCGCAGAACTCCAGCTGCTCCGCGACCTCGGGCACCTGGAAGTCCCCGTACGACGGCGCCACCTGGACCGCCGCCTCGGACGTGGACATCGACCACGTCGTCCCGCTCGCCGAGGCGTGGCGCTCGGGCGCGAGCGCCTGGACGACCGCGCAGCGCCAGGCCCTCGCCAACGACCTGACCCGCCCCCAGCTCGTCGCCGTCACGGACAACGTCAACCAGTCGAAGGGTGACAAGGACCCCGCGACGTGGATGCCCCCGCTCGCCTCGTACGACTGCGTGTACGCGCGCATGTGGGTCCAGGTGAAGCACTACTACGACTTGGACGTCGACTCTGCGGAGAAGTCGGCCTTGCAGGGAGTGCTCAACGGCTGCTGAGCGCCGACGGCCGCGACCGGGCGCCCGCCCACCGCCCGGTCGCGGCCCCGTCCGCCCCTGGGAGACGCCCGCGGGACACGCCCTCGGCAGTCCCCCCGGGAACCGTTCCCGCCCCGCCCACCGTTCTCCGTAATGGTTCCGTTCGAGGGGCACGCGTCCCGTTCGAACGACCGGGTAGGCGCGGGACGCGGGGCAGGACGAGCGTGGAGGGCGGGCCGGGATGGCGAAGCTGGTGCTGGGGCCGGTGCTGCGGTACGTGGACGCGGGAGCGGCGACCGTGTGGGCCGAGACGGACGAGGCGTGCACGGTACGGGTGCGCGCGACGGCGCGGGAGGACGCGGAGGGCGGTACGGGAAGCACGTCGGCCCGCGCCGGGGCCCCGCCCGGCGGCTCCGCGTCCTTCGCCGGTGAGGCCGCCACCTTCCGCGTGGCCGGGCACCACTACGCCCTCGTCGTCCTCGACGGGCTCCCGCCCGGCAGCGCCCTGCCCTACGAGGTGACAATCGAGGCGGACTCCGGCGGCGGCGAGGCACGGGTGTGGCCCGAGGACCACTCCTCTTTCCCGCCCTCCGAGATCCGCACGCCCAGCGAGGACGCGGCGGCGCCGGTCCGGGTCTCCTTCGGCTCCTGCCGCTGGGCCGCGCCACCGGCCGAGGAGAAGGACCCGGTGGGCCCCGACGCGCTCGACACCCTCGCGCTGCGGCTCGCCGGGGAACCCGCGAGCGAGCGCCCCGGGCTGCTCGTCCTGCTCGGCGACCAGGTGTACGCGGACGAGGTCTCGCCCGCGACGCGGGAGTGGATGGGGCAGCGACGCGACCTGGACAGCCCGCCCGGGGCACAGGTCGCCGACTACGCCGAGTACACGCGGCTCTACGCCGAGTCCTGGGGCGATCCGGAGATCCGCTGGCTGCTCTCGACGGTCCCGAGCGTCATGATCTTCGACGACCACGACGTGATCGACGACTGGAACACGAGCGACAAGTGGCTCGCGGAGATGCGGGCGACCGACTGGTGGCGCGAACGGATTCTCAGCGGGCTGATGTCGTACTGGGTGCATCAGCACCTCGGCAACCTCTCCCCCGCCGCGCTCGCCGCCGACCCGCTCCTCGCCACGATCCGCTCGGCGCCCGACCGCGACGGCACCGAGGCGCTGCGCGCCTTCGCCGAGCGCGCGGACGCCGACCCCACCGCCGTGCGCTGGAGCTACCGGCGCGACCTCGGCCGCACCCGGCTCCTCATGATCGACTCACGGGCCGCGCGGGTCCTGGAGGAGGACCGGCGCGCGATGATCGACCCGGAGGAGGAGGACTGGCTGCGGGCGCAGGTGCGCGAGGACCCGGAGGCGTACGACCACCTCCTGCTCGGCACCTCGCTGCCCTGGCTCCTCCCGCACCTGATCCACGACCTGGAGAGCTGGGACTCGGCGCTGTGCGGCGGGGAGCGGGGCGCGCGCTGGGCGGGGCGCGGCGAGTACCTGCGGCGCGCGGCCGACCTGGAGCACTGGGCGGCCTTCCCGCGCTCCTTCGACGCGCTCGCGGACCTGATCGCGGAGCTGCGGGAGGGCCCGGACGCGCCCGCGACGATCAGCGTCCTGTCGGGCGATGTGCACCACGCGTACGTCGCCGAGGCCCGGTGGCCGCGCGGGGGCGGCGGGGGGTGGCCGCGCGCGGGCGAGGCGGTCCCCGGCAGCCCGGTGTACCAGCTCACGTGCTCCCCCGTGCACAACTCGGTACCGCTCGCGATGCGCTTCGGGTTCCGTTTCGGCTGGACGGGCGCGGGGCGCGCGCTGGGCCGCCTCTTCGCGCGGCACGGGCGCGTGCCACGGCCCGCCGTGCGCTGGCGGCGCGACGGCGGGCCGTGGTTCGGCAATCAGCTCATGACCCTCGACCTGCGCGGCCGGACGGCCGAGCTGACCTTGGAGAAGGCGGTGGTACGGGACGAACGCGCCGCCCTGCGGGAGGTGACGCGCACGAGGCTGGAGCGCGCGTGAGGCCGCGCGCGGCCGATCCCGTGCCCCCGGCTCCCGGCCCGCCGTCCGCCGGAGGTCTCACCAGCCCCGGAAGGGCACGGAGACACAGGCGGCCCGCCCTGCCGCGCCGGCCGCCTCGTGGAGGACGATCGACCGGGCCCCGCCGGGCCGGAAGCCCCAGGCATGGGTGGCGCTCGCGGTGCCGTCGCCGCGGGCGTCGGCGGTGAAGTCGAGCCGGACCTCGTTGCGGGCGTTGGCGTAGGCCGGGTCGGTCGAGGGCCGCACCGGGTCCTTCTCGTGCTGGTAGTGCTCGCCGGCGGCGGCCGGGTCGGCGCCGCAGACGCCGGTGTGCACGTGTGCCCCGTAGCGGTGGCCCGCCTTGAGGCCGGAGACCCGCAGCGTGACGCGGGTGCCGTCGCCGTCCGTGCGCTGCTCGACCCGGACGCCCGCGCCGGCCGGGACGAGCGCGGGCTTGTAGGTGAGCGCCTTCGCGAGGTCCGCGCCGGGCACGAGCGCCTTCGGCACGACGGCGAAGCGCGAGTCGAGAAGGAGCTGGTAGGTGCCGGTGGCCGGGTCACCCGTACCGGTGAGGCCCGTGCCGGGCGCGAGCGTGCCGGGCCGTCCGCCCGGCCGCTCCGCGAGCACGGCCGTGGACCCGGCGGGCGCGGGTTCCGCGAGCGGGGTCACGGGGTCCGTGTCGGCGGGCGCCGTCCCGGCCCGTACGCCCTGGACCGCGGGCCGCACCGTGGTGCCGGCGGCCGGGCGCGGCAGCGGGCGCAGCGCGGGCCGGGCCGGGGGCGCGGCCGGGCGCAGGTAGGAGGCGGGGAGCGGGCCGTGCGCGGGCGCGCCCACCGCCTCCCGGTCCACCGCGGGCCGCGGCGGCTCCGGCCTGGCTCCCGGCCCCGTCGGTACGGCGACTGCCTGGCCACTCGCCCCGGCCGCCGCCAGCACGGCCGCGGCGACGGCCCCGGCGACCCTTCCTGACACCATCTGCTGCTCCTCGCGCTCGGTCCCCGTTCGACTGCCTTCGGTGCCTTCACTCGTACGGGACGGGGCCGCCGGGCGCCGCTCGGATGGGGCACGTGGGTGAACGTGAGATGTCCTACAAGCGCACCCCCCGGCAAAGCTCCCGGTGATCAGTCCGCGTACGCTGTATGGCTGAGATCCGATCGCCCTTGCCGCCCCCCGTGCGACAGCGTGGCGCTGTCCATGACCGGGAGTTTTCGGTGTTCGAGAGCCTGGGGCCGCTGACCGGCAGCCCGTGGATGTACGCGGTCATCGCGCTCTCGGTCGCGCTCGATGTGTTCCTCCCCGTGCTGCCCAGCGGTGTGCTGGTCGTGACGGCGGCGACGGCCGCCGCGGCGACGGCCTCGGCGAGCCCGCACGTGAGCCAGATCCCGCACGTGGTGCTGCTCGCCGCCTGCGCGGCCGTCGCCTCCGTGCTCGGGGACCTGCTGGCCTTCCGGCTCGCGCTGCGGGGTGGTGCGCGCCTGGACCGGGCCATCGCCCGCTCCCGCAAGCTGAGCAGCGCGCAGGAGCGGCTCGGCTGGGCGCTCACGCGCGGCGGCGGGGCCCTCTTCGTCCTGGCCCGCTTCGCCCCCGCCGGGCGCTCGGTCGTCTCCCTCGTCGCGGGCGCGGCGCACCGCCGTACCCGCGACTTCCTGCCCTGGTCGGCGGTCGCGGGCGTCGCCTGGGCCGCGTACAGCGTGGCTCTCGGGTACTTCGGCGGCCAGTGGCTCGGCGCCAACTGGTTCGGTACGGCGATCTCGGTGGCGGCGCTCTTCGCCGCCGGTACGGGAGCGGCCTTCCTCATGCGCCGCCCGGCCCCACCGGCCCCGGTCCCGCACGCGGGACAGAACGCGCCGCAGAGCTGAGCGGCCGGGCCACCGCCGGAACAGGGCCGTTCCGGAGCTCTCCGCGGGCGGGCGCCCCGTAGCGACCGGCCGAGCTGAACGCGGCGCGGCCGGGCACACGCTCCGTATGCAGCGAACCGACGCACACCGCCCGGCCCCGCCGGTACGTCCCGCCGCGCCCCCCGCCGCCGCACGGTGGTACGGGACTCTGGCGCGGCCCGCGCTCGTCCTGCCCGTCCTCGTGCTGAGCGTGGCGGCGGTGGCGTGCGGCGGCTCGGGGGCAGCCCCGGGGGAGGCGCGCGGGATACCCGAGGGCGGGCGCCTCGTCGTCACGACGGAGGGCGGCGTCCGGATCGTCGGCACCGACACGGCGGACGTGCGCGTCGCGGGCGGGGCCGCGGCGCGCTGGAGCGCGGACGGGAAGGACCGCACCCTCGATCTTCCCTGCGCGGGGGCCGCGCGCGAGGACTGCGGGCGGATGCCGCTCGTACGCGTCCCGCGCGGGACCGCGGTGACGGTGGAGGCGCGGAACGCGGGCGTCGAGGTCACGGACGTGCGCGGCCCCCTGCGGCTCGGCACCGTCAACGGGGACGTGGTCGTGCGGGACTCGGGTGACGCCCACGGGCTCCAGCGGCTCGCGACCCGCAACGGCTCGGTACGGGCCACGGGGCTCGCGGCCCGGCGCGTGGAGGCCGGGACCGTCAACGGTGACGTCGACCTCCGTACGACCACCTCACCCGTACGGCTGAGCGGCACGACGCGCAACGGTTCGGTGCGCGTCACGCTCCCCGAGAACCCGCCGCCGTACGCGGTCCGGGCCACGACGGTCAACGGGCGCACCGTGAACGACCTGCCGGACGCCTCCGCGGCCTCGGACCACCGCCTCACGCTGCGCACGGTGAACGGCGACACGGAGGTCCACCCGGGCTGAGCCCGCGCCCGCTCAGCTCTGCCCCTTCACCTCCAGCCCCGCCATGAGCGCGGCCGTCGCCCGCGCCACCTCCGCGACCGCGCGTTCGAACACTTCCCGGTTGTGGGCGGCGGGGACGCGGAAGCCGGAGACCTTCCGGACGTACTGGAGCGCGGCCTCGTGGATCTCGTCGTCGGTCGCCCACTGGGGCTGGGCGGGTGGACGCAGGGTCTTGATGCTTCGGCACATGCCCCCAGCTTGCCGCCCCGCCCCGGGCCCCGCACCGGAATCCGGGGGAAGGCCGCGCCTCCGGCGTCCACTCCCCCCACATCCGTTCACACGTTCGAATGAATCCCCGCGCACCCCACCCCGTCCATTCGCTTCGAAAAATCGAACAGGCGTACCATTCGGAGCGTGGCAGAGACCCGAGACTTCCCCGACGACCTCCGCACCGGCCAGGAGGAACTGCACCAGGTGCGGGCGGAGCTGCGCGAGCTGCTGCGGCGGCTGCCCTGGTCCGTCGAACCGCACGACGGCTTCAGCGACGACAACGGATGGCGCCGCGTGGAGCGGCCCGCCTCTCCGGGCTGGGGCGCCGAGGACCAGGCGCTCGTCAGCAAGCTGCGCGCCCGCGAGTTCGAACTGACCGTCTTCGTGACCTCCCACCCCTACTGGGCCGAGGTCGCCCGGGAGCGCCGCATCGAGGCCCGCAGCCGCCTCAAGCACGCGACACCACCCCCCGCGCCGGCGACCGCCGCGCCGGAGAACCCCGCCCCGCGGCCCCCCACCGCACAGCCCTCCGCCGCACCGGAGGACTGACCCCCGCGCGGCCCCCCACACACCTCCCCAATCCCCACACCCCGACCGTTGAACCTTTCGCGCCCCACGCGCCCCGGCTTCCTCAACTCCCTTCCACAGCAGCGCTGTTCACCACTCGCCACCCCGAACTGGTGCAGATGAGGTGAGAGTCGCCCGTTGATGCGCTCAACCGTCCGACACGGCGAGTACTGACTGATACGATCATCGGACTTTCAGTAGGCTGACGACGCGTCATGCGCGTGCGGGGGACAGTCTCAAAGGCCCCATCGCCCAAGGGCACGGGACGGAAACGCCAGGCGGCTCCGCGCCACCCGCCACGACGCACGACCCCGCGCGGTGCCCCGGAGGACCCGTCCCCGTCCTCGCGCGGTGCGAGTTGAAGAGAGTCTCATGACTTCATTTTTCCGAGATCCGCTGCTGTGGTTCTCGCTGGTAGTGCTCGTGGTCGCGGTGCTCGCCGTGCTGCGGGCGCGAAGGACCAACCTCTCACTCAGGAAGGCGAAGGCCGAGTTGGAGGCGGGACTCGGCCGGGCCAGGGGTGACCTCGCGCACCTGGAGGCGAGAACCGCCGCACTGGCCGATCGGCACCACGACGAACTCGCGGACGTCCGCGCGGACGCCGAGTCCTCGACCAAGGCCGTTCTGAAATCGGCGATGGGCACACTCCAGTCCCTCGCCGAGGAACAGCAACTCCTGCTCGACGGACTGCTCCAGAAGTACGGCGACGACTCCGAGATGCTCGCCGACCTCATGTCGGTCGACCACACCGGCAGCCAGATCGGGCGCCGCGCCAAGGGCATCTCGGTGCTGTGCGGCGGCTGGCTCGGCCGCCGCCAGACCCCGGCGAACGTCTACGACGTCGCGCGCAGCGCCCAGGGCCGCATCAAGGGCTTCGGCCGGGTCAGCGTGCACGCCCAGGTCAGCGCCCAGGTCGTGAGCAAGGCGGTCGAACCGCTCGCCGTCGTGCTCGCCGAGCTGCTCGACAACGCGACGGCGTACAGCGCCCCCGGCACCCCGGTCGAGGTGAACATCCAGACCGTGCCCACCGGCATCTGCTTCATCGTCGACGACGCGGGCCTCGGCATGGACCAGGAGACCAAGGACCGGGCGGCGGCGCTGCTCTCGGCCCAGGAAACCGTCGACATCACCAAGCTCGGCGACCCGCCCCGCTTCGGCTTCGCGGTGTGCGGGATGCTCGCGACCCGCTACGGCTTCGCGGTCTCGGTCGGTTCGGTGTCCCCCTACGGAGGCGTGCGTGCCGTGATCCGCGTACCGGAAGAGCTTCTCAGCGCCGCGTCGGCGGCCCCCGCCGAGCCCCTCGCCCGGCCGGATGCGGAGCAGGCGGAGGAGGCCCCGCAGCGCCTCGCGCCCGTACCGGTCGGCCCCTCGCACATCGTGGGCCGCACCTCCGGCGGACTGCCCAAGCGCAGCCGCCGCCAGCGCGCCATCTCGGTCGTCCCCGAGCCCGCGGCGAGTGAGGCGACGGCACCGGGACAGTCCAGTGAAGTGACCGCTTCCCGCCTCGGCGCCTTCGCACGGGGCACCCAGCTCGGGCGGAGCACGACCTCCTTGGAAGGACCAGATCAGCCGTGAACACCGACCTGTCATGGGTGCTGAACGACGTGCTGGAAGTGCGCGGCGCACGCCACGCGATCCTTGTCTCGGGTGACGGGCTGCTGCTCCAGCGCTCCGACGAGATATCCCGCGACGACGCGGAGACCAACGCCGCCGCGATGAGTTCCATGCAGTCGCTGAGCCGCGCGGTCGCGCCCTTCGTCGGCGCGGGCAACGGATTCTGGAAGCAGACGCTGCTGGAGTACGACGGCGGCTGGATCTTCCTCATCGCCGCGGGCTCGGGCGCCTACCTCGCCGTGTCCGCCGCGGTCGACGTCGACATGGAGGCGGTGTCCTTCCGGATGCAGAAGACGGTGACGGCGCTCGCGAAGGCGATGAGCATCGCCCCGCGCACTGACAACGGTGTCGGCGTATGACGGCCCCCGACGAGGAGGCTTCCGTCACGAGCGACTTCGTCCGCTCGTACGTCATCACCGGAGGCAGGGAACTGCCCGCCCCCGAGGACCTCGCGCTGCACACCCTCGTGACGCTGGCGTCAGACCGCAGCATGCCGCTCGGCGCCAGCCCCGAGACCCGGGCGATCTGGGAGCTGTGCGGCGGCGGGTACCTCTCCGTCGCCGAGGTCTCGGGCCATCTCGGCCTGCCGGTCGGCGTCGTGCGGTTACTCCTCACCGACCTCGCGCGGCAGGGGCACCTCATGCGCCGAGCCGAACCGCCCCGGGCCCAGCACGTTGACAGAGAGACTCTGGAGAAGGTTCTCAATGGACTCCAATCCCTCATCGGCTGAGGTCGCACCGCGCTCCATCTACGTCCCCAGCGCGGTGACCAACGCCGCGAAGATCCTGGTGGTCGGGCACTTCGCCGTGGGCAAGACGACCCTCATCGGCTCGCTCTCGGAGATCACCCCGCTGCGCACCGAGGAGCGCATGACCCGCGCCTCGGTCGACGTGGACGACCTGCGCGGTACGGGCGACAAGAGCACGACGACCGTCGCGCTCGACTTCGGGCGGCTCACCCTGAGCGAGGACCTCGTCCTCTACCTCTTCGGCACGCCGGGCCAGCAGCGCTTCATGCAGCTGTGGGAGGACATGGCGCGCGGAGCGCTCGGCGCGCTGCTGCTCGTCGACCCCTCGCGCCTGGAGCAGACCTTCCCGGTCATCGACCTGATCGAGAGCTACGGCCTGGAGTACGCGGTCGCCGTCAACGCCTTCGACGCCGGCTCCTCCTACAGCACGGAGGAGGTGCGCGAGGCGCTCGACCTGCTCCCGGACACCCCGGTGGTCGTGTGCGACGCGCGCGACCAGCGCTCCTCGGCCCAGGCGCTCATCGCCCTCGTCCGCCACCTGCTCGAACACGCGGCCTGACCGCGTTCCCCGCCGTACGGGCCGGTCCTTCCCCTACGGCGGGGAACGCGGCGCCTTCGCGCGAGCGGGCCCCGCGCCCGCGAGCCGGGACGGCGCCCCCTCCGGTACGCGCACCGCCTCACCCCTTCCGCACCCTCGTCCACGCGGCCCTTCCCCCGGCCGCCCCCTCGCTCCCCGGGAACCCCCTCCCGGTTCATGAAGGAAGTCCGATGAACGCTCATCGCGCGTCCGCCCCGACCGGCGGCGGATGCCCCCTGCACGACGCGGCCTTCGCCGCCGATCCGCGCCAGGTCTACGAGAAGCTGCGCGCCGAGGGCGCCGCAGGGGCCGTCGAGCTGGCCCCGGGGATCGAGGGCACGCTCGTCGTCGACCACGGCACCGCGCTCCAAGTACTGCGCAACACCGAACTGTTCCCGCGCGACTCGCGCCGCTGGCGGGACCTCGTCGAGGGGCGCATCGCCGCCGACAACCCGCTGCTGCCGATGCTGGGCTACCGGCCCAACACCATGTTCAGCGACGGCTCCACACACCTGCGCCTGCGCAAGGCCGTCACCGACAGCCTCGCCAAGCTCAACATGAGCCGCATCCGCCGCGACGTCGAGCCCATCGCGGACCACCTCCTGGACCAGTTCAGCGAGCGGGGCCGGGCGGACCTGCTCTCCGACTACGCCAAGCTGCTGCCGCTGCTGCTCTTCAACAAGCTCTTCGGCTGCCCCGCCGACATCGGTGACACCCTCACCTCCTCGATGTCGGCGATCTTCGACGGCCGCGACCCGCTGCGCGCCAACGAGGAACTGACCGCGTGCCTCATGGAGCTGATCGCCCTCAAGCGGCGCCGGCCCGGCGACGACATCACGTCCTGGCTCATCCAGCACCCCTCGGGACTCACCGACGCCGAGCTGAACGACCAGCTCGTCATGATGATGGGCGCGGGTGTCGAGCCGGAGCGCAACCTCATCGGCAACACCCTGCTGCTCATGCTCTCCTCCTCCGGCGGCCACGACTCCGGGCCGCAGATCGAGGAGGCGATGGACCACGTGCTGTGGAACGCGGCCCCGATCGCCAACTACGCGGCGCACTACCCCGTGCAGGACGTGGACTTCGGCGGGCACATCGCCGAGGCGAACACCCCGGTGCTCATCTCCTTCGCGGGGGCCAACGGCGACCCCCGGCTCGCCGAGGCGCGGGGCAACCAGAGCAAGGGAGCGCACCTCGCGTGGGGCGCGGGCCCCCACGCCTGCCCCGCCAAGGACCCCGCGCAGGTCATCGCGAGCGCCGCGATCGAGCGGCTGCTCAACGCGCTGCCCGACCTCTCGCTCGCCGTCCCCGAGCAGGAACTGCGCTGGCGTCCCGGCCCCTTCCACCGGGCCCTGGTCTCCCTGCCGGTCAACTTCAGCCCCGCCCCGGCGAACCGCATGGCCGCGCACCGGCCCCAGCCGGCACCGGGCGAGGACCGCCAGCCCCACGCCGCGCAGCGCGACACGAGCGGCACCGGGGGCACCGGCGGTTCGGGGAGTACGCGGGAACCGGCCCGCAAGAAGGGCTTCTGGTCGACGTTCCTCGACGTCTTCCGCGCCTGACGTCCCCTCGGGTTCACCCTCCCGCAACACGGCTGAGTGATCATCACCTGGTGACAATTCAGGCCGTGTTCGCCACGGCGGGTTTCGTGGTGCGGAGGTGCCTGTCCGGGCCCTCCGCACCACCCGCGAGCGCCGAGCGGATCGGGACAGAAGCAGAAGAAGGGGGATATTTCTCACGGTGCTGTCGAGGCCGAAACCACCGCATGTGACAGAGGAAACACCCTGTGGCGCATGACGCTCCGACAGGAAGGGTAGCTTCCGCCGGTACCGGCAGCCTTAGCCGAAGGAGCTATGCGTGAACGCCGTAGGCCATCACCCCGGCACCTCCACCGTCAGCCGCCGTGCCGTCATCCCCTTGTTGCGCCGGCTCCGCAGCGCTGAGGGAACGGCGAACCCGCGCCCCGTGTGGGCCGCCCTCCACGAACTCGGCGACGTCGTCCCCGCACCCTGGGGCGGCTACTTCGTCGTCGGCTTCGACGCCTGCGACGAGGTGCTGCGCGGCAGGAAATGGCGGAGTACCGACTTCGACTGGCAGCAGCGCCAGGACAACCCCGAGCGCTGGAGCGACCTCGCGACCCGCGAGATGACCCGTACCCTCCCCCGGCTCAACGCCCCGGCGCACACCTGCCAGCGCCGCGCGGTCGGCACCCCTTTCGACCGTGCCTCGCTCGAAGCCCTGAGCCCGATGATCGCCGCGCTCGTCTCCTCGCTCCTCGACGAACTGGAGGCCGAGATCAGGGCCGAGGGGCACGCCGACTTCATGCGGGTCGTGGGCGAGCAGTTGCCGGCGCTCTCGGTCGGCGAGTGGATCGGCATCGACCGCGCCGACCACGCCCACCTCCTCGATTTCACCCACCGCCAGGTCTACGCGCAGGAGTTGCTGCCCACCAGATCGCAGCTCGCCGTCTCCGAGCAGGCCACGCTGGAGATGCGGGAGTTCTTCACCCGGCTCATCCGCGAGCGCCGCGCGCGGCCCGGCGACGACGCCCTCACCCAGTGGATCGCACACTTCGACGCCTTGTCCGCCGGCGACCGGGCCGCCGCCGACCAGGTCATCTATGACCTCACCATGTTCGTCACCATCGCCTCCCTGGAGACGAGCGCGGTCCTGCTGGGCAACACGGTCCACCTCGCCACCTCCGACCCGGCCCGCGCCGCCTGGCTGGCCGCGCACCCGGAGCACATCGCGTCGACGGTCGAGGAGGCGCTGCGCTGGGACGCGCCCATCTCGATCAACTCCCGCGTCGCCTCGGAGGACCTCGTCCTCGCCGGGGTCCCGATCCCGCGCGACACGACGGTCCACGTGATGTACGGGGCCGCCGCGCACGATCCGCGCCGCAACCCCGACCCGGACACCTTCGACCCGCTGCGCCGGGGCGGCCACCTCTCCTTCGGGGGCGGCCCGCACTACTGCCTGGGTGCCGGTCTCGCCCGGCTGGAGGCCCAGGAACTTCTCGGACAAGTGCTGAAACGTTTCCCCACTCTGCGCGCGGTCACGCCCCCGGTGTTCGACGACACACGCCTCGTCTTCCGCCGACTCGTCTCCCTGGACGTCCAGATATGACCAGCCAACCGGAGCAGGCCGAAACACCACCGGCCGCGCCCGTTCCTTCTCCGCTGTCCCTCCTCCCCCTGGACAGCGACCGCAAAACCCTCCGTACCCGCCGCGAGGGCGGCCTGCTCCTCGTCGAACTGCGCGAGCCGGAGCAGGGCAACGCCGTCACGGACACCATGCTCGACGAGTTGCACGAGGTGCTGGACGCCCAGGACAGCGCGACCAAGGTCGTCGTCCTCACCGGCGCCGGGCCCGACTTCTGTCTCGGCGGCGACCGCCACGAACTTTCCGCACACATGGCCGACGACCCGGCCGGGGGCGCCGTACGGCTCTCCGGCGCCCGGGCCCGCCGCGTGTGCGAGGCGCTGAGCACGGGACCCGCCGTGACCATCGCCCGCGTCCAGGGACGCGCGATCGGCGCCGGATTCGCGCTCGCGCTCGCCTGCGACCTGCGTGTCGGTGCCGAGACCGCGAGCTTCCGGCTGCCCGAACTGGCCCTCGGGCTGCCCGTCGCCTGGGGCGGCCTCCTGCCCCGCCTCATCAACGAGGCCGGGGCGGCCCGCGTCCGCGAGTTCGTCCTGACGGCCCGCGCGGTCGGGGCCGAGGAGGCACTGCGGCTGTCGATCCTCCAGCGGGTCGTGCCGGAGACCGGCCTGGACGACGCCGTCCTCGCCTGGGTCAGGCCGCTGCTGCGCCGCTCCCCCACCGCGCTGCGCCTCACCAAGACGCTCTTCAACGCCCACGCGGCCCCCACCCGCCTGGCCGACGCGAGCCTCCTCGACCCGGAACTCATGGCTCTGGCCCTCACCGAGGCCCGCCGCTGACCCCGCGGCCCCCGGCCGACGAAGCCCGGGGGCCGACGAGTTGACGGGCCGTACGGCTCAGCGGTGGAGGCTCGCCCTTACAAGGCGACTGTCGGCGGTTCAGGCGGGCCGTACAGCGAACGGGACCCGCGCCCCCGGCCTCCGGCCCCCACGCCCCTCCGGGCGAGAATGGCGCCATGACGACCGTCGCCGAGGCCGATGCACTCGCCGCACTCGCCCACGCCGGGCAGGTGGACAAGATCGGGGTGCCGTACCTCGCACACGTCCGCGCCGTGGCCGCCGGGCTCGCCCCCTTCGGCCCCGAGCTCCGGATGGCCGGGCTGCTGCACGACGTCGTCGAGGACACGGAGTGGACCGCCGAGCGCTTGCTCGCGGCCGGGGTCCCCGACCGGGTCGTCGCGCTCGTCGAGGCCGTGACCAACGTCCCCGGGCTCGCGTACGAGGAGAAGATCCGCCGCATCGCGGCCGACCCCCTGGCCGCCCTCGTGAAGATCGCGGACAACGCCCACAACAGCCGCCCCGACCGCTCCGCCCGCCTCCCCACCGCGCGGGCGGAGCGCCTGGCCGCCAAGTACCGCGCCGCCCGCTCCCTCCTGTGGCCCGCGGTCCCGGCCGAGGACGTGGCGACGATCCTGACGATCGTGAACCCGGACCTGCTCAGGGAACTGCCGTAGTCGACGGCGCCAGCGCGCGGATCGGGCCCCACCCACGCCGAGGCCCCGGGCCCTCGGATCGGCCCGCACCCGCGCCGAGGCCCCGGGCCCCGCGCGACCAAACAAGCGCGGCGACTTCACCGCCATCACGGAGCGCCCGCACCGGGAACTGCGCGACGAGCGCACGCGGCGCCGCGTCCTCACGCGCTACGTGATCGAGCTGCGGCGGTGGGGTGAACGCGTCGGCCCGGACACTCCGACAGGTCCGCCCCCGGAGCCACCCGCCGACTTGGACCTGACCCCCTGCCTGGCGCCAGTGACCTGCCCCCTCCGCCACGTGCGGGAAGGGGCCCCTTTGCCGTTCCCGGACCAGCGGGGCTCCCCGCGTCACTCCGTCCGTCCGAGCGCGCCGTGTCCGGTCGGCAGGGCGGACACGCCTCGGGGCCCTCGACGACCGCTCGCCGAATCCGCGCTGCCTATGGTCAGGTGATCCGTGTGTCACGGTTGGACGGGAAAAAGTGCTGGACACTCCAGGAGGTCGTGATGGCTGATGATCGGCTTGGGCTTGCCGAGGTGCTGGCCGCCGCGGAGAACGCCTCGCCGGTGGCTTCGCTCGACGTGGTGGCCCGCAACCTGCGGGGTCGTTTCGGCGCGCGGTACGTGTCGTTCCTGTTCATGGACGTGGCGGGCCGGAAGATGGTGCGCATTGTCGGGGAGGCGGACCCCCGGCGGGGTAGCGGGGCGGACGAGATCCCGCTCGTGGGCAGCGTCTACGACGAAGTGCTGCGCTCCCAGAGGCTCGTCCGGGCGGCCGACGGGGGTGCCGGAGAGCGGGTGCTCGCTCCGGTCACCAACCGGGGCGACGCCATCGGGGTCCTGGAGCTGTTCCTGCCCGAGGTCACCGATCAGGTGCTGGAGCAGGTGGAGGAGGCCGCGCACGCGCTGGCCTACATCGTCGTCACCGACCGCCGCTTCACCGACCTCTACCACTGGGGCCGGCGCACCACCCCAGTCACCCTGGCAGCCGAGATCCAGCGCCAGCTCCTGCCCACCGCTTCCTCCTGCGAGGCGGCCGAGTTCACGCTCGCCTGCGCGCTGGTACCGGCCGACACCGTGGCCGGCGACACCTACGACTACACCCTCGACCCCGACACCCTGCACGTGTCGATCACCGACGCCATGGGCCACGACACCGAATCCGCCCTGCTGGCCACCCTCGCCGTCAACGCCTCCCGCGGTGCCCGCCGCTCCGGCGCCGACCTGGCCGAACAAGCCCGGCAGACCGACCGGTCCCTCCTGGGCCGGCCACAGGGCGGCTTCGCCACCGGCCTGCTGATGCGCTTCGCCCTCGACGGCTCCGGCGCCCGGCTCGTCAACGCCGGTCACCCCTGGCCCCTGCGCCTGCGCGACGGCGAAGTACACCGCGTGCCCCTGAAGGTGAACACCCCTTTCGGGCTCCCCCCGACCATCCCTTACCGCGTCCAGGACCTCGACTGCCGCCCCGGCGACCGCCTCGTCATCTACACCGACGGGATGCAGGAACGCAGAACCGCCGTCGTCGACCTGCCCGGACTGATTCTCGACACCGCCGTCGAACACCCCCGCGAGGTG
Source organism: Streptomyces sp. Tu6071 (assembly GCF_000213055.1). Lineage (NCBI taxonomy): Bacteria > Bacillati > Actinomycetota > Actinomycetes > Kitasatosporales > Streptomycetaceae > Streptomyces > Streptomyces sp. Tu6071. The sequence continues at coordinate 5,710,054 of NZ_CM001165.1, read as the reverse complement.
GTCCGCGTCCTCACCGCCGCCGCCTACGACGCCAGCGACGGTCACCTCGCCGACGACGCCACCGTCATGTGCCTGGACTGGCACGGCCCCCGGCCCAGTGGCCGCCACGCACCCGCGGGCGCCGACACCTGATGCATCCCCGGCGCGGACCCCGACCTGCCGCCGATCAAGATGCGACGGCGCACGCTCAACCCCCGACGGCACGGGACGCCCCCCCCCCCCCCCCCCCCCCGCCGTACCGGGCCCGGCCCGCGACGCGCGGGGAGGGCCACCTTCGCCGTTTCGGCTACCGCAACGCGTCGATCGCCCGCACGACCAGAGCGCGCGCGTCCGCGCCGTAGACGGCCATGCTCCGCAGCTCTTCGAACGCCCGCAAATACAGGGCGATCTCTGAGGGCTGGGTCAGCTTCACCTGCGCGGAGAGCAGTTCGACCGACACGAAGGCGTCGTCGTACATGTGGAACGTCTCGTGCGGCCACTGCCGACGCTGTGGGTGCGACGAGGGGACGATGCCCAGCGACACGGCGGGCAGGGCACCAGCCGTGAGGAGAAAGCCGAGTTGGGCGGCCATTGCCTCGTCGTCGCCGATCCGGTAGTAGAGGGCGGCCTCCTCGATCAGGAGGACGAAGCGGTGGCCGGGCTCGTAGATGACCCGAGACCGGGCCACCCGGGCGGCGCCCGCCTCCGCCCCGTCGTTCACCGGGATCTGGCGGAAGTCGGCGATGGCCGTGAGGAGGCCCGCGGCGTATCCCTCCGTCTGCAACAGCCCGGGGATGAGCGTGGAGGAGTAGACCCGGAACAGGCGCGTCTCCCGGTAGAAGTCCGTCAAGGACTCCTGGAGGCGCTTTATTCCGCCCCGCATCTGGTCGCGCCACTCGCTGTACATCGACTCGGCGTTGAGGGACTGCGCCACCAGGTCCCCGGTCAGCGCCTCAACTCCGCATGCACGGCACCAGGCGGTGATGTCCTTGGCCGAGGGCGCGGTACGGGCGTTCTCGATCCGGGACGTCTTTGCGTGGTGCCAGCCGCACGCCGCCCCCAGCTCTGTCACCGTGAGCCCTGCGGCTCGGCGGAGGTCGCGCAGCCGCTCGGCCACGGCCTGTCGGGCCGCTTGGGCGGACGACGACGGAGAGGTGGGCATGGGGGGCGGCACGCGGTCTTTCTGCTCAGCGGATCTTGTACTCGTCGTGCGGTGTAGCTCGTTCCCACACCTGCTCGAAGGCGTCACGGCACACAGCCGCCGCGCGGGGATCGTCGGTGATCTCCGCGCCGAGCGATGACCCGTCCCCGGCGAAGTGGTTCCAGTGCACCCACACGCCGTCGAAGAGCCAGAAGTCATTGCCCGGCAGGGGAATGTCGGATGCCTGGCGTCGGGGCAGCCAGCGGACCTGCTCCCCGGCGGCCACATTGGTGAAGGTGCCGTCGTAGAGGAAGCGGGTGTACTCGCTGACCGGCTCGGACACGATCCGCGCGCGCCGCACTTCCGCGCCGCGGTCGACCGTTTCGCTGATGAGGTCGAGCCACGGACGCCACCAGGTCTCGCGTTCCGCCGGGTTGAGCCGGTGTCCGGCGCGCCAGTCCGCGAAGGGACCCTTCTCGTAGTCCACGGCGTAGGCGTCGCGCATCTCCAGGTGGAGAGCGCTCCGGCACGTCGCGATCAGCTCATCGAACGTGGGCTTGCTCGATGGCATCGCACGCCTCCCTCACCATCTCCACCATCCGGGCCGGGATGCGGACGACCGCTTCCCCCTCGGGAATCCCCTTCGCGTGGCCCGGTACCTCCGTGGCCGTGCACTCCGCCTCCAGGGCCGGTGACGGCACCCAGCCCTGGAAGACCAGCTCGCTGTGCTCCTCGTCCACCCAGACGGTCGGGCTCTCCTTGTCTCCTGTGTTCGGGTCGATCCCGATGAACCGTAACGACATGGTGCCCTCCAGGTATGGGGGTGTGCAGCTGTGTGCGACACCGTCAGCGAACTGGCGGTCCCCGTCAAGGGCCCAGCTCGTTGACCACCCGTTCGAGGGGAGGCGGATGCACAGATCTGCACATGCCTGGCCGTGTCGCACGTCACATCCCTAGCGTCTGTGACCTGCGGCAGCCCCTATCGCAAGCCCGTGCACGCCGCGACCTACGGGGCCGGGCGCAGGAGGCGCAGCATGACCTCGACTCTCCTCCCGAGGGCCCACCCCGGGTGCGCATGGCTGACCGAAACCTTGCTCGACCCGTCCCCCGCCTACGCCGACTGGCAGCGGGAACGGCTCGCGCCGGTGCCCTCGACGGGAATCTGGCGGGTCGTCGAGGCCCCGCTCTACCCGTCGATCGACGCCTTGTGCGTGCTCCGGATGAGCGGCAACGCCGGTCCCGTCCAGGGGTCCTCCGACGCTCGCCGCGCCTGGTGGCTCGTGGCCGCCGGGACCGCGACCCTCCTCGCCGACATCTCGGGCGCCGTCGTCCACCCCGCCGGGTGGGTGCTCGACTGCCCCGCACCCGGCATCGGCGCCGGCGGGCGCACTTGGCTGCACCCGCCCTACGGCACCGGTCTCCTCACGCCCGCGCGGCTGCTGCGTGAAGCGCTCCTCGACGCGCGGGAGATGGAGGTGACGGAGCGGTGAGTACCCAACTGGACGCGGACCTCCTTCCCGCCGTCGAGACGCTCACGGCCGAGCAGCGGCGCGGCGCCGCCTGCGTGTGGTGCGAGACCACGCTTCAGCCCGGCATCGACGACGTCGACCTCGGCGCCCGCCCCGCCACCCGCACCGCCCGCGCCTGGTTCCCGCGCGCATGTCCGGACTGCGCGCACGTCCACGCCGCCCCAGGAACAGAGGGCAGCGCCCCAGAACCCCGCCTCGGCGGCTTCTGCTGACCGCGCACGGCCGAGACGGAACACCCACCCACGAGGGAAGGCAAGCCCATGACCGTCACGCTCGACACATCGGCGCTCACCCGCACCCGCGACCCGCGGGAACTGCTCAACGCGGTCGCCCCCCACATCACCGAACTCACCGTCAACGTCCTCGACAGCGGCCTGAACATCTGGGACCGCGAGATCGCCCTGCTCCTGCGCGACCACACCATGGTCAAGGACATGGCCGAACGCATCCTCGGCAACGCCGTCATGTACACCCTCGGCTCCATCGAGAACCCCGACGTCCACCTCGGCGTGGGCAGGCTCGTCGACATCGGCGTCCACCAGCTCATCCTCGACACCCCCGTCTGGTGGGGCATCTGCCGTCTCTACAACGGCGGCGCCTTCAAGCACCACGCCCCGTTCATCGAGCGCCGCGACGACGGCCTGTGCCTGCGCACCGGCGACTTCCTCAAGTCACAGGGGTGGGCCATCGACGAGGAGCTGTGGGCCATCGACGGCACCAGCTGCTCGCCGTGCGACAGCAAGGTCCCCGACAGCCACTGACCCCGCTACAGTCGGCCCCGCCCCCGCCATCCCGCGGGGGCGGGGCCCGGCGACCCAACGATCAGAGGAACAGCAGTGCCCGTGCCGCACGACATCCCCGCCGAGACCGAACTCTGGGACGCCTACGCCGAAAGCGCCTTCGACGCCGAGGCGGAACCCTCGTTCTGCTGGACCCAGTACGCCGGCCACGGCCCGGGGCCCGAGCTACTTGGCTCGCCCGAGTCCGTACTGGAAATCGGATGCGGCACCGGACGCGCCCTGGCCCACCTCGCACAGCAGGGTGTGAAGGGCACGGGGGTGGATCTGTCGCCGCGCATGGTCGAACTGGCCGGCCGGCGGTGGTCGCCGCTCGGCGTCCACATCGAGCAGGCCGAAGTCCTCGACTGGCTCACCACCGACACCAGCCGGTACGACGCCGTGTACTCCATCTTCGGCGCGGCCTGGTTCACCGACCCGTCCCGCCTCTTCCCCCTCGTCCGCGCGCGGTTGAGCCGCGGCGGCGTGTTCGCCTTCTCCCAGCCGCCGGCCATCCCAGGCGCCTACGGGCCCCAAGGCATGTACAAGGGCGGGTTCGCCGGACGAGCGATGTTCACCTACCGGTACAGCTACAGGCCGGCCGTATGGGAGCGCCACCTCCTGCGCGCCGGGTTCGCCACGGCGAACGCGCGGACGATCGACGCCCCCGAGGAAGGGCACATCGGCACCCTTGTCGTCACTGCCCAGGCATGACTCCCGGACGACCGCAGCACCTGCCCGGGTAGCTGCCGACCCGCCCTGTGGGAGCGCAGGGCAGCGCCTGTCCGGAACGATCCGGGGGCTTCACCTCACGAGGTCCGCGAGCGGTCGGCCGAGGGCGCGGGCGATGAGGAGGAGGTGGTCGAGGAGCGTGCTGTGGGTGCCGCTCTCGGTCCCCACGATCGTCTTCCGGTCGAGGCCGGTGCGCTCCGCGAGGGTCTCCTGCGTGATGGCCGCCTCCAGGCGGGCCGTGCGGATGCGGTCGCCGATGGCGCGGCGCTGGTCGAGGACCCGGGCGGGGGGCGGCTCTGGCGGCACGCAGCCACGCTCAGCCGCCGGTCACGGCATGTCGGCACCGTCGGTGGTACAGGTGGATTCTGGGCGCGGCAAAACCCCCCAGTCCTTACGGACTGGGGGGCCGGAAACAGGCTCTGACCTGCTGTGTATCCCCGGTGGGCGCGGACGGTTTCGAACCGCCGACATTCGCCTTGTAAGGGCAGCGCTCCTGACCTGCAAGGTTGGCCGAGACTCGCCGAGACTCGCCGAGCTTCACCGACTCCATTCCCGGCACTCCCGACCCTACTTCGCCGAGACTCGCCGAGTCTCGCCGAGCGGGCCGTGTGGACTCCTTGTGGATTCCGGGCCTGAGACGTCACTCCGCGAGCCGGAGTCCACTTGCAGGCGGCTGACCAGCGAGAGCGGCCCGGACCTTCTCCCGGGAGTCCTCGCTCTGGTGCGTGTACAGCCAGGTGACCCGGGCCCCGCGGTCATGCCCCAGAGCGGACTGGGCGTCTCTCTCGCTGATCCCGTTGTGGTGCAGTCGAGTCGAGACCACGTGCCGGTAGTCGTAGATCCGCGGCCACAGCTCGACCCTGCCCGTCTCGGGGTTCACCATCTGCCGTGCCACACCCGCTTGCTTGATCGCCGTGTGCCAGGGGCGTTTGAGGTTGTTGCGGTTCAGCGCCGCCCCGCGTGGCCCTCTGAACACCAGCTCTTCTACGTGCAGGTCGTAGCCGTCGCCGATACGGGAGCGGGTACGAGCCGGGCGCCACTTCTCCTTCATGAAGTTGATCGCGCTCATGGCCCGGGGGGTCAGGGGGACGGTCCGGAAGCCGGCGCTCGTCTTCGGCGCCTCCTGCCGCATCAGACGCCCTCCATCGAAGACGAGGATCTCCTTGATGTGCACCACCTGCTCCTCTTCGTCCACGCAGTGCAGACGGAGGCCGGCGTACTCGCCGGGGCGCATCCCGGTCTCGTGGGCGAAGTCCCGGAAGATCACCTGGTAGTACGGGGGCAGCGCGGCGTGGATCAGCGCGTACTGCGCTTCGGTTGGGGGCGCCAAGTCGTCGGGGTGTCTGGCCCACTTCGCGGCGGTGATCTCCAGCTTCGCGGCAGGATTGTGGCTGATGCGCTCCCCGTCGCGGATCGCCGCGTCGAGGAGGCCAGCGAGAAGCTCCTTGACCTTCTTCTGGTTGTCGAATCCGGGGACCGTACTCGTCAGCCACTGCTGGAGTTCCATGTACTCCAGGTCCATGATCCTGTACTGGCCCCAAGCGGGAGCGACGTACTTCTCCCAGAGGCCAACCTTGCGGTTCCGGGTGCCGACGCGGGCTTTCTTGCTGCCCACCTCCCACCAGGTGTCCCACCACGCGGACAGGCGGATCTCGCCGCGTTTCGGGTCACGGTAAGTCCGTTCCCGGACCGCGGAACGCACACGGTCGAGGAACGCATCGGCCTCCTTCTTCTTCGCGAAGTTCTTCGCGAGCTGGCGCCCGGCAGGATCTCGGTAGCGGGCTTGCCAGGAGCCCGAGCAGTCGCGCTTCGGCCTGCGGTCTCCGTACTGCTCGGGCGGGTACTTGGCCAGGCAGAGCGTGCAGCCGCAGCTCTTCGACCGGATCTGTCGGGGGTTGTTGGCCGCCCTAGGCGCCATGGCTGATCACCTTCGTCCTCCGGGTCTGCTGGGGAACGCGGGGCAGCTCCACAGCGGCCCCGCACCAGCAGCGTGCACCGGACTCCGGCTGGGGTACGGCGAGTTCGGACAGCACCGCGCGCACGACGCGGGGGCGATGCTCGGCGGGGAGTGTCTCCGGAAGGGTGATCGTCCGTGTGCGGTAGTCCCACGGCCGGTAGCTGTCAGTAATCGGCGACAGGGCGATGGTGACGCACATGGTGATACCCCCGGTGCAGGCGTGGCAGAGCCGTGGTGCTGACGGGGGAGGACGTCAACGCGTGCGGATGACGGTACATCTGTGAGGCGCGCATACGCACCCTATTGGGCGCAACCCGTGCCGTTCGCTTCACTGTGAGTGTCGGCATCCGCATAGGTAGACCCGACACATACCCGAACGGTTGCACGGCAATTACCCGCACGTGCGTGCGATCAGCCGCGCTGGTTGGCGTCGCGCAACGCCTTGAGCTGGATTTCCACGACGCCCTGCTGATCGGGGGTGAGGTCCCTGATCAGTTCCAGCAGGCGAGCCTCGCGGTCAGGGCTCAACTCGCCGGGCGCCTCTCGGCCGGCCGCCTCGCTGAGAGCGGCGAGGGAGTACTTCGGGAACGCGGCAGACAGGCGTTCCAGGGCGTCCCTGCGCGGCGTGCGCTTGTTGTGGACCCAGGTGTTGACGGTGGAGACGGAGACGTCGATGCGGCGCGCGATCTCGGAGTCCGAGACGCCGTACTCCACCTTGAGGCGCTGGAGGAGCTGCGCAAAGTTCTCGACGGGGCCGTCTTCCTGGTTTTCCACAGGGCAAGACTGCCCGCCGCCTTCTACTTTTCGCAAGCCAAAGTAGAAGCGTGGCCCGATCTTGACCGGCGCACGACCTCCCCGCCGCGCACCGCCGCTCTTTGAATATGACACCACCATAGAACAAGCATTCGAAAAACGTGCCCCGAGACACCCCAAGACTGGGCACCCCTCGGCGAATCTCGGCGAAACTGGCTTGACGCGCTGCGACTGCGACTGTAGAAATGTCGCAACGCCTCACCACGGGGCGGGTAACACCCGAACGAGGTCCCGATGCCGAAACTCCTCCGCAAGGGCGCCGGTCAGCCACTCCGTGACGCGATGAGCGCCCGAGGACTCTCCGGCCCCCGACTCGCGGAGCAGACCCGGCGCGTAGACCCCGCCGGACGGGGCGTCAGCCCCGCCACCATCGGCCGCCTCACCAGCACCGGGAAATCAGCCCGGGACGCCTGCGAGATGGCGACCGCCTGGTGGATCGCGGAAGCCCTGGACGAACCGCTCCAGCACCTCTTCCGCATGCCCACACATTCGACTGCGACAGTAGAAAGGTCAAGGCCCGATGCCGAAGAAGAGTGACCGCGCCGTCTCGCTCCCCGCCGGGCTCGTCCCGCTGCTCGACCAGAAGCAGTTGGAGACGTACTACTCCGTCTCCGACTGGCAGGTCCTCCGCTGGCTCGACGCCGGAATGCCCGAGGAGCCCTTCGTGGGCCGCGGCCGTCGCTTCAACCTCGCCGCGGTCGAGGCGTGGCACGAGCAGCAGTCCGCGCTCGCCGCCGCCTGACAACGAATTCGGGGCCCCGCAGACCGGGCCTGGTCCGCGAAGCCCCTCGGCACCTCAACTCACGCGAAAGCAGAGGCAACCGTGTACGCACAGCCTACCGATCTTCCCGCCGGTCACCGGCGGACGGTCCTCGTGACCGGTATCTCCATCCCCTCCCAGCCGTCCGCGACGCGCCCGCCGATGGCGCTGTCGGACCTCTTCCGCAGGGCGGCCCGCGTTCTCGCGCAGGTCGGTCTCTACCAGGGCGACTACGTGCCCGACCCCTTCGACCGGCACCTGGCCACGCCGCACGCCGAGCGCCCCATGTGCCTCGTCGCCGCGCTGCGCTGCGCCGCGACGGGCGACCCGCACGGCATCTCGATCCTCTCGGCCGACGCGATCCGGGTGCTCGCCGACCGCCTGGTCGTGAACGGCGAGGGGCCCTACGCGGACGACGAGCTGGCGCGCGAGTTCCACCTCGCGCAGTGGGGCGACGAGGACGGGCGCACCACGGAGGCCGCCGTGGGCGTGCTGGAGCGCGCGGCGGACGCGACGGCGGTGTCGCTGTGACCGCCGTCCTCTTCCTCCTCGCCTTCACCCTCGCGGTCTACGCCCTCACCGTGGCGCTCGCCGTCGAGGACACCGCGTACGACACGAGCGTGCGGGAGGCCCGCCGATGAGCAGCAACCCGCCCGTCACCGGCCCGTCCCGGATCTACGTGGACCCCACGCCGACCGGTATCCGCCTCGACGTCTCCGACTACCTCCGTATCTTCCTCATCGGGCTCGCGCAGGCCGCCGACGAGGACCCGCAGCAGCTTCTCGCCGACCTCCTGGAGCTGGCGGCGCTCGCCCGCGTCGCGCACGCCGAGGGCTGCGACTCCCACGCCGCGCACGCCCGGGACGCGCTCGTCGACAGCCTCCTCACCGAGGTCGGCGACGGGCGGATTCCGGTGTACGGCGCGCAGGCCGGACGGCTCCGGGACCGGATCGCCGAGCTGATCGTGCCCCGCCCGGTACCGGCGCAGCGCGAGAGGGGTGAGGCCGCGTGAGCGCCCGCCGCGACTTCCTCCTCGCCGCCATACAGGGCCAGGGCCCCGCCGCCCGGGTCAGCACCGCCAGCGCCGCGCGCCTCATGGCCGCGAGCCCCTGGCCCACCACCGGCCGGAACACGGCCCGCAAGGACTTGGGCGCGCTCGTGGCGCGCGGGGTGCTGCGGGTCGTCGAGACCGCCGGTCAACACAGCTACCAGCTCAGCACGAAGGAGGCCACCACGATGGTTGCCCGCACCACCCCGCCGGAGCACGGCACGATGCGCGGCTGGCGCTCGCACCGGCGCCTCAAGACGCCGGCCTGCGAGCCGTGCCTGACCGCGCGGCGCGAGGACGGCCGCGCGAAGGAGGCCGCCCGCCGGGCCTCGGCCGGGCAGCAGGCGTGGAACCAGGGCATGGTCGGCGCGCCCAAGCTGGCGTCGACGCCGAGGACCGAGCAGTGCAGCGTCGAGGGCTGTGGCACCGCGCACGCGGACTCCGTGGTCGCCCCGCAGCCCGGCATGGTCCTCGTGGCTGTGCCCGGCTCGCGGGAGCCGGTCCGCTGGTACTGCGCGGGCTGGTGCGCGGTGCGCGGGGCTGCGCTCGCCGAGGTCCGCGCGATCGGCGGTGCGGCGTGAAGACGAACACCAACATGCGGCCGGTCACTGTCGAGGAGCATCTCTTCGGGCAGGTCGAGCGCGGCGAGGTCCGCGTGGGCCCGGATGCGGCGCGGGAGATCGCCGCCCGCCACGAGGCCCGGTACGGGTCCGTCTGGGCGAAGGACCGTGCGTGGGCCGAGGCGGTCGCCGATGTCGGGGCCGTGAAGACCAGCGACGCTGCGGTGTCCTCGCGGCGCGGTGCCCGCGTCGATCACGCCGCTGTGGCGGAGGCCGCGCGGCGGGCGCCCGGGGTGTGGGTCGTGGTGGGCGAGTACCGCAATTCGGTGACGGCGGCCAGCACGGCCTCGTCGATCCGGACGGGGAACCGCCGGAGTACCCAGCCGTGCTACGGGCCGGGCGGGAGCTTCGAGGCGCGGGTGAGCCGGACGGAGAACGGGACCCGCGTCGAGACGCGGTACGTCGGCGCGGGCGCGGGCGTCGCGGAGACGGGCGGTGCCGCGTGAGCGCCCCGACCCCCGAGCCCCTGACGCCGGACGCCGCCCTGGTCCGCCTCCGCCAGTACGGCGAGCGCACGAAGACCTGGTCGGCGGCGACGTACAACGACGGCACGGAGCGCGCTCTCGCGGACATCGCGCGGACGCTCAGCGCCGAGGTGACCCGCCTGCGCGCCGCTCTGTCGGCTGCGGCCGACGATGTCGTCGAGCTGACCGACGAGATCGCCGACTGGTCCGCCAAGAACGCCGCCCTTCGCGCCGAGCTGCGCCAGCGCCTCTCCCGCCCGGCCGACAAGGCGGAGAAGGACACCCTGCGGGGCGAGTCCACTCCCGCCACCGGCTCCGCCCAACGGCGCGCGTTCCTCCTCGACCGCATCCGCAGCGAGCACGGCCAGTGGACCCCCGGCCGCGTGAAGCGCCTCTACCGGCGGATCTGGCCCGCGCAGCACGTGCTCCGCGCCACGATCCGCGCCGACCTCGCCCAGCTTCACGGCGATGGCCACCTCACCCGGCACGACGCGGGCGACCGCCGCTTCTACACCCTCGCGGAGGCGACCACCCGATGAGCACCACCACCCAGCGTGCCGGGGCCACCACGGCCCCGGCCGCCGGGCGGCGCCGCAAGACCGCCGCCCCCACGCCAACCGGCCCCGACCGCATCCCCCGCCCCTCCCAGGGCTGGTACCGCGACAAGCTCACCGGCGACAAGCTCCGACGCGTCACCACCATCCTCAGCCAGGGCATGCCGAAGGAAGCCCTCGTCTTCTGGGCCGGGAACATCACCGCCCAGACCGCCCTCGACAACCTGCCCTACCTCGCGTCCTCCTCCCTCAACCCCGCCAGCCGCACCGAGGCGTACGACTGGCTCCGACGCGCCCACACCCGCAAGAAGGACGAGCGCGCGGCCATCGGCGGCGCCGTCCACGACGTCATCGAGGCGCACATCCTCGGCCAGCCGATCCCCGCGGCCCACCTCGACGACGAGGAAATCGCGCCCTTCATCGAGCACTTCCTCCGCTTCGTCGAGGAGTGGCAGGTCACCTTCGAGGCATCCGAGATGGTCGTCGGCAACTACACCGAGGGCTATGCCGGGACGCTCGACTACCTCCTGCGCTCCCCGCGCCTCGCCGCCCGCTTCGGCATCCCCGCCGACACGGTGATCGTCGGCGACACCAAGACCGGCGGCGAACTGGGCATCAAGGGCGTCTACGCCGAGGCCGGCATCCAGATGTCCGCGTACCGGCACGCCGAAGTCGGCTGGCTCCGCGACGGCACCCGCATCCCGCTCCCGCCGATCCACAGCACCGGCGTGGTCCTCCACCTGCGGCCCGAGGGCTACCTCCCCTACCCCGCCGCGTGCGGTGACGACGTCTTCGCCCAGTTCCTCCACGTCAAGGCCATCGCCGACTTCCAGGCCGGTCTGTCCAAGTCCGTCATCGGCGAGGCCCTCGTCCTGCCCACCCCGGAAAGGAGCGCCGCCTGATGCCGATCCTCGACCTCCAGCAGCGCATCCGCGAACTCGGCCGAATCCGCATCGGCCAGAAGGTCGCCACCAGCAGCGGGAAGACCCGCCCGGCGAAGCTCAACCGCTTCCGCCTCACCTCGCCCTCCCGCGAACTCCTCGACCGCGTCGCCACCCAGTACGGCGGCACCGTCGCCCCGTGGTCGCCGACCGACACCGGGCCCGAGCAGTACGAGGTCCTCACCGACGCCACCCGCATGCCCATCCTCGTCCCGCACCAGCCCGTCTCGCAGTACTACGAGCTGTGGTCCGGCGGCGGCTGCCAGCGTCGATGCGACGGCGTCACCGAACTGCTCAAGGACCGGCCCTGCATCTGCGGGCCGGACCCGCTGAACCGGCAGTGCAAGCCCACCACCCGCCTCAACGTCGTGCTCGCCGAGATCCCCGGCGTCGGCGTGTGGCGACTGGAGTCCCACGGCTACTACGCCGCCCTCGAACTCCCCGGCGTCGCCGAACTGCTGTCGAAGGCGGGCGGCTACGTGCCCGCCTTTCTCGGCCTGGAAGAGCGCACCGCGAAGCGCGAAGGGAAGACGCTGCGCTGGATGGTCCCGACCATCGACGTGGACATCGCCCCGAACGCGCTCATGGCTGGGCAGGTCCCGACCGGGCCGGCGGTCACCGCGGGCCCGGCGCGGGCGGCGATCGAGGCTCCGCGCCCCGACTACGCGCAACTCGCTTCGGTGGCCACCACGTCGGGTGCCGTGCGGGAGCTGTACAAGCAGGCGGTGGCCGCCGAGCACATGGACAAGGCGCTCGCCGACACGCTCACGGCCAGGGCTGCGGAGTTGGACGGCGCGACCAAGACGGAGGCCGCTGTCCCGACCCCGGCCGCAGCGCAGGCCGACCGCGAAGAGGTCCACGACGCCGAGATCGTGGACGAGGCGACCGACGAGGCGGCGGGCGTCTGGTTCCAGATCCTCGCCGCCGCCGGACCGCGCGGTCTCACCACGCGCCAGGTCGAGGAGCGCTTCGCTGCCGCCAACGGCGGTCAGCTCCCCGGCACTGCCCCGGCTGCGCGTCTCCAGGCGTTCCTGACCGACTTCAAGGGAGGCCGGGCATGAGCACCTTCTCCGAAATCCGCAAGGTCGCATTCGACACCGAGACGACCGCACCGGACCCCAACGAGGCCCGCATCGTCACCGCCGCGCTCATCGTGCGCGGCGGTGGCCGCCCGGACGCCACCATGTCCTGGCTGATCAACCCCGGCGTCCCGATCCCGCCCGAGACCACCGAGATTCACGGCATCGACGACGCGAAAGCCACGGCCGAGGGCGCCGACCCGAAGGCCGCGCTGGACGAGATCGCTGGCCGCCTGGCGCAGGCGCTGCTGTACGGCATGCCGGTCGTGGCGTTCAACCTCGCGTACGACTGGACCGTCCTCACCCGCGAGTTGGAGCGGCACGGGCTCCCGTCGATGGCTGACCGGCTCCCGGGCTTGTCCGCGCCCGCACTCGTGGACTCGCACGTCATCGACAAGCAGGTCGACAAGTACGTGCGGGGCACCGGCCGGAGAAAGCTCCAGCCGACGTGTGAGCGGTACGGCGTCGTGCTGGAGGACTGGCACACCGCCGAGGCCGACGCGCTCGCCGCCCTCCTGATCGCGGAGGCGCAGTTCGAGCGGTACCCGCAGCTCGCCGCCATGGGCCCGCAGCAGTTGTTCGCCGCGCAGAAGGCGTGGCGGGCGGAGCAGCAGGCCGGGTTGCAGCGCTGGTTCCGGACGGAGGCGACTGCGGAGCAGGGCGGCGACCGGAACAAGGTGATCGACGGCTCCTGGCCGCTGGTGCCTGCTCCGCGTGACGGGGGTGAGAGCTGATGTTCGGCCTCGCCCTCGCCCGGACCGTCCGCCACCTCCGAGACCGCCTGACCGCCGCCGCCGAGGAGATCGCCACCACCCGCGAACAGGCCGTGACCCACCTGGCCGCCGCCGTCCGCACCAGCGAGCACTACCGGTCCCTGCACGACCGCCTCACGGCCGCCGAGACCGACGCCGCGCGACTGCGCCGCGACCTCGCCCGCCTCCAGGCCCGCTACGACGACGCGGTCGGCATCACCAGCCCCGCCGTCGAGATGGGCGAGCACTGGCAGACCCACCGCACCGACAAGCCCATCCCGGAGGTCAGCTCATGAGCCCCATGCGCGCGCTGCGCCAACTCCTCCACCCCGCCGGCCGCCACCGCGCCCCCACCACCGGGCACGGCCTCCTCGACGAGGACCAGCTCGACGGGCTCCTGGAGGACGGCGACGCCGAGGAGAACGACAACCTCCACTGCTCCGGCTGCGAGCGCACCACGTACCAGCGAGTGCACGCGGACGGCTCGCACACCTGCTGGACCTGCGGCACGACCACGGCCGGAGACCAGTGATGGACGAGACCTCGCTCAGCGCCGAGACCCTCGGCCAGACCCGCGAGCAGCGCGCCGCCGCGTCCCGGGCGGTGCTCCGGTACGCCCCCTCGCGCGACGACCTGCGCCTCCTCCTCGACGTCCTCGGCCTCAACCCGGCCGACCCCACCACGAAGGGACAGCGGCAGTGACCGCCCCCACCCTGTTCGACCAGGCCCCCGCCGCCCCGGCCCCCGCGCCGGTGGCGGCGGGTCCCCGCCCCCTGGTCATCGGCCTTGATGTCGCCATGGGCATCTCCGGCGTCGCCGGAGTCGGCTGGACCGATCACCTGCGCTGCACCGCCACCGGACAGCACGAGAAGTTCGCCGCCCAACTCAGCGGCCTCGCCTCCTACTACCGCAACGCGGACTTCGTCGTCATCGAAGGCGCCGCCTACTCCAAGAACAACCAGGGCGCCGACGCCCTCGCCGCGATGCGGTGGATGGTCCGCCACGACCTGTGGCGGCGCGGCATCCCATACACGGTTATCACCCCGTCGAAGCGGATCACCTACGCGACGGGGACCACGGTCCACAGGGACGAGAACGGCGACCGCCTCAAGGGCAACGCGCTGAAGGCTCTCGTGCGGGCTGCGGTGGGTGAACGGTACGGCGTCGTCACCGAAGGGCGCGCGAAGTGGGACGAGGCCGACGCCTACGTGATGTTGGCGATGGGCCTGCACTGGCTCGGGTTCCCGCTTGCGGAGGTCCCGGCCCGGCACGCGGCAGCGCTGGACGGCTGCCAGTGGCCCGACCGAGATGCGGTGACCTGGTGACCACCGTCCAGCCCTGGTACGACCGGGCCGCCTGCCTCGGCGTCGACACCGAGTACTTCTACCCCTCGCGCAGCGGGGAGGCCGAGAAGGCAGCCCTCGCGCTCTGCCGTATCTGCCCGGTCCGCGCGGAGTGCTTGGCCGACGAGGAGGCCACCGACAGCCCGTACGGCCTGTGGGGCATCCGCGGGGGCCTCACCGCCGCCGAGCGCACCAAGCTGCGGGGTCCCCGCCGCAAGAGGAGAGCGGCGGAGGCCGCCGAGTGAGCGCCTGGTTCGGCGGCGTGCAGGTCCGCCGCCTGGAGCGGGGCCAGACCCCGGTCGCGGACCTGCTCTGCACCGCCTGCGGCACGCACGTCCGCGTCACCGGCCGCGACAAGGTCCGCGATTTCCTCCGCGCCCAGCCCATGACCGAACACCGCGCGACCTGCCCGGCCCGCGCCCGCACCACCACTGAGAGGACCGCCGCGTGAGCGAGCAGCCCGCCTTCTTCCAGCCCGGCACCACCTACCTCCGAGGCCGCTGGAACTTCCAGTGCCACGCCGTCGCACCGAACCCCTTCACCGGAGAGATCCGGGCGCTCGGCTTCCTCTGCCGCCGGGACGAGACCGCCAGCCCCATCGCCTTGGACCCCGACGACTGGGCGACCGGCGAATGGGAGCCCCAGCCCGCGCACATCCCGGCCGCGACCGCCGCGCACGTCCTCTGGCACGAGCACCGCGACGCGAACGGCTACCCCGCCGGGAGCTTCACCGCCGCGCTCCTCGCCCTCTGGGACCAGGCCGACGACGCCAACTCGGCGCGTCTCGACGCCGCGTGGCCGGACTACGCCGTCGCCCGCGGCCTCGCCGCCACCACGGACGGCCTCAATCGCCTCCGCACCATCGCCACCACCAACTGACCGGAGCCCAAAACCCATGACCGACACCCAGCCCACCACCGAGCGCGCCGACATCGCCGCCTTCCTCGCCAGCCACCTCAACGGCCGCACCGACGAAGAACTCTCCACCGAGTTCCACCAGCTCCTCGACGCCGTCCGCACCCACGGCAAAAAGGGCGAACTCCGCATCACCATCGTCGTCGAGCCCCCGGCGAACGGCGTCGACTCCGCCCCGCTCCCCATCGGCGTCGAGTCCACCGTCAAGGCCCCGAAGCCCACCCCGGTCAAGAGCCTCTACTTCCTCGACGGCGACGGCCTCCCCGTCCGCGAGGACCCCCGCCAGATGGCCATCCCCTTCCGCACCGCCCCCAGCACCGACACCTTCAAGGACGCCTGACCATGAGCGACACCAACCTCCAGCCCGTCATCGACACCGCCCTCCGCTCCGCCCCGCCGGCCGAACTCACCCCCGGCAAGGTCTACGCCTTCCACACCCCGCAGGGCGTCCACAAGATCGACCTCACCGGGCCCGAGTACCGCGACCAGCCCGCCCGCAAGACCGGCACCACCATCGTCCGCGACGCCCAGTCCTTCCTCTCCTACTTCGAGAAGCACGCCGACACGGCCACCGAGGTCTACGCCGACGCCGACCGCCTGACCGTGACCGCCGTCCTCGACGCCAACAGCACCGACGCTGCCCGCTGGGGCGACCACCGCCTCCGCCTCAGCCTCCGCACCACCGAGGCGTGGGAGCAGTGGAAGACCAACGACGGGAAGCTTCTCGGCCAGGCCGCCTTCGCCGAGTTCCTTGAGGACCACCTCCCCGAACTCCTGGAGCCGTCCGCCGCCGAGATGCTGGAGATCGCCCAGTCCATCCAGGGCGTCACCCGGGCCGAGTTCACCGCGGGCACCCGCCTCTCCAACGGCCAACGCCAGCTCTCCTACGTCGAGACGACCACCGCGAAGGCCGGGCAGAAGGGCCAGCTCACCATCCCCGAGACCTTCGTCATCGGGCTCGTGCCCTTCGAAGGCAGCGAGGGCTACAAGCTCACCGCCCGCTTCCGCTACCGCATCGGCCGCGACGGCGAACTCGCCATGGGCTACAAGCTCGACCGCCCCGGCGACATCCTGCGCACCGCATTCACCGACGTCACCAACACGGTCGGCGAGCAGATCGACGTGCCCCTCATGAACGGGCAGCCCGCCTGATGACCCGGGCCCGCACGCGGGGCGCCGACACCCTCCGCTGCCCCGCGTGCGGGACCCGCCTCCTCACCCAGTGGGTCGGCCACACCGCCGCCCTCCACGCCCGCGTCGCCCTCCCCCCAGCCGACGAGCCCCGCCCGCTCGCCGCCGCCCGGGAGGAGGCCGCCGGAGACCCTACCCGGCTCGTCTGGTGCCTGCCCCGCAGCCCCTACGCGCCGCCCCGCCTCCGCTGGACCGGCGCCCGCCACCCGCCCGACTGCCCCCACCAGCACCTCCCCGACCACACCTGTCCGCCCGCCGAACCCACCCTTTTCTGAGGAGCCACCCAGTGCAGACC
This sequence comes from Streptomyces sp. Tu6071, assembly GCF_000213055.1. NCBI lineage: Bacteria > Bacillati > Actinomycetota > Actinomycetes > Kitasatosporales > Streptomycetaceae > Streptomyces > Streptomyces sp. Tu6071. The sequence continues at coordinate 5,693,165 of NZ_CM001165.1, read as the reverse complement.
GTCCGCCACCTGGACCACCGCGCAACGGCGGACACCGACGGCCTCCCCCTCACCCCGCCGCCTGGAGACCCCGCCTCCGAACGCGCGCTCCTCGCCGCCTGCATCCACGACAAGCACCACCGTGAGTACGACGAAGCAGCCGCGATCATCACCCGCGACGACTTCACCGTCCCGGCCTACGCGGTCCTCTGGGACGTCCTCGGCGACCAAATCCGCGACCAACGGCCCACCGACCCCGACACCCTCCGAGTCGAGCTGGACCGGCGCGGGGAGCTGCGTCCCTTCGGCCCCGGCGGCGGCCACCTCCACGAGATCGCCGACGCCTACAGCGGCGGCAGCGCCGAGTACTTCGCCGAGGCCATCCGCCGGACCAGTCGCCTCCGCGACCTCGACGACCTCACCACCCGCATCAAGGCGGGTATCCACACCGGCCGCGACCTCGAAGAGCTGGAAGGGCTCATCACCCGGCACGTCGACGACCGCGCCACTACCCCCGCCTCAAGCGGTTCGCGCTTCGTGGACGGCGCCAGCTTCATCCTCGACCTGCCCGACGACGTCCCCGCCGTCTGGGGCGAGGGCGACAACGTCCTGTGGGCCGAGGGCGAGGCGCTCCTCATCGCGGGCCCGGCCGGGGTCGGGAAGACCACCATCGCCCAGCAGGTCGTCCTCGCCGCGATCGGGCTGCGCCCCCACGCACTCGGCTACCCGGTCCGCCCCGTCAAGCGGTTCCTCTACCTCGCGTCCGACCGCCCCGCCCAGGCCGCCCGCTCCTTCGCCCGCATGGTGAGCGAGGAGGACCGCGACATTGTCCGCGACCGCCTCGTCTTCTGGAAGGGCCCGCCCCCCACCGACTTCATCAAGGACCCCGGCACCCTTCTCCGGCTGTGCCGCCAGGCCGGCGCCGACGCGGTGTGCCTCGACTCCCTCAAGGACATGGCGGGCGAACTCGCGAGCGAGGAGGGCGGGCAGGCGATCAACTCGGCGATCCAGCGCACCCTCGTCGAGGGCATCGAGGTCCTCGGCCTCCACCACCACCGCAAGCAGGGCGGCGGCAAGGACGGCGGCAAGGAGCCCACCAGCCTCGACGAGCTGTACGGCTCCACCTGGATCACCGCCGGAGCCGGGTCCGTCGTCTCCCTCTACGGCGCCGCAGGCGACCCCATCGTCAACCTGCGCCACCTCAAGCAGCCCGCGGGCGAATGCGGACCCTGGCGCCTCAAGCACGACCACCCCGCAGGCGCCACCGCCATCTGGCACGAGGTCGACGTCCTCGACGTCCTCGCCCACGCACGCGGCCCCCTGACCGCCCAGCAGCTCGCCATCCAGATCTACGGCGGCGAGAAGGGCAAGGCGACCGCGCCGGAGACCGAGAAGGCCCGCCGCCGCCTCGACCAGCTCGTCGAGAAGGGCCTCGCCCACAAGATCGCGAACGGGGGTGGCAGGGGCGCGCAGGCCGGATACGTCGCCGCGTTCTCCCCAAACGGCGAACTCCCCGAAACGGACTAAAGAAGGACACAACCGAACTGCAAATTAACTCACGCAAATACTCACGCTGCTCACGCTCACCCCGCCCGAAAACTCACGCCGAAACTCACGCAGCTCACGCCAACCCACAAAACCCCAGGTCAGAAACTCACGCCGAAACTCACGCAACCACACGACTACGCACCGAACAAACTCACGCACTTACTCACGCCGAAACTCACGCTGCTCACGATTTCGACAAAACCGCAGGTCAAAAACTCACGCCTTACTCACGCGGAAACTCACGCACCCCTCCCCCCTAAAGGGGGGAGGGAGGGGTGCGACCACGGAGCAAACATCCGCACCACCCGACCCACCCCGCTGACCCGGTTCCAGAACCCCCGCGCACAGGGAGCACCGAACATGACCACCCGCCCGGCCTTCGACCTCACCCCGCTCCACGACCTCACGAAGGCCATCGCCACCGCCATCGCGGAGACACCCGTCCGGCTCGGCTCTCCAGAGGGCGCCGCCGATCTTGCCGCTGCCGTGGCTGTGCGGGCCGCTGCGTACGCCGGGAGCGTCCTGCCGACCTCCGGGCGCGTGCTTGGGGAGATCGCCGCCGAGCGGGCCGCGCAGGACGCCCGATGGGGCGAACAGGCCCACCCGGACGGCACCGGTGGACCCGTCATGCGCGCCCGCGCCACCGAGGCCCGCGCCGCCTGCCAGTACCTCGCCGACAACGGCGGCCCCGACTGGCGCTCGATCCTCCTCGAGGAGGTCTACGAAGCCCTCGCCGAAGAGGAGCCCGCGCGCCTCCGCGCCGAGCTGGTCCAGGTCGCCGCCGTCGCTACCGCCTGGATCGAGGCCATCGACCGCCGCACCAACGCCGCCGAGGTCGGTGAAGCGAAGTGACCACCACCGCCCCCCAGCCCCTCACCCCCGTCCAGCTCCACGTCATCGCCGACCTCGCCCGCGGCCTCACCGCCCCGCAGATCGCCGCCAACCACAACATCACGCACTACGCCGTCTATGGCCGGATCGCGAGCGCCGCCGCCCTCGTCGGGATCACCTCGCAGGCCCCCGCCCTCGTCAACTACGCCTACGCCGCCGGGTACCTGCGCCGTCTCGCCCCCGAGCCGCGCCCGCCGGCCGATCTCACCCCGAAGCTCCGGGAGGTGCTGCGCCTCACAGCGGAGGGCCGGGCGCTTCGGGAGATCGCCCGAGAGCTGGGCCTCAGCGTGCACGCCGCGAACGAGCGCCGCCGCCGTCTCTTCGCGCTCCTCGGCGCCCGCAATCGCGCGCACGCCGTCGCCCTCGGCTGGCAGGCCGGCCTCCTCGGACCCCGCCCATGACCATCGCCCTGTTCCTCGCCTGGTTCGTGATCGCCCCGACCGTGCTCCTCGGCCACCACCTCATCCCCCCGTACCTCGACGAGAAAGACCGCCCATGAGCCGCGCCGCCCGCATCCTCCAGGCCCTCGACCTCGCCGCGGCCGTCCTCCTCGTGGTCGTCGCCCTCGACTACCGCACGCACGGCGAAACCCTCTTCGCCGTGCTCCTGGCCGCCGCCGCGCTCCTCGCCGTGATCGCCGTGCTGCGGGCCGAAGCGCTCGCCGAGGCGCACGAGCACGTAGACGTCCTCGACGACCAGCTTGCCGACGCTCGTCGCCGCGAGGCCACGCACCGTGAGTCCGCGCTCCGGGCGTGGACCTCGCTCGGCTGGGTTGGCCTCGACGGCGCGTGCTGCCTGCGTGGGTGGGAGACGCGGGGCGCGGACCACGACCTGACCACGTGCATTCACCAGGAGCCGACCCGATGACCGCTTATCCGATCGGCTGGGAGGTGGCCTGCGACGGGCCCGCCCCGGACCGCGACTGCCCTGCCTCGGCCGCCATCACGGCGTCGCTGTCCTCCCTCGGGGCCGCGCCCGCGAGCGCCGTCCGCGCGGACGGGCGGGCCCTCGGCTGGACCACCCGCCGCCGACCCGGCGGCGGGCCCCTCCTCGACCTCTGCCCCTCCTGCGCGAAGGAGCGCACCCGATGACCGAGCCCCGCCCCGCCGCCCCGTGCTCCTGGCCCACTTGCCTGCCCGAGGCGGAGCAGCAGGCCCTTGTCGACGAGATCACCCGCGAGGAGCGAGGCGAGGGCACCGACGCCGTCCTCGCTGTACTTCCGGCGAGCGCCACGCCCGTCGACCCGGTCGAGCGCCGCACCCGGTACGCCGAGGTGCGCGAGGAGCGGAACCGCCTCCGCGCCACCCGGGCCGCCGTGCTCCGCGAGGCTGCCGACCATCTCGCACGGCAGGCCGACGAGCTGTGGGCGCCAGGCCGCACAGCGCACACGACCATGCACGCCGACGCCACCGAACTCCGCCGCCTCGCCGACGAGGCGCAGCAGGCCGAGCCCGCGTCCGAACTCCAGACCCTCGCCGCCGCCCTCGACGGCCTCCACACCCTCATCGCCACCAGCAGCCGCGACTGGCAGACCTACCGCGTCGATGCCTGGATCTGGGCCCTCCTCTGCGGATGGGACTGCGAGAAGACCGAGCACGACGACGCGTGCACACACGGCGCGCTGGAGGAGACGGCCGAGCAACACGGCTGGGACGACGCGACCGTGGCCAAGGCCCGCCGCTACCGCGCCGCCATCCGCAGCCTGACTGGCGAGACGCCCGGCGGTGGCCGGTGACGCCTCGCCAGGCCGCCTGGGTCCGCGCGCACGCCTGGACCTCGGCCGCACACCGCGAGCACACCGACCGACACGGCAACCTCCGCCCCACCGGCTGCGGGCTGCGCTTCATCTCCGCCGTGTGCGGCGGCGGCCCGCACTGCTACTCCGACCCCGCCGACGAGGAATCGCACTGCAACGGCGGCCAGGCGCTCCTCGCCGAGACCCGCATCCTCGGCGCGAACGGCCACCGGTACGACCTCATCTGGCCCGCCCGACCGTGCCGCGTCCGCTGCATCTGCCCCTGCCACACCCCGGCCGAGACCCAGCCCGCGGACCCGTCCGGATCACGGTCCGGATGAGCGTCCGCCCCCATCCGGACCGTCCGGACACCGACCCTCCACAGAACCCTGACCAGCCCGGACACCGATCCGGACCCTCAACCCCACGACGAAAGGCACACACCATGGGATGGTCCAGCGCCAACCGCATCTTCAACCCGATCACCCGCGCCCTCCAGGACGCTCACGTCCCCGACGACAGCAAGCGCAAGATCCTCGGCGACCTCATCGGCGGGCTGCAAGACGGCGACTGGGACACCGAGGACGAGTCCCTGGAGGACTTCCTCGACGACCCGGCCGTGGTGCTCGCGTTCGCCGACCACGGCGTGCACCTCGGCGACCGCCGGTGCTGCCGCGCCGCGCTCGCCGACGACCCGCGCGCCCAGCTCCTGTCGATGCGCTCCGACGAGGTCGACGAAGCCGAGATGGTCCGCGCTCTCGACGCCGTCGTGGGCGCGCCGTACCGCGAGCGTGCCCGCCTCCTGGCCCTCCTCGCCGCCATGACCCCGGGTGCCGTCCTCGCGCCCGCGCCCGATGTCGAAGAGCCCGGCTGGCAGATCCTCTTCCTCACGATCGGCGGCCAGCAGTGCTCCTGGCACATCTCGCCCGCCGACGCCGACCTCTTCGCGCACGTCGAGCACGTGCCCGCCGACGAACCGCGCGCGCAGTGGGACGGCCACACCACCGAGGAGAAGTACGAGCGGATCGCCGAGCTGGCGCAGCGCTGCGGGCCCGAGTGCGCCGAGATGCACACCGAAACCGGCCGCTGCGAGATCGCGAGGGCCCGATGACCACCTGGCTCGCCGTCCTCGGCCTCACCGTCCTCGGCTTCCTGGCCCTGCCCTGGCTCGCGCTCCTCTTTCAGCGCTACTGCGACGCCGTCAACCGCGTCGCCCACCGCCGCCACGGCAACCGCCGCTGACCCCTTCCCGAAGGAGCACCCACCATGGCCAGCCGCCTCACCGCCGCGCTCGTCGGCCAACACCTCACCGCCGCCGACCACCCCAGCTCCGTACGCCGCCAGAAGTGGGCGCCGGGCTACCGCGTGCAGCAGGACAGCCCGCGCACCGTCCGCGTCTGGCACGACGGGCCCGACGAGCACCCGCACCTCGCCGCGTACGCCGACGCGCTCCGCGCCGCCGGGTGCACCGTCACCCCCGAGCACCCGGTCGGCACACGGCCTCGCCTCCGCGTCACCCACCCCTGACCCGCCGGACACGGCAGGGGGCGCGCCTCTCGTCTCCCCAGACCAGGCGCGCCCCACGGTGCTCCCACCGTACCGCCCTGACCAGCCACGGAGCACCCATGACCAGCACCGCCACCCACCTCCGCACCGTGATCCTCCACTGGCCCGACCTCCGCGACGCCCTCGCCGCCCCCGCGCTCGTCGGCGCCTTCGGACTCGGCCTCCGCGGCTACCTCGCCCAGCAGCGCGACGACGCCGCCGAGGAGTACGAGCGCGCGCACGCCGCGCACCTCCGCAGCCTGGAACGGGACCCGATCCAGCTCGGCGAACGGCCCGCCCCCGTACGCATCCCGGTGCTCGACACCATGCGCGAGGTCGAGGAGATCCTGATCGAGCAGGCCGACGTCGTCGCCTCCGCCGTGCAGCGCCCGCCCATGCCCCGAGCGCCGGAGACGTGGCCGGCCGCAGACCGCGCGCGCCGCGACCAGCTCGCCCGCGCGGACCAGCTCGACCCGCGCCGTTGGACGTGGACCGGCACGAGGACTGCGCAGTACGCGGCGCTGTGGCTCCTCGCCCGCGTCGAGCAGCGGCCGGGCCCCTTCGCCGCGCTCACCGAGGCACAGCTCGACGAGGTCGCCCGGACCGCGCGCGCGTGCGCCGCGCGCGTCGAGCGCGCCCTCGACATCAGCAACGAGCGGCGCGCTCTCGAGCGGCGGTGCGCGTGCGGCGGGCGGATCGACGTGCACGGCGGCGCGGGGCGGGCACCACTCGCGCACTGCACGGGATGCGGGCGGATCTGGACGGAAAGCGGGCAGGCAGCCTAGCTCTCGCTGTCTGCTTCTACCGACGACTATGCGCGCGTGGTCCGCGGGCTATGCCGGGCATGCAGTCGGAGGATCAAGGGGAGTGTGCTCGGGCGCCGCACCCGCTTCGCATGCCCCTGTGAGCAAGCTGGGCATCTCCATTGAGACGGGTAGCCACAGCACACCGGGGCAGTTCAAAAATCACACATCACATCACGATTCAATAACGAAAATTAAAACATGGCCAGCAGGTCCGCGAGATCGGATGGAGTACCCGAGCCGGGCCAATCCCCTACATGCGATCGCTGGAGTTGATAATGGACATACTGCCAGAAGGTATTGTTAATATGCTCATAATTGGAATCCTTTCCCTTGGGTTCTATTGGATGGCAATGCGATGGTTGATTAATACCATAGACAAAAGGCGCCCTTGGCTAAGAGGGAAATCACTGATTCCAGTGCGGCCAGCAATGTCGCGGGACGACGCAATACGCATGGGACGCCAGTGCGCAGCATTGGCAAGATTCCACGGGCGCCCCTTCGAGGCGAGCGTGCATCAGTTAGCCGCAGCGTGGGCCTACTCCGCTTGGATGCTTAAAGCCTTAGGGCGAACCATTGATATTGTAAGATACATCTTACTTTTAACGCCCGCTATTCCCTACATCGCGTTTATACTCACCGAAACCGATCTCCTCAATAACACCTTCCTTGCGGCATATTCGGATGAGTATTTTTCGGCGACAATGGGCGTCGCCATGGGCACTCAGCTCATAGGTCGCAAATTCTCCAAAGCGCTTAAAAAATGGGAAAATGAAGACGCCAACGAAATAGCAATCGCGTACTGTTTCGTTATGATGCGCATATATCGATACGCCACAATAGTGGGTTCAATTGATTTCGATGTCGCGAAATCTAAAAACATTTGCGAGAATTTGAAAGATTTCGCAAAAGACGGTAGACCCTTCGAGGAGCCGGACTTGCGACGAGCCGTGACTCAGCACGTATCGCAAGTAACGGTAAAAATAGAAAGCGATACGCGCAAGCTTTTCCACTCCGGTGTCGCGCAGATTCCTGAAGCAGCGAGGAACGTAAGTCACGTCTTGGACAGAGTAATTCAACATAGATGGCTGGCGCTTCTGGAGGTTGAGTCGGAGCAAATTGATAGTGACGACGTATCGGAATCTGTGAGCAACAGGCGTGACATTTGGATTGGCGTGGGTAGCATCCTGGGAGTAGCAGCTGCATTGACTCTTGCCCTAGCTTTGAAAACTCCTCTAGACACTTTGACGCCCATACTTCTTGTGCTCTTCCTGGCGCCTACAGCCTTGTGGGGAGGTCGCGCACTACGGGAACCGGCCGGCCAACTACTGGGATCGGTCACAGGCGGGGCTGGCCGCGATGGGGCTGCAGACGCCGGGGCAAGCACTAGCTCTGAGACCCGATCTGGATAGACACCCATCTCATGTCGTGTGCGCGAGCGCCTCCACACCCAATCTCGGTGCGGGGGCGCTCGCGTGCGGCGGCCTATCCCTGGAGGTGGCGGCGCGCCACGATGGCGACCTGAGCGCTCCCGATGCCCACCAACGGTTTCGCCTCGGCCCCGGACGCGTCGAGCACGTTGGCCGTGACGGTCACGGACCTGTGCGTCGCGGCCTCTTCGGCCAGCACACCCGGACCGGTCCGGGCGACACGATGGACAGCCAGGATGTCGCCGAAGCCGCGCAGCGTCCCGTCGCCGAGAACCTCGACGCCGCCCAGGTAGATGATGTCGCCCACGCGTAGGTCTCCCATCGGCACGCGCTCTGCCGTGAGTTGCTCGCGAGTACGCAGGGCGGCGAACAGGTTCTCGGTCACGAGCCCCCCTCGGACGGTGTGGACTTCGGCCGCACGGTGCCGGAGCCGGTATAGCCCCGGAAGATGTCCTGCACCGTGCTCAACTTGATGTCGAGCCGCGCCGCGATCTGCCGGTACGACAACCCGGCACCGCCGTCCCAGAGCCGGATCACCAGTTCCTTCCGCTCGGCGGCCCACTCCTTGTTGCGCTTGACCTGCGCGGCCATGATCCGGCTCTTCGCCCGCACCCGCGCCTCGGGGTCCGCGATCCGCTCAACCTCGTCAAGGGCTTCCGTCACCCGCCGCACCTCCTCGTCGCTCACCCTCGGCCCCTTCGATTCGGGCGGGCCGCTTGCCCCGAGCGTAGGGGACCCCTACAGTCGTGGGCAAGCAGTCGCACTCACTGCTGATGCAAGAGCCCCGGCCAGCGTTGCACCGCCGGCCGGGGCCCGCCATCCGCCTGCTTGTACCAGGGAGATGACCCATGCAGGGTACCGACGCCCACCCCGGCCCGCGCGGCTACCGACTCCGCCACCGCGAAGCCGCGATCCGCGCGCTCCTCCTCGTCGCCGCCGAACTGCTCGCCGAGAACACCGAGCAGACCTTCGCCGAGCCCGACCGCGACGCCCTCCTCCACGACCTCACCGGCAGCCGCGGCCCCCTCTACAGCGCCCTCGCCGACCGCACCCCCACGCTCCCCGGGCCCATCACGGCCGGGGAGTACCGCCTCCGCCTCCTCGCCCTCGCCTCCCTCGGCCACGACACCGGCACCCTCGCCGCCTGCCGCGCCGACTACGAGGCCGCGCGTCCCGCCCGCGAGGCGTACGCCGAGCAGATGCGCGGCGCGAAGTGAGCTGGCTCGGTCGCCTCCTCGGCGACGACCAAGCCCGCGCCACGAAGTACGACGCGCCGTCCGCGACCGACCGAGCCGCCGCGAAGGACCGCGCGCGCCGACAGAAGCGCCGCGCCGCCGACCGCCGCAGAAACGCCCGCGCCGAGGCCCGCTTCGAGGCCCGAGACCGCGACATCTACGGCTGACCCACCCCACCAACGGCCGCCCCGGCATCCCCTCACCGGGGCGGCCCCCTTCCAGCTCCAGAGGAGCACCCCCGTGAAGACCCGCACCGTCCCCCGCTCGCGGCTCGTACCGCACACCGTGGACGGCAAGACCGAGATGGTCGAAGCCCACTACGACGAGGAAGTCCCGGCACCGCCCCGCGACCTCGACCACGCCGTCCTCAACGCCGTCACCGGGGGCGCCACGCTCCTCGTCGCCATCAGCGTCGCCTGGTCCACCGTCAGCATCGGCGACCTCCTCGCCCGCACCGTCCCCACGCCCTCCCTCGGCTACGGCGCCGCCCTGGCCTTCGACGTCGCGTGGATCATGTGCATGGCCCTGGAATGGCTCAGCCGGTACGACGCCGCGCGCGCCCGCCTGTACATGTGGGCCGGGCACGCCGCGCTCGCCGTCGCCGTCGCGGCCGTCGTCACGCACGGCGTCGTCGAGGACCAGGTCGCGGGCGGCGTGCTCGCCGCCGCCGTGTCCGTGCTCGCGAAGGCGACCTGGGCGCTCGTGATGCGGCAGCACGCGAAGGTCTTGGACCCGCTCACCACGCAGTGGGTCGACAAGCAGCGCGCGAAGGCCGGCGCCCAGCTTGCGATGGTGCCCGTACGCCGTCAGCTCGCCCGCATGCAGGCCGCCGTCGCTGCCGAGACGGCCGCGCTCGACACCGCGCAGGCCCGCGCCCGCGACGAGCAGGCACAGGCGGATGCCGATCCGGACCGTCCGGACGACGAAGCGGGCGACGAGGACGACAACGTCCTCCCGCTCGTCGGCAAGCGCCTGACCGTGAAGGACGCGGTCCGGACCATCGTGGACAGCGGCATCGAAGACGACGACGCGGTCCTCCGGTACGTACGCACCGCTGCCGACCCGAACGCCAAGGAAGAAACTGTCGCCCGGTACCTGCGCGCCGCCCGGATCGCCGGATGACCGACAAGCCCACGCCGCCGATCACCCCGACGCGGATCATCCCCGGCGGCGCTCCGCTCCCCGGCCGAGCACCGCAGCCTGGGGAACTCCCGCCGTGGCGCACTCCGCCCCCGCCTCCCCGCCCGCCCGCGACGCCGCCCGTACCGCCACCGGCCCCCGTGCCTCCGCCCGCGCCGATCGAGGTCCGCGTCGTCGTGGATCTGGCCCCGCCGCCCGAGGTCGAGGAGGAGCCGCCCGGCGCGCTCGCGCGGCTGTGGGCGCAGGTCGCGTCCTGGCGCCTGGCCGTCGCCGCCGGGACCGCGCTGCTCCCGTGGCTCGGCGGGAGCAGCCCTGCCACTGCCTGGGCCCACACCGTGCACACGCTGCGCGCCGAGGCCGGTCTCGGGGCTGCCTACACCGTCGCCGGGCTCGCGCTCGGGGGCGCCGTCCTCGTCTACCGGCGCAGCAGCGGCCGGTCCCTGCCCACCTTCTTCCTCGTCACCGCCAGCGTCGGCGCCCTCGGCGTCCTCGACTGGTGGGACCCAATCCAAGCCCTCACCGGAGTGTCCCGATGAGCACGACGACCACCCTGACCATCGGCGGGCTCACCGCCGCACTCCTCATCCTCGTCGCGAATCTCCACCCCTGGTGGACCGGGAAAAGGGAGGTCAAACAGCTCGCCGCCTTCGGGAAAGGGGTCGGCGGTGCGGCGCTCATGGCCGCCTGCCCCGGCGGCATCCTTGGCTGGGCTCACGCGCACACCGGCGGCATCGCCAACTCCGCAGGCGAGAAGGCCGGGACCGCCGCCACGGGCGTCGGGACGGACAGCCCCCTCAGCGCCGGGCACATCGCCGGGCTCTCCGCCCTGGGTGCGCCCGTCGTGGTCGTCGGGGCCTTCCTCGTCTACCTGGCATGGAAGAAGGCCGGCGCGAAGGACAAGAAGCGCCTCGCGGGGGGCGTCTTCGTCGGCTCCGTGCTCCTCCTCACCGCCGGGATCGCGGGCATGATCGAGTGGCTGCCGGGCGCTCTCAACCAGGTGGGCGCGCAGATCAGCGCAGCCGTGCAGGAGGGGGCGTGACCCTCTCCCGCCTCCCCCGCGCCGTCGCCCGCCGCGCCCTGGCCGCCGCCGACCGGCTCGCGCGCGACTCCACCCTCCTCGCCCGCCGTCTCGGCGCGCGCCTCGCCGACTGGGTCGCCCGCGGGCGCCGTGACGACCTCACGGGCTGGCGGGCCGCGCTCGGCCCGCTGGCGCGCCTCACCCTCCTCGCGGGCCTGGGCTGGGCCGCCTGGCGGCTGGTGCAGGCCCGCGTCTGGTGGATCAACTGGGGCCTCGCCGGGCTGTGGGCCGGGATTGCCTGGCACCTCACCCGGACGCCGAAAGAGCAGCCGGAGGAGGGGGCGACAGAGGCCGCCGAGGAGAGCCCGGCGTTCCCCGACCGGGACGTCGTCGTCGCGCTCCTCCGCACCCTCATCGGCACCGGCCCGGGAGTGCACCTCTCCACGCTGCTCGCGCACCTCCAGGAGCACGAGCACGGGAGCGGCTGGAAGGTGACCGATCTGCGCCTCCGGTTGGAGGCCCTTGGCATCCCCGTCGAACCCAAGCTCAAGGTGGGGCGGGTGCCCAAGCGAGGGGTCGCCGCGACCGCGCTCGACGCCCTCCCCCCGCTCGCCGGCCAAGAGGAGTCTCCCGACACGTCTCCCGCTGTCTGACCTGCACTTTCTCCCGCGCTCTCCCACGAATCTCCGCCCCTCTCCCGGGGCGTCTACCGAAAGGGACACCATGTCGATCACCTTCGGCACCGCCACCCGCGAGGGCACCGCCCTCGACAACGCCGACGCCGCCTGTGTCTACCGCGCCGACTCCGGCACGCTCGGCGCCGCCGTCATCGACGGCATCGGCCACCAGCCCGGCACCAGCCGTATCGCGCCCGTCCTCGCCGAAGTCGCCGCCCGCGTCGCTGCGGCGCGCGGCCCGCTCGGCGGACTGCTCTCCGCCGCCGAGCTGCTCGCCGGGGAGCCCGACGGCGGCCTCAACGCCGTCGCCGTGGTCGCCGAGATCGACCCCAGCGACGGCTTCGCACGGATCGCGTGGGTGGGCGACGCCCGCGCCTACGCCTGGACCCCCACCGGCCTCGGCACCGGGCTCGGCCAGGTCACGACCGACCAGACCATGGGGCAGTGGGCGCGGCTGCACAACGAGGTCCCGATCGAGGTTGCCGAGCACCACGACGCGTGGGTGCGCGTCTCGCTCCGTACCGCCGTCGTCGCGACGGTGCGTCAGGTGGAGGCGCCCGGACCGCTGATCATCCTGACGAGCGACGGCGTGCACGACTACGTGCGGAGCGACGCCCTGGAGCACCTCGCCGACGAGTACGCCACCGACCCGCAGGCGCTCGCGGACGCGCTGGTCGCCGCCCCGGAGCCGCGCGCGGGCGGCTACCGCGACGACGCCACGGCCGTCGTCATCCGCATCGCTTGACGCAAGCCGTGATCTTGCCGCACACTCGGCGGCAGATCCGGCATGCCCGGAAACAGAAGGCCCGCCCAGCGCGGGCCTTCTGCTTTCCCCGAACTTCCAGCGCACCGGCCCGCGCGCGGACATCATGAGCCCCATGACCCGCACCGCCATAGCCGCCGTACTCATCACGGCCTGCGCCGCGCTCACCGCGTGCAGCAGCGACAGCGACACCGACAGCAAGCCCACCCCCGCAGCCTCGACTCCCGGCCCCGACATGTCGTCAGCCGAAGCCGCGGCCGGCATCCCCCCGGAGCCCACCGGCGCTGACCGCAAGGCGCTCCTCCTCGCCCTCCGCGCCGTGGCCCCGAAGGCGGCCGACAAGGCGCACGAGGACAAGGCGCTCGACGCGGCACGCAACCAGTGCGCGGCGATCAACGGGGGCGCGGAGCGGCTCGATTCCACGGCCGCCGCGCGGTTCTCGTACGACGGCGTGACGACGACCGAGGCGCAGGGCAAGGCGATCACGGCGGCGCTCAAGGCGAGCGGCTTCTGCAAGGTGTAGAACCTGCTCCACCACAGACCGGGCCCGGCCGTGCACCCCCGTGACGGCCGGGCCCTCGCATGTCCGGAGGTGCCTGTGGCTCTCCGACGAGACCAGCGCCGGATCACCGACGAGGACCGGGCCGCCGTCCGCGCGCTGCACGCCGAAGGACTCGGCCGAAACGAGATCGCGCGCCGGATCGGGCGCGGCTCCCGCACCGTGAGCGTCCTCGCCGCCGAGCTGGGCCTCAGCTTCGACCGCACCCACACCGCCATCGCAACGGAGGCCCGCGTGATCGACGCCAAGGCGCGCCGCGCCGCGCTCGTCCAGCGTGCGTACACCCGCGCGGAGAAGATCTACGACCGCCTCGAAGCCGACGCCGGACCAGCGGGGTACGACTTCACTGCGACCAGCGTCAACGGCATCGAGACGAAGAACCTGAACCACGTCCCCGCTCAGGACGAGCGCGCGCTCGCCCTCGCGGCCGGCGCCCACCTCGCACAGGCCGCGAAGCTCGAAGCGCTCGACGGCGACCCCGGCCTCGACGCCGCGAAGTCGATGCTCGGCGGGCTCGCCGAGGGCCTGCGCCGGATCGCCGAGGCCCCGGAGGACACCGGGGAGGGCTGACCATGCTGGACGCCCTGCCGCTGTCCCGGAAGCAGATCCGCAGCATCTCGGCAGCGAGCGCGCGCATCAACATCTGGCACGGCGCGATCCGGTCGGGGAAGACGGTCGCCTCGCTGATCGCCTTCCTCATCTCGGTCAGTACGGCGCCGGCCTCCGGGCTCATCGTGATCGTGGGGCGCTCGCTCCAGACCATCGAGCGGAACGTCCTCGACCCGCTCCAGGACGACGCGCTCTTCGGCCTGATCGCCCGCCAGGTCGTCCACACTCGGGGCGCGACCGTCGCCACGATCCTCGGCCGCACGGTGCACCTCGTCGGCGCGGCGGACTCCCGCGCGGAGGGGCGCCTGCGCGGGCTGACCGCGGCGTTGGCGTACGTGGACGAGGCCACGCTGATCCCGCGCGGCTTCTGGAACCAGCTCCTCGGCCGCCTGTCCGTGCCGGGCGCGCGGCTGCTGGCGACGACCAACCCGGACAATCCGGGACACTGGTTGAAGAAGGAGTTCCTCGACCGCGAGGGCGAACTCGACCTCCGCTCGTGGCACTTCACCCTCGACGACAACCCGGCCCTCGACGCCGCGTACGTCACGTCGCTCAAGAGCGAGTACACGGGTCTCTGGTACCGACGCTTCATCGCCGGGCACTGGGTCCAGTCCGAGGGCGCGATCTACGAGACCTTCGACCCCGCGCGGCACGTCGTACGGGACCTGCCGCGGATCGACCGGTGGGTGTGCGACGCGATCGACTACGGCACCGTCAACCCGTACGCCGACGTCCTCCTCGGCGTCGGCGCGGACCGGCGTCTCTACGTCGTCAGCGAATTCCGCTGGGACTCGCGGCGCGAGCGGCGGTCCCTCACCGACGCGGAGTACTCAAAGGCACGGCGCGGCTGGCTCGCGCGGGTGCCGCAACCGGAACAGAACATCGTCGGCGTGGCCCCAGAGTGGACGATCGTGGACCCGTCCGCGTCGTCGTACATCGAGCAGCTCCACCGCGACGGCGTGCGCGGCGTACAGCCTGCGGACAACGCGGTCCTCGACGGCATCCGCACGGTCTCATCGCTGTTCTCCTCCGACCTGCTCCGCGTGCACGACTCCGCGCGCGGGCTGATCGACGAGTTGCCCGGTTACTCCTGGGACGACGCGGCGGCCGAGCGCGGCGAGGACAAACCCATCAAGGAATCCGACCACTCGTGCGACGCGCTGCGGTACGGGGTCCGTACGACGGAGAGCCTGTGGCGCCCGTACCTGCCGACCCAACTGGAGGTGGCCGCCTGATGGCTGAGCAGCCCATTACCCCTGACGTCGCGATCGAGACGGCGGCGCGCCTCCTCCGCGCGGCCGAGCTGGAGACCAACCTCGCGATGATGGAGCGGCTCGACGATCTCGCCACGTCCTGGCTGAACATGGCCGCGCTTCTTCTGGAGAAGGAGGCGGTCTGATGGCTACGGAGGTCACCCTGCCGGTGCACGTCCGCGTAGGCGAAGCCGAAGGCTGCTTGGGCGAACTCACCGTTGAGGCCACGGGCGGGACGGTGCGTGGCGAGGACGTTCTCCACCAGCTCGCGGCCTTCTTCCGCGAGGCCGCCGACGTCATCAAGCACCCCACCGAGGACGACGACGAGGAGGTGCCGGATGCCGCTGCCCACGGGTAACGTTCCCTGGCCCCCGCCCCAGCTCTCGCCCGCCCTCACCCTCATGGACACCTGGGACACCTGGTGGTCCGGCGACGTCGACCGCCTGGAGCAGCTCTACGGCGGCGGCACCGGTGCCGGCCCCGACCCACGCCGCCACCAGTTCTCCGGCGGGGTGATCGGCCGTATCGCCCGCTGGTGGTGGGGCACCCCCACCTCGCCAGGCGAGCGCCGTACGAAGCTCCACGTCCCGCTCGCCGGGGACATCTGCGCGGGAAGCGCGGACCTGCTCTTCTCCGAGCCGCCCACCTTCACCGTGGACGACGTCACCACACAGACCCGGCTCGACGAGCTGACCGACGAGGGAATGCTCGCCACCCTCCAGACCGGCGCCGAGATCGGCAGCGCCCTCGGCGGCGTCTACCTGCGCCCCGTCTACGACAAGGCCCTTGCGGACCACGCCTGGACCGACATCGTGCACGCCGACCGCGCCGTGCCCCAGTTCACCTGGGAGCGCCTATCCGCCGTGACCTTCTGGAGCGTCGTACGCGAGGAAGACGGACAGGTCTGGCGCCACCTGGAACGCCACGAGCCCGGCTTCGTCCAGCACGGCCTCTACCAGGGCACGCGCTCGAAGCTCGGACGGGCGGTGCCTCTGGAGGACGCCCCGGCGACCGAGGGTTTCGCCACGCTGGTGGGCGAGTTCGGGGAGATCGAAACCGGCTACGAGGGCCTCGACGTCTCGCACGTCCCCAACCAGACGACGCGCCGCTGGAGGAAGGACGAGTACCTCAAGGACTTCGGGCGCAGCGACCTCGATGGCGTCGAGCCGCTCATGGACCAGCTCGACGAAACCTACAGCTCCTGGATGCGGGACATCCGCCTCGGCAAGGGACGGATCATCACCCCCGAGGCGTACCTCACCCCCGGCGGACCGGGACAGGGAGCACGCTGGGACCCGGACCGAGAGGCGTACGCGGGCCTGAACATGCTGGCGCGCGGCGACGCGGGACCGCAGCTCACCATCGCCCAGTTCGCCATCCGCGTCCAAGAGCACCGCGAGACCGCCGAGGACCTGGTGAACCAGATCCTCCGCAGCGCCGGGTACTCCGGCCAGACCTTCGGCATCGGTGGAGACGTCGCGGTCACCGCGACCGAGGTCGTCTCCAAGGAGCGCCGAAGCATGACGACCCGGGGCCGCAAGGTCTTGCGTTGGCGGCCCGCGCTCGCGCACCACGTCGAGGCGCTCCTCGCGGTTGACCGGTACGTCTTCGGCGGCGCCAGTCAACCGCAGCGCCCCACCGTCGAGTTCGCCGACAGCGTGCAGGAGAGCCCGCTCAGCCTGGCCACCACCGCCGAGACCCTCCGCCGCGCACAGGCCGCGAGCACGGAGACCCTCGTCCGGATGACCCGGCCCGAGCTGGACAAGGACGAGGTCGCCACCGAGGTCGCCCGCATCCACCTGGAACAGGGCATGAGCGTCCCCGATCCCATGCAGGCCGGGGACCTTCCGTAGGAGGTGCACGGTGCCGGTATCGCCCGCGCTCGCTGAGGACCTCGCCGCCGCCGTCGCCGACCTGTACGAGGCCGCCGAGGGCACGATGCTCGACCGCATCCGTACGGCTCTCGCGGAGGGCATCGGCTCCCCGGTCTGGGTCGAGCTGAAGTTGGCCGCGCTCGGTGACCTCCAGGCCGCGATCCAGACCGTCATCGACGCGCTCGCCCTGGACGCGTCCGGCGCGATCCACGAGGCCGTCGCCGAGGCGTACGACCGCGGGCAGCAGGCAGCCGTCGCCGAGCTGGGCGCGGTCGCGGCCGGTCAGGCGGCGGTGGCCGCCGACGTGCTGCCGACCGCGCCGGCCGTGGACCGGCTCGCGGCGGCGCTCGTGGCCGACACCGGGCCCGTGCACCAGCGGGTGCTGCGGGTCGCGATGGACACGTACCGGGACGTCATCACCCGAGCGTCAGCGGCGCCGCTGCTCGGCGCGCAGACGCGGCGCCAGGCCGCGCAGTCCGCGCTCGACGCGGTCGCGGACCGGGGCGTAACCGGCTTCATCGACTCGCGGGGCCGCGGCTGGGACATGCGCGCGTACGTGGAGATGGCGACGCGGTCGGTGGTCGGGCGGGCGGCGGTGGAGGCGCACACGGATCGGCTCGCGGCTGCGGGCGTGGATCTGGTGGTGGTGTCGCGGGCGCCGGAGGAGTGCCCGTTGTGCAAGCGCTGGGAGGGGAAGGTGCTGGCGCGGGCGGGGGCGCCGGGTGCGCGGACGGTGAGGGTGGAGCACGCGACGGAGGACGGCCGGGCGGTCTCGGTGGCGGTGGCGGGTTCGTTGCCGGAGGCGCGGGCGGCGGGGCTGCTTCATCCGAACTGTCGGCACTCCGTCTCGGCGTACCTCCCGGGTGTCTCGCGGGTGCCGGAGTCGGTGCCCGCGCGGGCTTCGTACGCGGAGTCGCAGCAGCAGCGGTATCTGGAGCGGCAGGTGCGGCGGTGGAAGCGGCGCGCGGCGGCGGCGCTCGACGACGGGGCCCGTACGGCGGCGAGCGCACGGGGGCGGGCGTATCAGGCCCGTATCCGGGAGCTGGTCTCGGATACGGGCCTGCCGCGTAAGAGCCACCGCGAACAGCTCACGACGGCGCGCTGACTAGGAGGCGGCGCCGTGCTCGCGATCCCACGCGGCCAGCTCCTGCTGCGTGCATGAAGGGCAGTAAGGCGCTGAGGGCTTCTTGATCTCATGGCCGCCCCACGCGCTCCGCGTGAGGACGCGCCGCACCAACGTCCCCTCGCAGCGGCGGCACTGGCCCGGTACCTGCTCTATCTCAACGGTCATCCGGTGAATGTAGCGCGCGCCTCTGACAACGACTTCCGCCCGCCGGGTGCGGGCCGGATCGCTCAACAGCCCCGCCAGGCGCGGGGCTCCCTACGCGCACCAGGAGTGCACGATGCAGAAGAAGCACCTCGCCCGCTACGCCCTCGCGGGCGCCGGATGGGCCCACCCCTACGCCACCGGCCCTTTCGACCCGTGGCTGTACGCAGACGGCGGGGACGGAGGCGACTCCGGCACCGACGACAGCGGCAACGCTGACGACGGCGGCGATGCCGACGACGACCAGGCCGACGACGCCGAGACGGGCGGCGGCGCGGACGACGAGGACCAGGGCGAGAAGCCCAAGCCCAAGCCGCCCGCGAAGAAGCCTGCCGACGACGACCCTGCCGCGACGATTGCCCGGCTCCAGAAGGAGCTGAAGACGGCGAACGGCGAGGCCGCGAAGGCGCGCACGTCCGCGAAGAAGGCCGCCGCCGACGAGGCCCGCACGGAGATCGTGCAGGAACTCGGGAAGGCCCTCGGCCTGATCAAGGACGACAAGGACACGCCGCCCGACCCGGCCGCGCTCACCGCGCAGATCGAGAAGGCGACGGCCACGCACCGGGAGACGGCCGTGGAGCTGGCGGTGTACCGGGGCGCGTCGAAGCACGGCGCCGACCCCGACGCCCTCACCGACAGCAGGGCGTTCCTCCGCTCGATCGCCGACCTCGACCCGGCCGACGAGGGCTTCTCGAAGAAGGTCAACGCCGCGATCAAGCAGGCCGTGGCCGACAACCCCAAGCTCAAGGCGGCCTCTCCGGCGCCCGGCCGCATGGGGGCGGACTTCTCCGGCGGGTCCGGAGGCAAGGCCGCAGACGACGACTCGATCGACGCTCACCGCGAGCGGCGCCGCAAGCAGCGCGGCGGCTGAGCGCGAGCACCCAGACAGAGAGGGCCCCCGATGGCCAACACCTTCCTCACCCCCGACAACATCGCACGTCGCGCGCTCGCGACGCTGTACGAGACGACGCACATGGCGCAGCTCGTGCACCGCGACTACGAGGCCGACTTCGCCGGCCGCCAGGGCGACACGATCACCGTGCGGAAGCCCGCGGTGTTCACCGCCACGGAGTTCAACCGCACCACCGGGATCGTGCCGCAGAACGCCACGGAGAGCGGCTTCCCGGTGGTGCTCAACCACCTGCCCGACGTCAGCTTCACGGTTACGACCGAGCAGCTCACCCTGGAGATCGACGACTTCGGCGAGCGGCTCCTCGACCCGGCGATGGAGGCGATGGCACAGAAAATCGACCGCGACATCCTCAGCCTCCGCAGCGATATCACCCAGACCGTGGGCGAGGTCGCCGAGAACACCGGCGGCGAGAACTACAACTACCCCGGGGGGGCGTACCCGTGGTCGGACTCTCGCGTCCTCATCGAGGCGGGCGCGCTCCTCGACACGAAGAACGTCCCGGCCGCTGACCGCAACGTGGTCGTCGGCCCGCGCACGAAGGCGCGGTGGATGGCCGAGAAGATCTGGCGCGCTTCCGACCAGCGGGGCAGCACGGTCGGGCTCACCGAGGCGCAGTTTGGCGCGAACGCAAGCGGCTTCACGCCGTACATGTCGCAGAACATCACGGGCCCTGCGGCCGACCCGGAGACGGGCGAGCCGACCACCGAGGTCGACGTCGCGTTCCACCGCACCGCGTTCGCGCTGGTCACCCGCACCCTGGAGATCCCGCCGGGCGCTCAGGACGCGGCGATCGTGCCGTACAAGGGTTTCGCGCTCCGCGTGGTCTACGACTACGACATCAAGTTCAAGCAGACCGTCGTCTCGGTCGACTGCCTGTACGGCGTGAAGACCCTCGACCCCAACCGTGCCGTCCTCATCAAGGGAGCCGATGCCGCATGATCCGCTACCGCAACGAGAACAACGGCGAGGTCGTCGAGCGCCAGGAGCCGGACGCCCGGCTCGACTTCCTCCCCAACTGGGAGCGCCTGGAGGACGGGGAGGAGCCGGGCCCGGTCCGGCCGGACGGTGTCCTCTCGCGCCCGCAGGCGTCCCCGGGCGTGGCCGAGCAGGACGCCACGGACGAGGAGCTGGAGGAGCGAGCGGCCGACGAGCCGCCCGCCCGCTCGGCGTCGAAGGCCGAGTGGCAGGAGTACGCCCGCGAGCGCGCGGTCTCCGACGAGGAGCGCGCCGAGGTCGACACGCTGACGAAGGAGCTACTCGTCGCGAAGTACGGGGTGAGCGATGGCTGACCTCGTCACGAACACGGCGAAGGGCCGCTTCGTGCACTACGGGGCGACGGCGCAGGCGGGCACCGGCGGGGCGAAGCTCGTCGCCGTCGTGCTCGCGGCGTCGGGCCTGCCCACGGACGACGCGCTCCAGGACGCGGACACGCTCGCCGCGATCCTCGCGACCGCGACGGAGCAGACCGCGATGGGCCGCAAGGTCCTGACCGGAGTCACGGCGGCGGTCAACGACACGACGAACAGCGCCTCCGTGGACGCTGCCGACGTGACGTGGACCGCCGCGAGCGGGCCCGCCACCGGGAAGCTCGTCATCGCCTTCGACCCCACCGGCAGCAGCGCGGACAGCGCGCTGATCCCGCTGACCGTGCACGACTTCGCGGTCACCCCGGACGGGACGGACATCACCGCGCAGATCGCCACGGCGGGACTGGCGGTCGCCGAGAACGCGTGAGGGGGCGGGCCGGTGGCCAGGCTGTGGACGTGTGGGTTCGAGCTTCAGTCCGCTGCCGCGCTGGTGGAGATCCAGGACTCCAACGGATCGCCTGCGATCTCCACCAGCATCCACCGCCCCGGAGGTCTCGCCTCGCTGCGGGTCGTGCCCACGGGCCCGACGCAGTACGTCGAGATGCAGCTCACGAGCGGTGTGGTCATGCGGACCTTCCACCGCTTCTACCTGTACATCACCGCCCTTCCCGCCGCCGACACCAACATCTACGGTGTGGGGCAGTCCGGGTACTTCCCCGCCGTCGTACGCCTGACGACCGCGGGCGCGCTCCAGCTCCGCGACAACCAGGCCCTCATCAGCCTCGGGCCCGCCACCGCGCCGCTCGCCCTCGGGCAGTGGCACCGGATCGAGCTGGACTACACCGACACCGCCGGGACCGTCACGGCCGGAACCGCTCCCTTCCGCGGCTACCTCAACGGCACGCTCTTCGCCGACACGCTGTGCTCGAACATCAACGGCTTCTCCCGCGTCCGCATGGGCGCGATCCAGGCCGCGAGCGGCATGGACATCTGCATCGACGACGTGGCCGTGAACGACGACACCGGCAGCGCGCAGACCGGGCTACCCAGGGCGGGCACCGTCGTCCACCTTCGCCCCGCCGGGGTCGGGGACGCGAACGGGTGGGCCACCACGGTCGGGGGGACCGCGGGTGCCGCGAACAACTGGGCACGCGTCTCGGAGATCACCCCGGACGACGCGACGTCCTACAACCAGACAGCCGCGAGCGGTACCGCGACCGACGACTTCACCCTCTCCTCCGCGTCCGCCGCAGGGATCGGCGCGACAGACGCGATCCGTCTCGTCGCCCTGGGCGCGCGCGTCGGATCGACGGCGACGACGGCCGCGAGCATCGTGACCCGCATCAAGGGCCAGTCGGGCGGCACGGTCGCCGAGTCGCCCTCGACGAGCGTCGCGGTGAACGGGTGGACGACCCACAAGAGCGCCGTACCGCGCCTGTACCAGCTCACCACTTACGCCAACCCCCAGACCGGCACGGCCTGGACGCGGGCCGCGCTCGGCACGGCGCAGATCGGCTACCGGGCGAACGTCTCCCAGACGACCGTGCGGCGGGTGAGCGCGCTGTGGGCGCTCGTCGAGTACGCCCGCCCCGAGACCGTCGTGCAGCTCGGCGCCGCCCACGAGCACGCGGCCGGGCACCGCCTGGTCCTGCCCTTCGGGGCCGCGCTCCGCGACGACTTCGCGGACGGCACGGTCGACGAGGCACGCTGGCCGGACTCGTACGGGGCGATCAGCGAGAGCGACGGCGAGGCCGTCGTCTCGTCGACGAGCGACTACGCGGGCTACGCCTCCGCGACCGCCTACCGGCTCACCGAATCCGCGGTCTTCTGCCGCATCACCCCGGCGCCGGCCGGGACCGCGAGCGAGGCGTGGACGCAGGTCCTCGTCACGACGGCGAACATGGGCACGGACGCGGTCGTCGAGGTCGACGCCGTGCACGGGTTCCTCAACCTCTCGGCGCGCGCGGGCTACTACGACCCCGACCGCGTCAGCCTCCCGTACGACCCTGTCGGGCACGCCTGGCTGCGCATCCGCGCGACCGGCGACGCCCTTCTGTGGGAGACGGCGCCGGACGGTGCGGTGTGGACCGTGCAGCGCTCGTCCCCGGCCCCGGCCTGGGTGCTCGACGGCACGCCTCTCCAGGTGCAGCTCACCACCCACCGCGACGCGGGCGCGAGCAGCGAGGCGCGATTCGCGGCGTTCAACATCGCGCCGCCGCACATCGTGCGCCCGGCGGCGACCGCGCGTACGACGGAGCGGGCCCTCCCGGTGACGGCCGTCGCGCGCGCGGTCCTCGGGGCGGCCCTCGAGGTCGAGTACGGCACTGCGGCGAGCTGGTCGCGGCGCGCGAAGCTCGGCCCGGCGGCCACCACGGGGGCAGCGCATCCGGTCAGGCAGCGGCGCGCAGCCCCGCTGCGCGCCGCCCCTGTGGCCGAGCGAGCGGGCGAGCTGACGGCCCGTCACCGCGCGGCGGCGGCGCCCGCCCACGAGCACGACGCCGCCCTGCCGGTGCACGCGGTCCGGGCGGTCCGGATCGGGTCCGCGCTGGTCAGCTCCACGACCCAGCCCCTCGTCCTGCGTCGCACTGCGCCGATCCGGACCGCCCGGACCGCCGTCCGCGCGGGCGCGATCGGGCACGCGCGCACGGTACGGCTCGGCGCCGCGATGGAGACCGACAGCGCCGCGAGCCTTTCGGCCGGCGCCCGTCGCTGGCTCGGCGCGGCCTCCGAGACGGCTGCGGCTGAGCTGCTGTCCGTCCGCCGTCGCGCGCCGCTGTCTGCCCCGGCCGTGCGCGAGAGCGCGGGCGCTGTCCGCGCGCATCGCGTTGTCGTCGTGCGCACCGCGCGCGCAGGCGTGCGGGCGGGCGCGCTCGCGGCGAGCCACCAGGCCGCCCTCGGCACCGCGCGGGAGACGGCGACGGCTCCCCGGGCGGAGACCGGCCGTGGCACGGGGATCGGAGCAGCCCGCACCGCTGCCGCATCGCTCCCGCTCGCCGTACGCAAGGCGGCGCCGATCGGGGCCGCGACCGCCCGCGAGCGCGCGAGCGAGGTGGCCGCGAGCGCGCGGGCGAGCCTTCGCCCGGCAGAGGAGCGCGACGGCGCGCTCCCGGTGCGCGCCGTACGGATGGTGCGGCTGGGCCCCGCGCACAGCCGCGACCACGCGGCCCGCGCGCAACCTCAGCGGCGGCTGCTTCTGGGCGGCGCCGCAGAGGGCGTGACGGCGACCTCGCTGTCTGGCGCGGCGAGGGTGCGCGTGCGGGCCGCCAGCGCGGCTGACCGCGCGGGCGCGGTACGGCACCGGCGCACGGTGCGCCTCGGCGCGGCCCGAGCGCGCGAGCACGCGGGCCGCGCGGTCCAGCGCCGCACCGCCCGGCTCGGCCCCGGGCGCGCGGCCGTACGGGCAGGCGCCGTACGGCAGCCCTTCCAGCGCCGCATGGTCCGCACGGCCACCGTCGCCGACCGGGCCTCGACCGTGGCTCCGGCTCGGCAGCGCCCGGCCGACCGGCTCACCCCGACCACCACCGGCCCCGCGCTCAGCCCGACCACGTACGGGCCCGTGCTCCGTACGGGCACCGCAGGCCCGGTGCTAACCGCCACGACCACCGAAGGGGGTGGGTGATGCCCGAAGTCGGCGACCTGGCGACGGCCACCCTGACCGTCAGCCCGCACGACGACACCACCAACGCGGTCCTCCGCGTCGAGCAGCCGGACGGGACAGCGCTCCTGCCCGTCGTCTCGCGCGGCGACAGCGGCACCTTCACCGCACCGGTCGAGTACACGCTCGCCGGGGTCTGGCTGCTGCACTGGACCGTGACCGGCACCGGCGCCTCCGTGGAAACCGAGGAGGTCGGCGTCGCCCCCGCCAGCACCACGGTGCCGGACGGGCGGGTGTACGCGACGACCACGCAACTCGCCACGTACCTCCGGGACGTGCCCCCGCCGGGCGCCGTGCGGCTCCTCGCTGACGCCTCCCGGATGCTCGATGCCCGGGTCCTCGCGTACTGCCGGTACGACGTCACTCCCGCCGGGCTCCCTGCGGACCCGGTCGTCGCGGAGGCGATCGGCCGCGCGGTGTGCGCGCAGGTCGCGTGGTGGGGCGAGGTCGGCGACTCGACGGGTGCGGCCGGCGTCGGGTGGGGCTCGGTCGCGATCGGCAGCGTGAGCCTCGGCGGCCGGGCTGCGGGCGCGATCTCGGGCGACGACTCGGCGGCCCGCCAGCTTGCGCCGCAGGTGGCCGACGAGCTGCGTGCACCGCAGCTTGCCGGGCGCTTCTGGCTGGGGGCGGTGAGCACCTGGTGAACAGCATCCCGGGCTGGCTGCTCCGTCACCGGATCGTCGTGGAGCCCTACCGCGGGGACTCCAGCACGGGCCCGCTCTACGGCCCGCCGCGCGAGCTGCGGGTCTTCCTCGACGAGCAGACCCGCACCGTGCGCTCCCCGGGCGGCGAGGACGTGACGAGCCGCTCGACGGCGTACGCCGCGCCGGGCGCGCTCGTGCCGCCGCTGTCCCGCGCGACGCTCCCCGGAGGGCGGGTCACCACGGTGATTCAGACCGCGCGGCGGGACGGCGGCGGCCTCGCGACGCCTGACCACCTGGAGATCCAGCTTGAGTAGGAGGTGGCCGTCATGCCGCAGGGCTTCCGGCTTCGCTTCAACGGCCACGCTGTCGAAGGCGAGATCCGCGCGGCTGCGGCGCGCGGGCTGCTCCTGGCGGCGGAGCACGTCCTGGCGGAGTCCCGCACGGTGGTGCCCATCGACGAGGCGGCGCTGTCCCGGTCGGGCACTGCGTCCGTGGATGAGGGCGCGCTGACGGCCGCCGTCTCGTACGACACCCCGTACGCGGTGCGCCAGCACGAGGAGCTGACGTACCGGCACGCACCTGGGCGTACGGCGAAGTACCTGGAGCGGCCCCTCAACGCGGCGCGCTCCGAGGTTGCCGCGCTGATCGCCGCGCAGATTCAGCGGGCCCTGCGGTGAGCGCCCCGCCGATCGGCTACACCACCACGCTCCTCGTCGGCCTGGCCGAGCTGCTCGCCGGGGAGGGCGTCGGCGTCTACGACCCGGCCGCCGTCATCCCCCCCGACAGCACGGGGATTTTCCGGGGCGCGATGCCCCCGGACCCGGACCGCGCGGTCGCGCTGACCGCGTACCCGGTCGAGGACGGTGGCGGCCTGGACGCGATCACCGGGGTGCAGGCGCGGATGCGCGCGGGCCGGGACCCGGGCGCGGTCGATGACCTCGCCGACGCCGTCTTCGCCGCGCTGCACATGCGCGAGCACTTCCCCCTCGGCCCCGTCCATGTCGCGCTCGCCTGGCGGCAGTCGCAGGCGTGGATCGGCTTGGACTCGCGGCAGCGCATGGAGCTGACCGCGAACTACTACCTCCGGACCGTACGGCCGGGCCCTCACCAGCACGAATAGGGAGCAGCAGATGAGCACACCCGTGGAGACCAAGGTCACCGCTCTCGCCCGCCGGTGGCGGCTGGAGGTGGATCTCGGCACGGACACGACGCCGGACTGGCAGCCCGTCATGGGCGTGGCGGAACTCCAGCCCTCCGCCGAACCGAATCTTGAGGACTCCAGCGACTACGACTCGGACGGCTGGGCGGGCAACACCAAGACGGGCCAGAGCTGGGAGCTGTCCGTCACGATCAACCGCAAGATCAACGACCTGCAGAAGACGTACCACCCGACGCACGAGGCGCTGCGCATGGCGAGCTTCGCTTTCGGGTCCGCCTCGTACGTGCACGTCCGCTACTACGACCGCAACGGGCTCCCCGAGGCGTACGAGGGCCGCGCGCTCGTCGAGTGGGCGCCGTCCGGGGGCGAGACCACCGACCTTGACCAGGTCGAGGTGACCCTCACCGGCGACGGTCCGCTGCTCCTCATCGACAACCCGCTCGCCGACGAAGAGGAGGGCTGACGTGGCACAGGTCTTCGAGGCCCTCGACACCTTCCTTGACGACGCCCTGGAACTGCCCGTGCGCGGCACGGACGGCGTGGAGCGCACGTACCGCATCCCGTCGCCGTCCGCCGAGGACGGGCTCCGCGTCGAGAAGATCACCCGGGCCGCCGCACGGATGCTCCAGGACGGCACCGAGCCCGACGCGGAGAGCCTGTCCGACGACGAGGAGCGGGACCTGTACCGGATGCTCCTCGGCCCGGTGCATGACGAACTGCTCGCCGCGACGGACTGGGCGCGCTTCAAGCACACCGCGCTCACCGTCATGTTCTGGGTGACCGCCGATCTCGACACCGCCCGCACGTACTGGGCCAGCGGTGGCGACCCTTCTCAACTGGCCCCGAACCGGGCGGCACGTCGCCAGGCAGCGCGAGGCTCCTCGGAGTCGGCTGCGGCGAGTACGACCCGGTCACGGGGCTCTACGAGTGGTACGAGGGCGGCGTCACCCCGCAGCGGCAAGGCCAAGGCCGCGCCCCGCAAGTAACCCTCGACGGTCTCCTGGAGCAATGGCCGCTCGTCGAGGCGGACTTCCAGGAGACGTACGGCCTCGACCTCTCCGAGCCCGGCCTCCTCCGCGCCCGCTCCTGGCGCTGGCTCCGCGTCCGCATGTGGGGCCTTCTCTCCGCCGAGTCACGGATCGCACGGCACTTCCAACCCCCCGAGCCTCCCGCGAGGGGGCGTACCGCCAGGAGGTGACCGCCGTGGCCTTGACGATCGGCGAGCTGACCGGCTTGATCAGCCTCGACGACCGGGGCGTCGCGCCCGCCCTCCGCCGCACCGAGAACGCGATGCGCTCCACCGGGCGGCAGATGGCGGGCGACGCCGACGAGGCCGGGCAGCACGCGGGGCAGGCCCTCGGCGACGGCGTTACCGAAGGCGCGGACGGGCGGCTCCGCAACGCGCGGGGTCGGTTCGTCGCGGCCGGCCGCCGGATCGGCTCCGATGTCGGCGACGGCGCGGCGGACGGCGCCGAGGAGGGCGGCGACCGCGCGGCCGGGGCACTCTCGGGCGCGCTGTCCCGTGTGAAGGGGCTGGTGATCGGCGGGGCGATCGGGGTCGCGCTGATGGCCGGGCTCTCGCAGGCGATGGAGCAGGGCCAGATCGCCGGGCGGTTGGGCGCGCAGCTCGGTACGACGCCGGCGGTGGCGCAGCAGTACGGGCGGATCGCCGGGCAGCTCTACGCGAAGGGCGTCACCGAGGACTTCCAGACGGCGGCGGACGCGATCAGCGCCACGATGCGCGCGGGGATCGCTCCGCCCGGCGCGACGAACGCGCAGCTCGAATCGATCGCTACGAAGGTCGCCGACCTCGCGCAGACCTTCGAGCTGGACCTTGGGCAGACCGCGAACGCGGTCGGGCAGATGATCAAGACCGGTCTCGCGAGGAACGGGGCCGAGGCCCTCGATGCGCTGACCGCCGGGCTCCAGAAGATGGGCCCGCGCGCGGACGACATCGCCGACACCTTCAACGAGTACAGCACCATCTTCCGGGCGATGGGCTTGTCCGCCTCGCAGGCCACCGGGCTACTCAGCCAGGGCATGAAGGCTGGCGCCCGGGACACCGATGTGGTCGCCGACGCGATCAAGGAATTCCAGATCCGGGCCACGGACGGCTCGACGACGTCGGCTGCCGGGTTCAAGGCGCTCGGCCTGTCCGCGAAGGACATGACGGCCCAGATCGCGAAGGGCGGCAAGGGCGCGTCGGACGGCCTCCAGACCGTCCTCGACAAGCTCCGCAACATGAAGGACCCCGTCGACCGCAACGCGGCGGCGGTCGCCCTCTTCGGGACCAAGGCCGAGGACATGGGCAAGGCCCTTTTCGAGCTGGACCCGTCCAAGGCCGTGTCCGATCTTGGGCAGGTCGGGGGCGCGGCGGACCGGATGGGCAATACCCTGCGGGACAACGCTGGGGCCCAGCTCATGGCGTTCCAGCGGGGGTTGAAGCAGAAGCTCGTCGACGTCCTGGGCGGCGAGGTCGTCCCGGCGTTCATGAGCGCGTACGGCTTCATCCAGCGGCACAGCACGGTCTTCAAGGTAGTCGCCGGCGTGGTCGCGAGCGTGCTCGTGCCGGCGCTCGTGCTCATGGGCGTGACCGCGACGGTGTCCGGCGCGCGTACGGCTGCGGGCTGGGTCCGATCCGGGGCGGCGGCGACGCGGAGTGCGGCAACGCAGGTCGCTGCGGCTGCGCGCACGACGGTGGCGTGGCTGGGCATGGCGGCCCGGGGCACGGCGGCCTTCGCGCGGATGGCAGTCGGCGCGGTCGCGTCGGCCGCCCGTACGGCCGCCGTGTGGGCGGCCTCGGCGGCGCGGATGACGGCGACGTGGCTGGTCTCGATCCTCCGTGTCGCGGCGACGACGGTCGCGCAGTTCGTGCTCATGGCCGCGCGCGCGGTCGCGTGGGCTGCGGTGATGGCCGCTCAGTGGCTGATCGCGATGGGCCCGGTGGGCTGGATCACGGCGGCGGTGATCGCGCTGGTGGTTCTGATCATCGCGAAGTGGGACACGATCAAGGCGGCGACACTCGCGGCGTGGAACTGGATCTGGGCGAAGGTCCAGTGGGCCGCGAACGCGCTGGTGCAGATCTTCCTGAACTTCACGCTTCCGGGCCTGATCATCAAGCACTGGGACTCGATCCGGAGCGGCGCCGTGGCGGCGTGGAACGCGATCGTGGGCTGGCTGCGCGGCGTGCCGAACATGATCTACCAGGCGTTCCTCAACTTCACGCCCATCGGGCTGATGATCAAGCACTGGAACACGATCAAAACGAACACGATCAGCCGCGCGCAGGCGCTCGTGTCGTGGATGCGGGGCCTGCCGGGACGCATCTCCGGGGCACTCGGCAACATGGGCTCGCTCCTCGTCTCGAAGGGGCGCGCGGTCGTCCAGGGGCTCTGGAACGGGATCAAGAGCATGGGCGGGTGGCTTCGCGGCCAGCTCGTCTCCTTCGCGAAGAGCGCGATTCCGGGGCCGATCGCGAAGGCCCTCGGCATCCACAGCCCCTCACGCGTGATGGCCGACACGGTCGGGCGGTTCATCCCGGCCGGGATCGTGCAGGGCATCGAGTCCGGACAGCCCGCGCTCGACCGGACCATGGCCGGGCTCGTCTCCACCCCGCGCCCCGGAGCCCCCGGTGCCAGCGCAGGTGGAGGCATGTCCGGACGGTCCGGATCGGCGTCCGGATCGGCCGGGCCCGTCATCCAGATCCGCAGCGATGGCAGCCGCATCGGGGACCTCTTGGTCGAGGTTCTCCGGCAGTCCGTGACCGTGCGCGGTGGCAACGTGCAGACCGTCCTCGGAAGGGGCTGACCTTGTTCCCGAACGATCCGCTCGATGTCCGCGTCGAGCTGAAGACCGGCACCGCGTGGACGGACATCACGAAGGACGTCTACACCCGGGACGCGATCACCCACACCCGGGGCCTGCGCAACGCGGGCACGAGCGCGGACCCCGCGAGCGTGCCGCTGACGATCAACAACCGCGCGGGGAAGTACAGCCCGCGCAACGCCATGTCGCCGTACTACGGGCTCATCGGCCGCAACACGCCCGTGCGCCTCACCGTGCCCGGCGCGCCCGTTCACCTCGCCGTGGACGGCACCCCGGACACCCGGCTCTCCACCCCGTATACCGCCGACCTCACGACGGACGCCCTCGATGTGCGGGTCGATGTGGAGCCCTACGGCTGGGACGCGACGACGACGCAGCAGCACCTCATCTCGATGTGGGACGAGACGGACCCCGCCCTGAGGGCGTGGGAGATGTACCTCTACTCCGGGTTCCTCTACCTCGTGTGGACCACCACGGACGGCACGGTGTGGAACTACGGGTGGGCCCCGCCGGCGGAGCTACCCCGGAGGGCAGTTCTGCGCATCACGCACGACACGACCGATACCGGGCTGAGCCGCGTCCGCACCTACTGGTCAGCTTCGATGGACGGCCCTTGGACGAGGTTCGGCCGCGACGTCCTCCTCTCCCGGCCCACACCGATCCGAGCGGCGGCGGTCCCCCTCACGATCGCCCGCCGCGGCCTCACCGGCGCCATCTACCGCGCGCAGGTCCGCTCCTCCGAGGACGGGCCGATCCTCGCGGACCTCGACCTCACGACGGCGCAGCCCGGCGCGACTTCGCTCACCGACGAGACCGGGCGCACCTGGACCGCCTCGACGGCGACCGCCGTAACGGACCGTTGGCCGCGGTTCGTGGGAGAGGTCTCAGAGTGGCCGCAGCGATGGACCCCCGGCGAGCACGACGTGTGGACGAGCGTGGAGGCGGCCGGAGTGCTACGCCGGTACGGGCAGGGCGTGAAAGCCCTGGACTCCCCGCTTCGCCGCCGCATCCCGTCCGGCTCCCCGGTGGCGTACTGGCCGATGGAGGACGGGCGCGAGGCCACGCAGGCGTACAGCCCGATCGCCCGCGTGCAGCCCCTCATCCTGGCCGGCGCATCGATGGCGGCCGACGACACCCTCGCCGGATCGCTGCCCGTGCCGACCTTCTCAGGCATCGCGTCCTTCGGGCAGCAGGTCCCGCGTGGGCCTGATGGGGACTGGATGGTCAGCTACGTCTACCGCATGGACACCCCACCCCCGGGGAAGTTCCGGGCGCTGGACGTGCAGACCACAGGCGTAGCCCGGCGGCTCACCTTGGATGTCGCGTCCGACCGGTACTGGTTCACGGGGCACGGAGCACTGGGGCAGCAGCTCTTCCAGCTCTACCACACGATCCGCAACGCTGATTTCTTCCAGACCTGGAACCGCTTGGAGATCACCGCCCGACTTCGGGGGGCGCAGACCGAGTACCACCACGGATGGATTCCCGTGGAGAACGCAGTGGGGACCGGGAACGAAGCCCTCGTCACCGGTGCGCCCGGGCACGTCACCAGCGTCGCCATGAGCGGAAACGTCGGCGATACCGGGGGTATCAGCCTCGGGCACCTCGCCGTGCTGCCCTCCGCTGACACCAGCCTCTACGACCGCGCCGACTCGGCGTACGCGGGCGAGAGCGTCCGTACCCGCATGACGCGCCTCGCCCTCGAGGAGAACATTCCGCTGTCCTTCGAGCGCGGCTTCGGCACGCCGCAGATGGGCGGGCAGACCGCCGACACGCTCCTCACGCTGCTCCAGAGCGGCGCCGAGACGGACGGCGGGCGGCTGACCGAGGACCCGGCCCGGATCGGGCTGCGGTACCGGGAGCGCGCGACGCTGTACACGCAGGAACCCGCGCTCACATTGGACTACCAGGCGCCGGGGCTGGCGCCGCCGCTGGAGCCGGTGGACGACGACCAGGACGTGCGCAACGACATCACCGTGCAGCGCGCGGGCGGCAGCTCGGCGCGCGCGGTGCTGGAGACGGGTCCGCTGTCCGTGCAAGACCCCCCGGCGGGGATCGGCCGGTACGACGAGTCGGTCACGCTCTCCCTCTACCGCGACGATCAGCCTGCGGACCATGCGGCGTGGAGGCTGCACCTCGGGGCGTGGGACGGCGCTCGCTACCCGGCCGTACGGGTCCTGCTCCACAAGGCCCCGTGGTTGATCCCCGCCGTTCTGCGGCTGCGCGAGGGCGACCTGCTCCGGTTGGCAAACTTGCCGGGCTGGATCTCCCGCGAGCCCGTAGACCTCATCGTCGAGGGCTGGACGGAGACCTTGCTGCCGCGCCGGTGGGAGATCACCTTCGTGTGCTCGCCCGGCGGTCCCTGGATGACCGCGATCACCGACCACCCGACGTACGGGAAGGCCGGCACGGACGGCTCCGAGCTGGCCTCCGCGCTCACCGCCACGGCGACCACGGTCCGGGTCCGTACGACGGACGGGCCCCCGTGGACGACGGACCCGGCGGAGATGCCGGTGGACATCGCGATCGGCGGCGAGACCATGCGCGTCACCGCGATCGGCGAACCGGCGAGCGGCGTGCAGGACTTCACCGTGACCCGCTCCCTCAACGGCGTCGTGAAGACGCACGCCGCGGGGGCATCCGTGGCGCTCGCTCACCCGGCGATCGCCTCCCTCTGACCTCGAAGGAGGGCTCCGCATGGCGGACCCTGTGATCTGGCAGCCCGGCATGGACATCACCGCCGGCCGTCTCGCGGCGATGGCGGCGGGCGAGATGATCGTGGTGACGCAGCTCGGCGCGGACTCGTCCGGTGCGTCGGACTCGGCGCCGGGCATCCAGGCCGCGTTGGACCAGGCGCGCGCGCAACGTGGCGGGTGGGTGCTGGTCCCGCCGGGCACGTACATGATCGGCTCGACGCTGCGGATCTACTCGAACACCCGGCTGACCCTCATGGCGGGCGCGGAGTTCCGCCGGAACGTCGCCGACACGATGATCATCAACGGGGACGCCGACCAGAACAAGGGCGGCTACACCGGCGAGAGCCGCATCACGATCGAGGGCGGCCTGTGGAATATGAGGGGCACGACGGCGGGCTTGACCGGCGACGCCATGTGCATCTCGATCGGGCACGCCACGGACATCACGATCCGCGACCTGGAGGTGCGGGACGTCAGCGGGTACCACGCGATCGAGCTGAACTCGACCTCGCACGGCCTCGTCGAAAACTGCAAGTTCCGCGGCTACGTCGACAACTCGGCGGACCAGAGCCGGAGCTTCTCGGAGGCCGTGCAGCTCGACCTCGCGAAGTCGGTGGGGGTCTTCGGTGGCTTCGGCCCGTACGACCACACGCCTTGTGAGGACATCTTGGTCTCGGGCTGTCACTTCGGCGCGAGCGGTACGTTCGGCACGACGGCCTGGCCGCGCGGAGTGGGCTCGCACTCGGCGACGATCGGGCGGTGGCACCGTCGTATCCGCATCGCCGACAACTCCTTCGAGGGCCTCCTCCAGTTCGCGGTGAGCGCCTACAACTACGAGGACACCACCGTCTCGGGCAACACGTTCGTGGGCTGCGGCTCCGGGGTCAGGCTCCGTACGGTGATCTTGACGGACACCGAGGACACTAAGGACACTGCGGGCAACCAGACCGGCGCCTCGCAGCAGATGCGGAACCTCGCTGTCGTCGGCAACTCGTTCCGGGGCGGCACCGGGTACGACAACGTGATCGTGGCGCTCGGCGAGACGTCGGGCACCGTGCTCAACGTGACGATCGTCGGCAACACGATCGACGGTTCGGGCGGCACGGAATCCGCGATCCGCCTCCAGCGGGTGTCGCGCGCGGTCGTCGGCGACAACGTCGTGGCGAACAGTTCGGGGACCGGGATCAGTACGTCGTACCAGAACAACACCGTGATCAGCGGCAACGTGATCTGGGGCGCGGGCGCGTACGGGATCACGATGGACAACTCGGACAACTCGCAGATCATCGGGAACTCGGTGCGGGACCCGCAGCAGTCGGGGATCTTCGTGAACGGTCCCGGCAGCGACATTCAGATCAGGGACAACTTCGTGGACGGGGCCAACCAGGGCGGCGCCACCTCCTCGGTCCCGGCAGCGATCCGGCTGTCCACGACGGCCCTCAACGCCTGTGCGATCACGGCGAACAAGTGCAGGCCCGGAGGCGCGTCGAAGCCTGCGAGGAACGGCCTGTACATCGCGGCGGGGCACACGGGCATCCAGCGGTTCGGGAACGACATGCGCGGGACGTGGGCCACGGCCAACGGGATCGACGATCAGTCGACGTCGCCGCAGACGGTCGCCACGGACATCCAGTAGCCGCGCTGCTCTTCCACCACCACCGCCCCGCCCGCGTGCGGGGCTTCGTCACGTCTGGAGACACGCATGATCACTGGCCAGGACTGGGCGAGCTATCAGCCCTCCTCGCCCTCCACGAAGGGCATCGACTTCGCCATCATCAAGGCGACCGAGGGCACGTCCTACACCAACCCCCGCATGACCTCGCAGGCCGCCACTGCGCGCGGCGCCGGTCTCGTCGTGGGCTTCTACCACTTCCTACTCCCGGGCAACGTCCAGGCCCAGGCCGAGTACTTCGCCCGGCAGGCGGCGAGCCAGGAGTACGACATGCTCGTCTGCGACTGGGAGTCGAGCGCGCACGGCTCGCCCACCTGCGCGGAGAAGGACCAGTTCCTCAAGGCCGTGCAGAAGCTCCGGGGCTCGAACCACCGCGTGCTCCTGTACTGCAACCGCGACTTCTGGGTGAACAGGGACACCACGTCGTTCGCCGCCGATGGCCTGTGGATCGCCGAGTACAACGGCCGTCCGGGCAAGCCGTCGATCAAGGCGCCGTGGCTCATCCACCAGTACACCGACAGCCCCGTCGACACGAACGTCGCCAACTTCGGCAGCCGCGCCGAGCTGCGCGCGTGGGCCCGCAAGGGCGCTGGCGACGGCGGCCAGGAGCACGAGGCCGCGAAGCCTCCGGCGAAGCCCAAGCCCGCGCCCGCCGCGAAGCCGAGCACGTACCGGGTACGCGCGGGCGACACGCTCTCAGGCATCGCCTCGAAGCACGGCACGACGGTGTCCAAGCTCGCCGCCCTCAACGGCATCGCCAACCCGAACGTGATCCGCGTCGGCCAGGTCCTCAAGCTCACCGGCTCCCCGGCCGCGAAGAGCACCACGTACCGCGTGCGCGCCGGGGACACCCTCTCCGGGATCGCCGCCGCGCATGGCACCACCGTGGCCAAGCTCGCCAAGGCCAACGGCATCAAGAACCCCGACGTGATCCGCGTCGGCCAGACGCTCAAGATCGTGAAGTGAGGAACCCATGGCTGAACCCGTAGAGACGAAGGTCAAGTTCGCGACCGTCGCCGCGTACCTCGCGAGCACCGGCCTCCTCGCCGTACTCACCGCCGTTCAGGACCACGCCGGGCTCGTCGCCGGGCTTCCGGACGCCCTGGAGCCCTTCGTGCTCGCGCTCGTGCCCACCGCGATCACCGGCGTCGCCGGGTGGGCCGCGCGCCACACCCCGCGCGGGTACGACATCCCCCCGGCGAGCCGGTGACCGACACGGCCGCGCCGCCGCCCCAGCACTGGCGGCGGCGCGCCTTCCTCGCGACCCTCGGCACCGGCTGGGCCGCCTACGGGGCGATCGGCGTGCTCGGCGACCCGTCGTACTCCCGCTCGCGCGGGCTCACCGCGATCACCGCGCACGTCCCCATGGGCGTCCTCGGCTGGGTGTGGGTGGGCTGCGGCGCGCTCGCGCTCGTTGCCGCGGCCCGGCCGTGCTGGGCCCGCCTGCACGACCTCGGCTTCGCGGCGCTCGCGGCGCCGGCCGCGCTGTGGGGCGCCGCGTTCACCGTCGCCGCGGTCACCACGTACCGGCAAGCCGCCGGGTCCGCGTGCGGGTGGCTCGCCTTCGCGCTCGGCGTGGTCTGGGCGGCCGGGATGGACGACCCGCCTCCGGCAGAGAAGAGAGAGGAGGGCGGCACGTGGACATCGGCGCCGTAGCCGCCGCAGTCGTCGCGCTCGTCGTGGGCCTGCTCACCTGGAGCCAGTCCCGCGCGACCAACAGGCGGTCGGATTTCACCGCGATCACCGAGAGGTTGGACCGCGAGCTGCGCGACGAGCGCACGCAGCGCCGCGTCCTCACGAGCTACGTGATCGAGCTGTGGCGCTGGGGCGGGCGCGTCGGCCCGGACACCCCGGCCGGCCCGCCTCCGGACCCGCCCGCCGACCTAGACCTGACTCCCTGGCGCCAGTAACTCGCCCCCGCATCCCCGCCTTCTGCGGGGGTGCGGGGGCATGGGCGCGTTTTCAGCCGAGACCGCAGGAGATTCCTCTCGGTTCCTGGGACACGCAGGAACCCTGCGCCCTAGGCTCACCCTCAGGCGGTGACTTGTCACTGCATGCATACCTCTGATCGCACACACGATCACGAATCGGAGGTATGTGTGAAAGGAACAAATAAGCCGTCGCGCTGGAAGCGCCTGCTGCGCATGCTGCTGGCGCCATCATGGCGGCGCTGGGCCCGGAGGGGCCTGGTGCTCGGGTCATTCCTGATGTCAGCAGTTCGACTAGTCCTCGACCTGCTGAGGCGCTGACCCGCACCGGAGACCACCTCCGGAGCCAACTCACACTGCAGGGGGTGCGCGTAGCGCGCCCCCTGCTTCTTTACCCACCCTGGTTGCACCAGGGGGCCGATTAGAGGCTAGACCAGCGTGAGTCACTCGCGCAGGAGAACCTCGTCGCGCACGAAAATCGCTCAGGGGATGCGCAAAACGTTGCACGCTCCTCGCTGCGAGAAACCCATGGTGGCGGCCCAATCGCACCCATGGGTCACCAGTTGTTATCGCAGTACGCAGTCCAGCTAGGCGCTCCGTTCGCGGCCGACCCTGCGGTCTAGGTCCACTGACTCACGTGAGTCGGTGCCAAGGGCGGAACAACTCATGTTCAATGGATGGTCAAGGGAGAGGCAATGTGGTCCCAAGAAAATATTGCCAAGTCACCCCAACCAGCCCAGCGCGGCGTCGGGCCGGCAGTGATCGCACGCCTCGACACCCTCGGCAAGCGCCCGCAACGTCTGGTCGCGGGTGATCCCGCGCGAGCGCTTCCCGATCATGTGGCAGCCCCCTAGGTGCACGAGGATCGGCCGCCGGTCCTTGCCGATGGACAGCTCGGCGACCCACTCGGGTGGGGTCGGGCGGCTCGCCTCGCGTGCGGCGACCGCCCGCTCGCGTTCCTCCTCGACGGCGATCCATCCGGCGATCTGCGCGAGGGATGCGCGCGCCTGCTGCTCAACGACGCGGTACGCGAAGCGGAGGAGATCGAGACGGCTGGGTTCGGACACGCG
Organism: Streptomyces sp. Tu6071; assembly: GCF_000213055.1. Lineage (NCBI taxonomy): Bacteria > Bacillati > Actinomycetota > Actinomycetes > Kitasatosporales > Streptomycetaceae > Streptomyces > Streptomyces sp. Tu6071. The sequence continues at coordinate 5,655,910 of NZ_CM001165.1, read as the reverse complement.
TTCGATAATAGGTTCGAACGGAACCCGAGCTTCTGCCGGGTGAGGCGCCACACTGAGACTGGCTCGCCGCGCATCCCCCGTCGCGGCGGGCCACTCCACGTCCGCGTGCCTCCGCCGACGCCAATCTGACCCGCCTTCCCTGCCATGCGCGGGAAGGGGAACTTTCCGTTGCTCGCGCGTTGCTCGGGCTCAGCGTTCCGCCGAGCAGAGGAGCAATTCTCAGCAATCGCCCCCCGCTGCCGCTCATTTCGGAGCATCCTGAGCGGACGTTCAGCCGACACGAAGGAAGCAGACATGACGCTGCGGTTCATCGGCACCACCAGCGACAACGGCGGTTGCCCCACGCTCTACGAAGTCGTGGAGACCGGCGACATCGTGGTCCAAGGCGATCAGCTCACCGACCCCAAGGACCTCGCACAGCTCCGCGACGTCAAGGACAGTGAGACCTTCGTCGTGATCCCGCGCGAACTGCTCACCCGCTTCGCGCCGAAGGAGTGACGTGGCCGACCTCCTCCCGTTCACAGAGGTCGCTCACCTCTTCCAGGACTTCGAGCACACCGCCTGGAGGCTGGAGTCCCAGCAGGGCTACGCCTCCGATCGGGAGAGAGCCCGAAATGGGCCCGCTGGAAGGCAGGGCAGGACCTTCTAGCCGAACCCGCCGACGAGTGGCGGCTCAACGTCGCCAAACAGGTGGCCCTCGGGAAGCGCTTCGAGCGCGTGCGCATCTTGGACGCACCTCCGACCGAGGGGCAGCGGTTCCTCCTCGCCAGCGGTCTCGGCAACGTCGCGGCAGGTGAGGACATCCGTAACCTCGACCGCCTCACTGCCGCGCGGCTACGCCTGCCCACGGAGGACTTCTGGGTCTTCGACTCCCGCCTCGTTGTCCGCTTCGCGTTCACGGAGGCGGGAGAGATGCTCGGCGTCACCACGACGGAGGCGGCCGAGGACGTGCTCCAGGCGTGCCAGGTACGCGATGCCGCCTGGCATCACGCGGTCCGCACCGCCGAGTACCAGAGCCGGGTACCGTCTGACGCGTGAGCGCGACGGACTTCCAAACCGGGCGTGAGGCCCTCGGTGCGCGGCTGCGCGAGCTGCGCACCGAGGCCGGCCTCCAGGGCAAAGACCTTGCCGCCCTCCTCGGCTGGCAGAGGTCGAAGGTCTCCCGGCTGGAAACCGGCAAGCAGACCCCCACCACCGATGACCTCGCCGCCTGGGCACAAGCCACAGACGAGACGGCAGCATCGGACCTCACGAGCCGCCTACGGGGTCTGGAGTCACAGCACCGGTCCTGGCGCCGTCAGCTCACGGCTGGCCACCGGGCCGTCCAGGACCGCTACGTCTCCACCTACCGTGCAGTGCGCGCCGTGCGCGGGTATGAGGCAACCGTCATTCCGGGGCTCGTCCAGACCGCGGACTACGCACGCGCCCTGTTCGCGTGCAACTCGCAGCTCCACCGAACGCCGCCGGACGCCGAGGCGGCGGTCAACTCCCGGATGGCCCGCCAGGCGGTGCTCTACGAGCCGGGCCGCACCTTCCGCGTCCTCATCTGGGAGGGCGCGCTCCACGCCTTGATCTGCGAGCGAGAAGCCATGGCGGCACAGCTTGACCGGCTTGTCAGCCTGATCGGCCTGCCCAGCATCGACCTAGGCATCGTGCCCCTGGGCGCCCCCATGCCCTTCGCTCTCAAACACGGCTTCTGGATCTACGACGAGGCCCGCGTCATCGTGGAGACGATCAGTAGCGAACTGACCCTGGAATCGGACGACGACCTCAGCCTGTACGGGCGCGTCTGGGACCAGCTCTCCGAAACCGCCGCTCGCGGTACGCAGGCACACCGCCTGATCGCGCGCGCCAGGGCCTCCCTGGGGCCCGCGTAGCAGCAATCCGCACAACCCCCGCGCCCGGTCCGCAATCCGGCGCAATCGCCGCGCGAGCGCGCAACCCCGCCGCCTACGGTCCGTGTCATGGCAGTCATCCGAGGTGAGATCGGGCGCCAGTGGCTCACGCACACCGTGGCGAATCCCCAGCAAGCACTGCGCACATGGCAACGCGACGACCAGCTCGTTCCTGTCCCCTCCACAGGGGCGTGGCGTGTCGTTGAGGCCCCGCTCTACTCGAGCATCGACGCGATGTGCGCCATCCGCCCCACGGGCGCGCTCGGTCCGGTCCTCGCCTCCGTGCGCGAACCGCTCGCGTGGTGGCTCGTGCCGGCCGACGAGGCGGACGACCTGGCGGACCTTCGGCAGCTCACCGTGCGCCCGCGCGGGTGGGTGCTCGACTGCCCGCATGAGGGCATCGGGAGTGAGGGGCGGCTCTGGCTCGAACCCCCGGACGGAAGCGGGCGGCTCACGCCCGCGCCCCAGCTCGGCGCCGCGTTCGGCCCGGCCGGGGTGATGGCACGGTGAGCATCCACGTGGACGAGGGTCTCCTCCCGGCCGTCGAGACGCTCACGGCGGAGCAGCGGCGCGGCGCCGCCTGCGTGTGGTGCGAGACCCCGCTCCAGCCCGGCATCGACGACGTCGACCTCGGCGCCCGCCACGCCACCGCGCACGCCCCCGCCTGGTTCCCCCGCGGCTGCCGCCGCTGCTGCTACGGCAGGGACGACCGATGACCGCCAAGCTCGGCCGCACGATCGCCTGGTGCGCGTGGCACCGCGACCTCGCCAACGACGTCGCCCTCATCCAGCCCGCACCCGAACCCGCCACCGACCCCGGCGGCGCCCTCTACGCCTGCCGCCGCTGCCGCGAGACGTACCGCCTCACCCCCTGGGAGGACCGACCGTGAGAACCCGCACCTGCGAGCGCTGCGACCGGCCTTTCGAGCCCGGCCAGGAGGTCGAGTCGATACCCCGCGACGCGATCTCCGGAGCACGGCCGAACGCCTATGTGCACCGGATCTGCCCGCCGCGACACGAGCGGCTGCCGCGCGGCCTCCCGACCATCCCGGCCACCCCCCGCCGTGGGTAGGGTTGCCGACGCCCCGCCCCGAGAAGAGGACCCGACCATGCGCCCCGAGCAGCTCCAGGACTACGCCCTCGACCTCGCGAAAAACGCGCCCGGCGTCACCCGCGTGCAGACCCTCGCCGAGGCCGGAGACACCAAGCACCCCTACGGCCTCGCGGTCAGCCGCGGCAAGGAGGAGCGCTGGCAGTTCATCGGGCAGCTCGCCCCCAACGAAAAATTCGACTCCCCGGCCGCGCCCGTCGAGGGCACCCCGGCCTCCGGCCCCGCACCAGCCGGGGACGCGGGCGCTGAGGAGTGGCTCGCCGGAATCCTCCTCGCCGCCGAAAATCCCGAGATCGCCTCCGTCACCCGCTGGTCCACCCGCGAGGGCGAACGACCCGGGAACTACGGCCTCACCGTCGACTACCACAACGGCGCGAAGACCTTCATCCGCGCCCTCTGAGCTTCGTCGCACCGCCAGGGCCCGGCCGCGCGACGGGGAAACGCACCACCACAGGAAGCACACCAAGCCTCTCAGGAGGACGCATGCCTGTACGTGCCCGACGACGCGACTTCGATCCTGGACGCTGCTACGGCACCTGCCCCGTCTGCGGCCAGATCGTGGGCTCCCAGACCGGCGAGCCGACCACCATCCACCAACCCCCGGGCGACCGCAGCACCTGCCCGGGCAGCAACCAGCCCGCCCTGTAGAAACACCTCCTGACTCCCCGCCCCACGCCCCGTCAAGGGCGGGGACGGAGCCCCGGCCGGGATCGGTCCCGGCCGGGGCTTCACCTCACGAGGTCCGCAAGCGGCCGACCGAGCGCGCGGGCGATGAGGAGGAGGTGGTCCAGAAGCGTGCTGTGGGTGCCGCCCTCGGTTCGCACGATCGTCTTCCGGTCGAGGCCGGTGCGCTCCGCGAGGGTCTCCTGCGTGATGGCCGCCTCCAGGCGGGCCGTGCGGATGCGGTCGCCGACGGCGCGGCGCTGGTCGAGGACCCAGGCGGGGGGCGGTTCTGGCGGCACACAGCCACGCTCAGCCGCCGGTCACAGCATGTCAGTACCATCGGTGGTACATCTGCCATCCGATCGGGTGACACCAGGGGCATATTCGTGCCGGGTGTGCAAGATCGTGTGACGGTCGTACCGGAAGCTCGCCCGCTGTGCGTCGGTCGCGCGCGGGCGGGGATGGCGCCGCGGTGTACACGCGTCCGCCGAAAGGCGCCATCTTGCGCTCTGCTTCGGTCAGAGCGAACCGCCCCACCCCGGGCTTGGGGTGGGGCGGTCTACATTTGTCGCCAGGCCCCTCGCCGAGTCTCGCGGCGAGGGGCCGGCGCCTGCGGGTCGGGCCTCCCCGCCCGGGTCCGCAGGACGATGACGAGCACGCGTCTGGCGCGCGAGGGGAGTCGCGCCAGCCCTCGTCGGTGCTCACTCTATGCGGTCGGCCGCCTGGGTCCAGTCCCTCATACGAGTGACGCGGGTGGGGATGTGGACTCCATGTGGATTCTGGGCACGAGAAGGCCCCCCAACCCTGGTGAGTTGAGGGGCCGAAAGCAGGGCCTGACCTGCCGTTTATCCCGAGTGGGCGCGGACGGTTTCGAACCGCCGACATTCGCCTTGTAAGGGCGACGCTCTACCCCTGAGCTACGCGCCCGGGTCGAGCCGACAGCCTACCTTGCCCCGGGCGGGGGCCGGGACAGGGTGCGGTGGGGAAAACCCCCGGGTGGGGACGGGGGGTCGCGTCATCGTGGGGAGGGGGCACGGATTCGTACCGTCGGGGGTAACGACGGCGGACGGGGGCGGCGGAATCATGCGGCGAGTGCGTGCGGTGGCGGCGGTGGTGCTGGGGGCGGGGCTCGTGGCGGGGCTCGGGGGGTGTGCCGACGCCTCCGGCGCGAAGGCGGAGCACCGGGCCTGGGCCTTCGAGGGGAAGCGGCTCACGGTCGACGTGGACGACGCGGCGCTCGACGTCGTCGCGGCGGACGTCGAGAAGATCGAGGTCACGCGGCGCCTCGCGGGGCACGTCGTGCTGGGCGAGGGGCCGAAGGCGAGCTGGGCGCTGGACGGGGACCGGTTGCGCCTGCGGGCCTCGTGCTCCGGGCTCCTCACCGACTGCGACGCGCGGTACGAGGTGAAGGTGCCGCGCGCGCTCGCGCTCTCGGTGCGCGGCAAGGACGGCGCGGTGCGCGTCTCCGGGTTCCGGACGGCGGTCGAGGCGCGGGTGGAGGACGCCTCACTGCGGGTGCGGGACGTCTCGGGGCCGCTCGACGTGCGCAGCACGGACGGGAGCGTCGACGCGCGCGGGATCGGCTCGCGCACGGTGCGGATGCGGAGCGCGGACGGCTCGCTCCACCTCGTGGCCCGTACCGCGCCCGCGCTCGTCGACACGGACTCCAGGGACGGCTCGACGACCCTGGAGCTGCCGGGCTCGGTCGCGTACGACGTGCGGACCGAGGTCGGGGACGGGAGCACGCGCGTCTCGGTGGACCGTACGGAGGACGGCGCGCACAAGGTACGGGCGCACAGCGCGGACGGCTCCGTCACGATCCGCGAGGCGCGCTGACGGCCGGGCCGCACCACGCGCCACAACCGGCACCCGCTTCCGCGAACTTTTCCGCCCGCGCGTTCGTCCTCCTGGATGGGAGAATGAAACGAGCAAGCGAGACGCGGCACGGGAGAGGGATTGTGACGGCGACACCTCGGCGGTCGTGCACCGGACGGGCGGCACGGCGGCCCGGGTCAGGTGCCGCTCCGGCACGGTCCGGGGCCCGCCCCGCGCGTCCCCAGGCCCGCCCGGCCCCGTCGCCGCTGCGCGAGCTCCTGGCGCTGAGCCTGCTCCCTCTCCCCCTCCTCCTCACGCTGCCCGGCGCCCTCACCGGAGGTGGGGGCGGTTCGCGGCGCTGGTTCGGGGGCGGCGGGCGCGGCGAGAGCAGACGCGCGGAGGCGCAGGCCGCGAAGGACGCCGCCGCTAACGCCTTCTACGAGCTGGACACCGCGCAGCGCGATCTGCGCATCTCGGTCGAGACGATCTCGGCCGTCGACGACTCCCCCGCCGGGCGGCGCGCGGTCTCCGACTTCGCCGCGCTCGGCCGGAAGATCGACGAGGCGAGCGGGACGTACATCGCCGCCGTCGACGCCGTGGACCTCGACCGCGACGAGCTGGACGGCGCGGCGGCCTCGCGGGCGCGGCGCGCGCTGGACGGGGCGAAGGACGAGCTGACGCGGGTCAAGGCGGACCTCGACCGGTTCGCGGAGAGCCTCGGGCCGCTGCTCGGCAAGGCCGAGACGCAGCTCGCGCGGCTCGCGCCCGCCGTCGAGCGCGCCAAGCAGTCGCTGCTCGCCACGACGAGCGCGCTCGACACCGTACGGGCCCAGGGGCTGCGCGCCGACGACCTCGCGGCCCGGCTCGCGGCGCTCGCCCCGGAGCTGACCCGGCTCAACGAGGGCGCCGCGCGGCACGGCGTGGCGGAGACGATCCAGCGCGCGGACCGGGTGCGGCGCGAGGCGGAGGCGCTGCGCGCGGAGGCGGAGCGGCTGCCCGAGCGGGCCGGGGAGATCGACCGGCGGCTCGTCTCGCTGCGGACCAGGGCGGAGGCGCTGACGACGCGGAGCGCGCAGGTCGAGCCGGTCCTCAGCGAGCTGCGGCGCAGGTTCACCGCGCCGTGCTGGCAGGACCTCCAGCACATCCCGGAGGAGGCGGCGAAGCACGTGGCGCAGGCGGGCACGAAGCTCGCGGAGGCGCGGCAGGCCCGCGAGGCGCAGCGCTGGGCCGACGCGACCGCGCTGCTCGCCACCGTACGGGCGCTGCTCGACGAGACGGACGAGGCGGTCTCGGCCGCCGGGGACCGGCTGCGGCAGCTCAACGAGGTCGCGAAGGACCCGCAGCGCGAGATCGAGCGGACGCGGTTCGCGGTACGGGACGCGCAGCGGCTCGCGATGACGGGCCGCCAGACCCCGGACCCGCGCCACGCCCGCCCGCTCGACGACGCGGTGGCGCGCCTGGACCGGGCGGTGACGGCCCTGGAGGGCCACCACCCGGACTACTGGCAGTTCCTGCGCGAGACGGAGGCGGTGCGCGGGACGGCCGCGCGAGTCGTGGAGCTGATCCGCGAGGAGCGCGGCGGGAGCTGAGGCGGGACGGGGTCGGGGGCCCTCGGGGGCGGTACGGCGGCGGGGGCCTCGCGGCGGTCCGAGCGCGATGGCCGCGCGGCGGGACGGGCATGGGACCGCTCGCACCGCGATCACAGGTTCGGCGCGGCCCGCGCGGCGGTCACGGGTTCAGGGCGGCGCGCACGGCGGTCACGGGTTCGGGGCCGCCCGCGCGGTCTCCCTCCCTCTCCGCCTCCGCCCGTACCCTGTGCGCATGCCTCGATACGAGTACCGCTGCCGCGCCTGCGGCGACACCTTCGAACTGAACCGTCCCATGGCCGAGTCGGGCGCTCCCGCGAGCTGTCCGGCGGGGCACCCGGACACCGTCAAGCTGCTCTCGACCGTGGCCGTGGGCGGCCGGACCGCGGGCGGTGCCGCGCCCGCGCCGCAGGGCGGGGGCGGCGGCTGCTGCGGGGGCGGCTGCTGCGGCTGAGCGGCCCGCCGGGAACGGCCCCGCCGAGCGGCCACCGGGCCCCGAGCCCGGCGAGCACCCCGCCGAGCCCCCCGCCGGGGGCCGCGTCGGCCGAGCGGCCCCCGGCGCCCCGCTACTCCCCCGCCGCCGCCTTCAGGAACCGGCGGACGAGCTCCTCGCCCGCCGCGGCCCCCACCTCCTCCAGCGCCGTCACGCCCTCGTGCCGCCAGTCCTGGTCGGCGAGTTCGCCGTGGCCCGGACGCCAGGCGCGGTCGGCGGCGGCGAGGAGGTCGGCGTCGAGGAGCGAGTCGCCCGCCGCGAGGGTGAGGCCCGCGCCCGTGCGCGCGGCGACCTCGTGGAGGGCCGCGCTCTTGGTGAGGGCGCGCGGGACCGCGTAGAGCTTGCGGCCCTGGAGCGAGAGCGTCCAGCCGTGCTCGTGCGCCCAGGCGGCCGTCTCGTCGAGCCAGTCGGCCGGGAGGAGCGCGCGGTCGACGACGAGGTAGGCGAAGAGGTCCTCAGCGACGCGTTCCTTGAGGAGCCACGTGGGCTCCGCGCCGTCGAGCAGACGCTCGCGCATCGCGGCGAGCGGGGCGGAGTCGGCGACGGCGCGCTCCACGCGGCGGCTCCAGGCGGCGTCGTTCTCGCCGTCGACGAGGATGCGGCCACCGTTGGCGCAGATCGCGAAGCGGGGCGGGGGTCCGGGGAGGTGGACGCGCGCGTACTGCGCGGGGGTGCGGGTCGTGACCGGGACGAACACGGTGCGCGCGGCGAGTTCGGCGAGCAGCGCGGCGGCGGTCTCGGTGACGTACGAGAGCGGCAGGCCCTGGTAGACCTCGACGCACAGCAGCCGCGGGGCCTGTTCGTCGGGGCCCGTGAGGGCGAGCGCGCGCGCGGAGTAGATGAGGGTGCGGTCGAGGTCGCTCGCGACGAGGACACGGCTCATGCGAGGTTCACCGCCTTGCCGTCCGCGCCCGTGGCGCCGCGTGTGTAGCGGGGGTGGATGAGCCCGACGCACGTGTACGGGAGGTCGTCCGTCTCCTCGACGGGGACGCCGCGCTGCTCGGCGAGGAGCCTGATGTGGTCGAGGTCGGCGCCCGCGTCGCGGCGCGCGACGATGCGCCACGGCACGCGGCGCAGCAGTACGCGCGTGGTCTCGCCGACGCCCGGCTTGACGAGGTTGACGTCGTTGATCCCGTACTCCTCGCTGAGGCGTTCCACCGCCCGCCAGCCCTCCCACGTCGGCGCGCGGTCGCCGGCGGCGAGTTCCTTGACGCGCTGCCCGACGGCGTCGGCGACCTCGCCGAAGCGGTCGGCGACCGTGTCGACGAAGGCGTTCGAGACGTCCGCACCGGCGAGTTCGCGGTAGAACTTCGCGCCGTGGAAGTCGTCGGGGCCGACGAGGTCGGCGCGCAGCACCGTCCGGGATATGAGCCCGGAGACGGTGGAGTTGAGGCACGCGGACGGGATGAGGAAGTCCTCGCGCGTGCCGTAGGTGCGCACGCAGGAGCCGGGGTCGGCGAGGACGGCGATCCCGGGGTCGAAATCGGGGAAGTCCTGGAGGGCTTCGGCGAGTTCGCGTGTGATGGCGCCCTTGCCCGTCCAGCCGTCGACGAAGACGACGTCGCGCGGGTCGTGGTGGGCGGCGAGCCAGCGCAGCGCGTTGGCGTCGATGCCGCGCCCGCGCACGATCGAGACGGCGTAGTGCGGTACGTCGATGCCGTGCCGTTCGCGCGCCCAGCGCCGCATGAGCACCCCGACGGGGGTCCCGGCGCGGGCGAGCGAGACGAGGACGGGGCGCGGGGAGCGCTCGGCGAGCACGGTCTCGGTGACGGTGCCGACGGCGGTCGCGACGCGCGCGGCGGAGGCGTCGAGCGCGTCGTGGTAGAGCCGCTGGTAGGCGGGGGTGGGCTGGTACTCGACGGGCAGCGACTCGGCGTAGTGCGCGCCGCCGCTCTGGATCGCCTCCTCGCGCTCCTCGGTGGGGGCTTCGAGCGGGGTGTCCGAGAGGTCCTGGAGCAGCCAGCCGACGTCGTCGGCGGGGTAGCTGGAGAAGGCGGGACCGCGGAGCGGTTCGGGGAGCAGGGTGTCCTCCGGTGCGGTACGGGGGTGGGGCACGCGGGGCGCGTGGTGCGGGAGCGCCGCGTACAGGAGGCGGGGGGTGTGCCCGGCGAGGGTGTCGAGGAGGCCGCCCGGCGCGCGCAGTGCGGGGGTGTCGCCGGCGGCGTCGGTGACGAGGAGGAGCGCGTCGAAGCCCGCGCCCGCGACGTTGTACGTGTAGCGCGGCCCCGGGCCGTCCGCCGGGTCGTCGTGGGCGGGGAAGGTGAGGGCGGTGCGGATCGCGTAGCCGGGGTCGTCGACGGCGAGGACCGGGGAGCGGGTCGTGGTCGAGAAGCACACGTCCCACTCGGGCGCGGCCGTCTCGACCGCCTCGGCGAGGCGCAGCGGGGCGTACATCAGCTCCTCGGTGCCGAGGACGAGCAGCCGCCCGCCGCCTTCGGGGAGCGCCGCGCGCACGTGCTCGGCGAGGGCGGGCAGCGCGGCGTCGAGCCGGTCCCTGTCGGTGGGCGCGAAGCCGTGCCGACCGCCTTCGGGGAGCCCGGCGGGCCAGTCCAGCTCCAGGCGCAGGGGCGTCGCCCGCGACCGTACGGCCTCGGCGGTGCGCTCCCGGTCGGCCTGTCGTGCCTCCTCGGCGGCCACGAGCGCGAGTCCCCGGTCCAGTACGTCCGGGGGCAGCTCGACGTGTCCGGCGACGGCGGCGACGAGGTCGACGCGGGCGTCCAGCTCGGTGGCGAGGGCGTCGAGGCGGGCGCGGTCGGCGGGGCCGCGCATGTCGGTGAGGGCGACGACGACGTAGCGGGTGCGGGGGCGCAGGGCGTGCAGCTCGCGCAGCGTGTTGATGACGGTGGACCCGGTCGAGAACTCGTCGTCGACGAGGACGAGCGGCCCGGGCGCGGTGAGCAGCGCCGGATCGGCGGGGAGCAGGAGGTGCGAGGTGGCGTGCGAGTGCGCCTCCTCGAAGCCGCCGACGGGGGTGACGCCGGGGACGGGGCGGCGCGTGGAGTGCAGGTAGGCGGCGGTGCCGATGCCGTCGGCGACGCACTGCCCGAGCCCGGTGGCCGTCTCGGCGTAGCCGAGGACGACGGCCTCGTCCGCCGCCGGGCCGAGGAGCACCCGGACCTCGCGGCCGAGCGCGCGGCCGGTCTCGGCGACGACGCGCGGGGAGCGCGGCACGTGCTTGCCGAGGACGTGCGAGACGAGGAGGTGGGCGCGCTTGGGGTTGCGGCGCAGCGCGAGGCCGAGCAGGTCCTCGATGCCGGGGGCGCCGCTCAGCCGCACGCCGAGGCGCTCGGCGACCCAGCTTCCTGTCCACACCACGTGTTCGTCTCTTTCGCTCGGTCGCAGGGGGCTGCGCGCGGGGCTCACAGGGCGTCCTGCGGGGTGACGGCGGCGAGGAGGTCGACGAAGCCGACGTCCTCGCGGGCGACACCGAAGGCGTCCGCGCGGCGCAGGATGCGCTCGGCCCAGGCGCGGTGCGGCTTCACCTCGTTCATCTTGTTCGTGTACGCGGAGCGGAGCACGCCGCCGCCGCCCCGCTCGGGCCGCAGGATGTCCTCGGCGTCGCTGTACTCCTCGTGCGTGACGACGGAGAGGGCGTGCACGGGGGCGACGTGGCTGGGGTGGATGCAGGTCTTGCCGAGCAGGCCGTTGGCGCGGTCGAGGGCGATCTCGCGCAGCAGTCCGTCCATGTCGCGCTCGATGAGCGCGTCGCGCAGCTCGTCGGCCTCGCCGCCGACGAAGGGCGTGCGGCGCAGTTGCGGCTTGAACATCCGCTCGGCGACGGGGAAGTACTCCCAGACGGGTCCGGTGATGGTGAAGCCGGTGCCGTCCGCGCGGCCGAGGACGTTGACGACGTCGGCGATGACGGAGGCGACGATGCGGACGTCGTAGGCGGTGAGGTCGGCGGGTCTGCGCAGTCCGTAGGCGGAGCAGAAGTCGGTGACGCCGAGGCGCAGGGCGAGGACGCGGTCGCGGTGGGCGCGCACGGTGCGCGCGATTCCGGCCAGTGCCTCGTGGCGGGTCTCCACGTGGAGCAGTTCGGGCGATTCGAGGACGGGCATCGCGTAGAGACGGTGCCCGGCCGCGCTCTCGGCGGCGGCGAGGGCGTCCAGGAAGGCGAGTCCGCACTTCTCGGTGAACTTGGGCAGGACGAAGCCGCTGAGGACGCGGAGCGAGGGGCCGAGGCGGCGGGCGAGATCGCTGAGCTGCTCGGGCGTGCGGACGCGTACGAAGAGCAGCGGGAGCGCGTCGGCGGGCCCGGCGGCGAGGACGCCGAGCTGGTGGACGAGGTTCCGCTCGGCGGCGGGCACGTCCTCGTCGCTGATGGAGTCCTCCAGGCACAGCACCATGGAGACCGTCCCGCGCGCGGCCTGCTTGCGCACGTCGTCGGCGAGCCGGGGGCGCGTCGCCGGCGTGTACAGGGTCGCGCCGAGCGCGGTCGCGAGGAACTCCGGCGGCGAGTCCGCGGCGAAGGCGCGCGGTTCCCGGTGGAAGAGCCGGGCGCGCTCCGCCGGGGCGATGTGCCCGAAGTGCTGCATCTGACCCCTCAAGTGGAAGAAATGTTCGAGTAGAAGTGACCGGTAATAGTACGTACGAGCTGACCGGAGTGGTTCCCTCGGCCCGTGAACTTCTGGTAACCGGGGGTGGGCGGATCGATACGGAAGGGGCGCTCACCCGTGCGGCGCGGGAGCACCCGCGTTGTCCCCGGGTACCCCGGGAAGGCAGGATGAAGGTATGACGCACGCCATGCTGAAAGGCTCGAACGTCCCGGTCGAGGCGGCGGCGGTCCGCGCCGTCGTGTGCTGGTCGCCCAGCCCCGAGGTCTCGGTGGTCGACGCCTCGGCGCTGCTGCTCGCGGCGGACGGACGCGTGCGCTCCGACGACGACTTCGTCTTCTACAACCAGCCCCGGCACCCTTCGGGGACGGTGTGGAGCCTCGGGAAGCGGCGCCTGGGCAGCAGCATGCGGGACACGATTCAGGCCGATCTGGCGCGCGTGGACACGGAGGTGGAACGGGTCCTGCTCGTCGCCTCGGCCGAGAGCCTGCCCTTCGAGGGCGTACGGGACCTGCGCCTGCTGCTGCTCGACGCTGCGGCCGGGGAGAACGCCGAGCCGTACGCGTCCTTCGAGATCCGCCCGGAGACGGGCGCGGAGACGGCGCTGATCTGCGGGGAGCTGTACCGCAGGGGCGGCGAGTGGAAGTTCCGCGCGCTCGGCGAGGGCTACAGCAACGGCCTGATCGGCCTGGCGACGGACTTCGGCATCACGGTCGACGAGTCAGCGGCCCCCGACCCGGCCCCGACCCCGGAACCGGCCCCCGTCCCCGCCCCCGCGCCCGTCCCGGCCTACGGCTACCCGCAGCCCCCGACGGCGCCCCCGGCCCCGTACGGCTACCCGCAGCAGCCCGCCCCCGACCCGTACGGCCACCCGCAGTACGAGCCGGACGAGGGCCTGCCGCTGATGGGCCCGCAGTTCCTCAGGTGAGCGGTCCCGGGCAGCCCGCGCGCGAAGAACGGGCAGCCCGCGCCGCGAGGGGCCATCCCCTCCGGCGATCGAGGAGCGGCGTCCGGGGCGGAGCCCGGAAACCAGGCGGGCCCGCACCCGACGCCCGCCCCCGCGACCCGCGTCAGCGCCCCGCCTTCGACTTGAACCCGCGCCCCCACTGCAGGCCCCACCCGTAGAGCCGGTCCAGCTCCGCCTGGAAGCCGTACACGAACCGCACCTCCCGGTGCACGATCAGCTCGCCCTTCACGTTCTCGATCCTCAGCACGGCGCACGAGCGCGCCTCCGGGGCCCGCTCGTCGAGGTCGATGACGATCTGCCGGCCGCTGCTGGGGTAGAGGGTGACCTGCGCCTGCGTGCGGTCGAAGGCGGGCGTCTGGTCGTAGATGTAGACGAAGACGAGGAGCCGCTTGAACTCGTCCTTCTGGTCGAGGTTGAGGTACATCGTCTCGCCGGACGGGGCGCCGAAGCGGTCGTCGCCGCTGAGCTTGAGGTAGGGCGGCTCGTTGAGGTCGCCGAGGAAGCCGCCGAGCGGCTGCACGACGCCCTTGGTGCCGTCCTTCAGCTCGTAGAGGCAGCCGAGGTCGAGGTCGACGTTGACCATGGACTGCGTGTGCGCCTGGACGACGTCGGGCTGGAAGAACTTGAGCGGGTTGCGCCAGCCGCTCCGCAGCCCCCGCAGCCCCCCACCGGGGCGCCGCTCGCCGAAGTCGCTCGTCCGCATCCGCCAGGAGAGGTTGACCCGCAGGTTCCCCGAGACGGCGCCCTCCTTGGAGAGGGAGACCGTGGGGTGCCGTTTGGTCAGTTCGATCGCGCTGCCGCTCGTGTTTCCGCTGTCGAAGGCGGCGGCTCCGCCCCGCAGCCCGTCCAGGAAGGCCATGCCCACACACCTCTGTCGTCCCGTCGTGACCAACGCGCGTGGGGGCGGTCCGAGGTGTCCTCGGACCGCCCCCACGAAGAGGGTGCCCAGCGCGCGGGGCCCGTTACACCAGGGCCCGCGCTTCGGCCGTGACCTGGCCGAAAGCGCGCGGCCCGGCTGTCTCCCGGGTCCCGCGAGGGCTCAGACGGCGACCTTCTCGGCCTCGTGTCCCTCCTCCGCCGCGATGCGCTTGTTGCGCCGTACCGAGGACCAGAAGGAGGCGGCGATCAGCACGACGCCGATGAGGCCGGTGACGACCTCGGGGATCTCGTACCGGATGGTGACGAGGAGGAGGACGGAGAGGGCGCCGATCGCGTAGTGCGCGCCGTGTTCCAGGTAGACGTAGTCGTCCAGGGTGCCCTGGCGGACGAGGTAGACCGTGAGCGAACGGATGTACATCGCGCCGATGCCGAGGCCCAGCGCCATCAGGATGATGTCGTTCGTGATCGCGAAGGCGCCGATGACGCCGTCGAAGGAGAAGGATGCGTCGATGACTTCGAGGTAGAGGAACATGAAGAAGGCGCCCTTGCCGGCGAGCGCGACGGCGGAGCGGGACGTGCCGCCCTTGACGGCCTCCTCCTCGCGCTCCTCCTCGCGTTCCTCCTCCTCTTCGAGTTTGTTCTCGAAGAACCCGGAGAGCCCGCCGACGATGAGATACGTGATGAGCCCGGCGATCCCGGAGAGCAGGACCGTCTCGGCCTTGTCGACGTGGCCGCCGCCGTGCACGTGCGCGTGCGTGGCGACCGTCATGGAGGCGATGAGCAGCAGGATCAGGGCGACGCAGACCGACAGCATGTCGACCTTGCCGAGCTTGGCGAGCGGGCGCTCCAGCCAGCCCAGCCACTTGATGTCGTGGTCCTCGAAGATGAAGTCGAGGAAGATCATCATCAGGAACATCCCGCCGAAGGCCGCGATGGCCGGGTGGGCGTCGGTGACGAGCGCCTGGTAGTGGTCCTTGTTGTTGATCGCGAGGTCCACGGCGTCGACCGGGTTGATCTTGGCGGTGACCGCCACGATCAGGACCGGGAAGACGAGCCGCATGCCGAAGACGGCGATCAGGACGCCGACGGTGAGGAAGATCTTCTGCCAGAAGGCGTTCATCTTCTTCAGGATTCCGGCGTTGATCACCGCGTTGTCGAAGGAGAGCGAGATCTCCAGGACCGCGAGGATCGCCACGACACCGAAGGCGGTCCAGCCGCCGTAGAAGGCGGCGGCGACGAGCCCGAGCACGGTGATCCCGAAGGACCAGCCGAAGGTTTTCAACAGCACTGCGTATTCCCCATCGTTGGAGGGCCCCTCCGGACCTGTCTGGAGGAGCACTCCCTCCGCGCCGTGTCCGGCTTTACGAAACGTTGACCCCGAAGTCTAGAGCGATGCCCCTCAGGCCGGACGCGTACCCCTGACCGACCGCCCGGAACTTCCATTCCTGTCCGTAGCGGTAGACCTCGCCGAAGATCATCGCCGTCTCGGTGGAGGCGTCCTCGGAGAGGTCGTACCGGGCGAGTTCCTGCCCGTCCGCCTGATTGACCACGCGGATGAAGGCGTTGGACACCTGCCCGAAGCTCTGCCTGCGGGCCTCGGCCTCGTGGATGGAGACGGCGAAGACGATCTTGTCGCAGTGCGCGGGGACCTTGTCGAGGTCCACGAGAAGCGATTCGTCGTCGCCCTCGCCCTCGCCCGTGAGGTTGTCCCCGGTGTGCTCGACGGAGCCGTCGGGGCTCGTGAGCTGGTTGTAGAAGACGAACCACTCGTCGCCGAGCACGCGCCCGTTCGCGCACAGCAGGGCGCTGGCGTCGAGGTCGAAGGGGGCGCCGGTGGTCGAGCGGGCGTCCCAGCCGAGGCCGACCAGGACGTTGCTCAGGTTCGGCGCGGCTTTGGAGAGGGAGACATTGCCTCCCTTGGCGAGCGTGACACCCATGTGTTTCCTCCCCTGGTGGACCGCTGAAGAGCGGAGGCGGTACGGAACGGGCCGCGCGCCGCCGTCCGGTGGACGGAGGGGCGCGCGGCCGGTGCCTGCCTGGTACGGCTCAGAGCCTCGTGCGGCTCAGACGTTGACGCCGAAGTCCTGGGCGATCCCGCGCAGGCCCGAGGCGTAGCCCTGGCCGATGGCGCGGAACTTCCACTCCGCCCCGTTGCGGTACAGCTCGCCGAAGACCATGGCGGTCTCGGTCGAGGCGTCCTCGGAGAGGTCGTAGCGGGCGATCTCGGTGCCGCCGGCCTGGTTCACGACGCGGATGAAGGCGTTGCGGACCTGGCCGAAGGACTGCTGGCGGTTCTCGGCGTCGTAGATCGAGACCGGGAAGACGATCTTGTCGACGGTCGCGGGGACGGCGGCGAGGTTGACCTTGATCTGCTCGTCGTCGCCCTCGCCCTCACCGGTGGTGTTGTCACCGGTGTGCTCGACGGAGCCGTCGGAGCTCTTGAGGTTGTTGAAGAAGACGAAGTCCCCGTCGCCGGAGACCTTGCCCTCGGCGTTGGTGAGGATCGCGCTGGCGTCGAGGTCGAAGTCGGTGCCGGTCGTCGTGCGCACGTCCCAGCCGAGACCCACGGTCACGGCGGTGAGGCCGGGGGCCTCCTTGGTCAGGGATACGTTGCCGCCCTTGCTGAGGCTGACTCCCACGGGTCCTCCAATGATGTCGGGGGTGGGTGGCGAGTGCCGGTCGCCACCTTCGTACGTCGTTATCCGGGACAACGTACGGATAGTAGTGACCGGTTCCCGCCGGAAACGGGCTCTTTCGCCCGGGGCTCCGCAGTGCGTGTCGGGGCCCCGGGGCGGGCCGGATCAGAGCGTGTCGAGCGCCTTGAGGTACTCGCCGAGGTCGCGCGCGTCCGGGAGGTCGTTGACGACCGTCCAGCGCACGACGCCCTCCTTGTCGATGATGAACGTGCCGCGCACCGCGCAGCCCTTGTCCTCGGCGAAGACGCCGTAGGCGCGCGAGACCTCGCCGTGCGGCCAGAAGTCGGAGAGCAGCGGGTACTCCAGGCCCTCCTGCTCGGCGAAGACGCGCAGGCTGTGGACGGAGTCGTTGGAGACGGCGAGCAGCTGGGTGTCGTCGTTCTCGAACTTCGGCAGCTCGTCGCGCAGGGCGCACAGCTCGCCGGTGCAGACCCCGGTGAAGGCGAACGGGAAGAAGAGGAGCACCACGTTCTTCTCGCCGCGGAAGTCCGAGAGGCGCACGGTGCGGCCGTGGTTGTCCTTGAGCTCGAACTCGGGGGCCTTGGTGCCGGCCTCGATCGCCATGGGTACCGATCCTTTGCGGTGATGCGTACGGGAAACGGCGTCCTGGGCCGTACGGGCCCGGCGCCGACCCCACCCTACGCACCGGGCCCCCGCCGCCCCAGAGGAGTCTGTGGAGCGAGGGGGGCCCGGTGGGCGCCGCACGGTTCAGCGCTTGGTCTTCGAGCTGGCCTTCGGGGTGACCAGACGGGTGCCGATCCAGTCCTTGCCGACACTCGTGCTCTTGGTCTGGGTGAATCCGGCGGTCCGCGCCGCGTCGTTGATGTCGCTCGGCTCGACGTACCCGTCCCGGCCCGTTTTCGGGGTCAGGAGCAGGACGAGGTCACCGTCGTCGACCAGCTGCGAGGCGTCGACCAGCGCGTCCGTCAGGTCGCCGTCCTCGTCGCGGAACCAGAGGACCACGGCGTCGACGAGGTCCTCGTAGTCCTCGTCCACCAGCTCCGTGCCGGTGGCTTCTTCGATGGCCTCGCGGAGCTCCTGGTCGACGTCCTCGTCGTAGCCGATCTCCTGGACCACCTGCTCGGGCTGGAAACCCAGCCGTACGGCAGGGCTGGTCCGCTCCTCCGCGTGGTCCGCGGTCGCGCTCACGGATTGCCTCCTGATCGTTTCGGGATGTGCTGCGCCCCCGCGGGCGCGGGGGCATGGGGCGTAGTCCACACGGGCGGGACCGATCGCGCAAGTACCCGGCAGCCGAGACCGCCGAAACGGTGACTTTCCGGGCGGTGTCCTCCAACTTCGGACACCTTTGCGCTCCGCTTCGTGCAGCCGCCCACGCCTCCCATTGTTCCCCAAATCTCCCGCCCGGCACCCCGGCCCCTTCCGGGGCTCCGCCCCGGACCCCGCTCCTCAATCGCCGGAGGGGCTGAGTGTCACGTCCCGCCCCAGCCCTCAAGCCCCTCCGGTCCTCGCTGATCCAGCCCCTCCGGCGTTTGAGGAGCGGGGTTCGGGGCGGAGCCCCGAGGGAAGCCGCACAGGGGGCGAACCCGACGCGCCCGGTTCACCGTGCGCACCCGTACCCGCACATATCGTGTCAACCCCACCGCCGCCCCCGAAGGGAACCCCGTGCCCCAGGACCCCACCCCGATCATCATCGGCGGCCTCCCCAGCCAGGTGCCCGACTTCGATCCCGAGGAGACCCAGGAGTGGCTCGACTCGCTCGACGCCGCCGTCGACGAGCGCGGCAGCGAGCGCGCCCGCTACCTGATGCTCCGCCTCATCGAGCGGGCCCGCGAGAAGCGCGTCGCCGTCCCGGAGATGCGCAGCACCGACTACGTCAACACGATCGCGACGAGGGACGAGCCCTACTTCCCCGGCAACGAGGAGGTCGAGCGCAAGGTACTGAACGCCACGCGCTGGAACGCGGCCGTCATGGTCTCGCGCGCGCAGCGCCCCGGGATCGGGGTCGGCGGGCACATCGCGACGTTCGCGTCCTCGGCGAGCCTCTACGACGTCGGCTTCAACCACTTCTTCCGGGGCAAGGACGAGGGCGACGGCGGCGACCAGATCTTCTTCCAGGGCCATGCCTCGCCCGGCATCTACGCCCGCGCCTTCCTCCTGGACCGCCTCACGGAGGCGCAGCTCGACGGATTCCGGCAGGAGAAGTCGAAGGCCCCGAACGGGCTGCCGAGCTACCCGCACCCGCGCTCGATGCCGGACTTCTGGGAGTTCCCGACCGTCTCGATGGGCCTCGGCCCGCTCTCCGCGATCTACCAGGCGCGGATGAACCGCTACATGGAGGCGCGCGGGATCGCCGACACCTCGCACTCGCACGTGTGGGCCTTCCTCGGCGACGGCGAGATGGACGAGGTCGAGTCGCTCGGCCAGCTCTCGATCGCCGCGCGCGAGAACCTCGACAACCTGACCTTCGTCGTCAACTGCAACCTCCAGCGCCTCGACGGCCCGGTGCGCGGCAACGGCAAGATCATCCAGGAGCTGGAGTCGCAGTTCCGGGGCGCGGGCTGGAACGTGATCAAGCTGATCTGGGACCGCACGTGGGACCCGCTGCTCGCGCAGGACCGCGACGGCCTGCTCGTGAACAAGCTGAACACGACGCCGGACGGGCAGTTCCAGACGTACGCGACGGAGACGGGCGCGTACATCAGGGAGCACTTCTTCGGCGGGGACCAGCGGCTGCGCTCCATGGTCGAGAACATGAGCGACGACCAGATCCTGCACCTCGGGCGCGGCGGCCACGACCACCGCAAGGTGTACGCGGCGTTCTCGGCCGCCAAGGAGCACAAGGGCCAGCCCACGGTGATCCTCGCGCAGACCGTCAAGGGCTGGACGCTCGGGCCGAACTTCGAGGGCCGCAACGCGACCCACCAGATGAAGAAGCTCACGGTCGACGACCTCAAGGGCTTCCGCGACCGCCTCCACCTGCCGATCCCCGACAAGGACCTGGAGGGCGGCCTGCCGCCGTACTTCCACCCCGGCAGGGACTCGGAGGAGATCCAGTACATGCACGAGCGGCGGCAGGCGCTCGGTGGGTACGTGCCGACGCGGGTCGTGCGCGCGAAGCCCCTCGAACTGCCGGGGGACAAGACGTACGCGACGGTGAAGAAGGGCACGGGCCAGCAGTCGATCGCCACGACGATGGCGTTCGTGCGGCTGCTCAAGGACCTCATGCGGGACAAGGAGATCGGGCGGCGCTTCGTGCTCATCGCGCCCGACGAGTACCGCACCTTCGGGATGGACTCGTTCTTCCCGAGCGCGAAGATCTACAACCCGCTCGGCCAGCAGTACGAGTCGGTCGACCGTGAACTCCTGCTCGCCTACAAGGAGTCACCGACCGGTCAGATGCTCCACGACGGCATCTCGGAGGCGGGCTGCGTCGCCTCGCTCATCGCGGCGGGGTCCGCGTACGCGACGCACGGCGAGCCGCTCATCCCGGTCTACGTCTTCTACTCGATGTTCGGTTTCCAGCGCACCGGCGACCAGTTCTGGCAGATGGGCGACCAGATGGCGCGCGGTTTCGTCCTCGGCGCGACCGCCGGGCGCACGACGCTGACCGGTGAGGGGCTTCAGCACGCGGACGGGCAGTCGCAGCTCCTCGCCTCGACGAACCCGGCGTGCGTCGCCTACGACCCCGCGTACGGCTACGAGATCGCGCACATCGTCCGCGAGGGCCTGCGGCGCATGTACGGGCCGGAGGCGGAGGACGTCTTCTACTACCTGACGGTCTACAACGAGCCGATCCAGCACCCGGCCGAGCCCGAGGACGTGGACGTCGAGGGCATCGTCAAGGGCCTGCACCTGCTGCGCGGCGGCGACGCCGGGAGCCAGCGCGCGCAGATCCTCGCCTCCGGCGTGGCGGTGCCGTGGGCGCTGGAGGCGCAGCGGCTGCTCGCCGAGGACTGGGACGTGCGCGCGGACGTGTGGTCGGCGACGTCGTGGAACGAGCTGCGGCGCGAGGCGGTCGCGGCCGAGGAGCACAACCTCCTCCACCCGGAGGAGGAGACGCGGGTGCCGTACGTGACGCGGAAGCTGGCGGACGCGGGGGGCCCGTACGTGGCCGTCTCCGACTGGATGCGGAGCGTCCCCGACCAGATCGCGCGGTGGGTGCCGGGCCGGTACGGCTCGCTGGGGGCCGACGGGTTCGGCTTCGCCGACACGCGGGGCGCCGCGCGGCGGTTCTTCCACATCGACGCGCCGTCGATCGTGCTGGGGGTGCTGACGGAGCTGGTGCGGGACGGCGCCCTCGAACACGGGGTGCTGCGGCGGGCGATCGACCGGTACCAGTTGCTCGACGTGGCGGCGGCGGACCCCGGTGCTGCCGGGGGCGACGCGTAGCTTCTCCGGCGGGGCCGGCCTCCCGGGGCTCCGCCCCTCGAACTCCCCCGGCCTTCGCGGCCGGGGGAACCCCCGGAGGGCTCCATTGATGACCCGGTCACCTCTCCCAGATCTTGAATGCCCGCACCTTGTAAGGGGATTCGGGGAGCCACGTGCCGCCGCCGGGGTACGTCTCGAACTCCCCCGTCTCGCCGCACTCCGCGGACTGGTACGTCGTGACCGGCCGCCCCGTGCGGTTGGCCAGGGAGAGGGCTCCCGCTCTGCCGCTCAGCGGGACGCAGCTCTCGATGTCGGTGCCGGAGAGTTCGTGGACGGTGCGGCGGCCCCCGTACCCCGTGCCGGGCCACAGGCACAGCTCGCCCCGGCCGCACGCGCCGGAGGAGCCGGCCCCCGTGCGTGCCGGGGCAGCCGCCTCGGCCGGGGTGAGGAGGGTCGCGCCGAGGGCGAGGGCGCAGGCGAGCGTGGTGAGGGTCGTACGCATGGGGGCGCGGTCCTTTCAATGGGCGCCGGTTCTGACGCGCACTCTGGGCCGCCTCGCCGCCGCCGCGGAAGCCGCCACGAGCGGGACCGCACTGATAGGGGAAAAGGTCCCGGGACAGCGCGAAGGGCCCCACCGAGTGAGTCGGTGGGGCCCTTCGTTGACGTGGCGGGCGGGTCAGATGTGCGCGGCGCCCGCGCCCTCCGCCGCGTTGTCGCCGCGCTTCGTGAGCGTCGCGACGGCCGCCGCGACGAGGGCGACGATCCCGGCGACGGTGCAGGCGAGGCCCATGCCGGACATGAAGGTGTCGTGGGCGACCGTCGTGATCTGCGCCGCGACCTCCTTCGGGGTGTGCGGCGGCACGGGCGGGACGCCGAGCTGGACGGCCTGGGACGCCTGGTCGAGCTGCGCGCCCCGGAGCTTCGGCAGGCCCGCGTCCGTCCAGTTGCCCGGGAGGTCCTTGTTGACGCGCGCGGCCATCACCGCGCCGAGCACGGCCGTGCCGAGCGCGCCGCCGACCTGCATCGCCGACTGCTGGAGGCCGCCCGCGACGCCGGAGAGTTCGAGCGGCGCGTTGCCGACGATGACCTCCGTGGCGCCGACCATGACGGGGGCGAGGCCGAGGCCGAGGAGCGCGAACCACAGCGACATCGTGACCGTCCCCGTGTCCGCCTCCAGCGTCGAGAGCCCGAACATCGAGGCCGCCGTGGCGAGCATCCCGCCGACGAGCGGGACGCGCGGCCCGAAGCGCGTGATGAGCACCCCGGCGATCGGCGAGGCGATGATCATCATGGCGGTGAGCGGGAGCAGGTGCAGGCCGCTGTCGACGGCGCTGAGCCGGTGCACGCCCTGGAGGTAGAAGGTGACGAAGAAGATGCCGCCGAGGAAGGCGATCGCCATGAGCACCATGAGCACGGTGCCCGCCGAGAGCGCGACCGAGCGGAACATGGCGAGCGGCACGAGCGGTTCCTTCGCCCGCGTCTGCCAGTAGGCGAAGGCGGCGAAGCACACGACCGCGAGGCCGAGGAGCCCCCACGTGCGCCCGTCGCTCCAGCTCCAGCCGTCACCCGTTTTGATGATCGCGAAGATCAGGGAGCACATGGCTCCGGAGAGCAGCACGATGCCCGGGACGTCGAAGGAGCGCGGGGCGTTCTCGGCGCGGTGGTCCTTGAGGATGAAGAGGCCGAGGACGAGGGCGGCGACGCCGACCGGCACGTTGACGAAGAACACGGACTGCCAGGAGACGTGCTCGACGAGCAGCCCGCCGACGATGGGCCCGCCCGCCGTGGACGCGCCGATGACCATGCCCCAGATGCCGATCGCCATGTTCAGCTTCTCGGCGGGGAAGGTCGCGCGGAGCAGGCCGAGCGCGGCCGGCATCAGGAGCGCGCCGAAGAGCCCCTGCAGGACGCGGAAGGCGACGACGAGCGAGACGCTGGAGGAGAGCCCGATGATCCCGGAGGCGAGCGCGAAGCCCGCCACGCCTATCAGGAAGGTCTGGCGGTGGCCGAAGCGGTCGCCGAGCTTGCCCGCCGTGATGAGCGCCACCGCGAGGGCCAGGAGGTAGCCGTTGGTGATCCACTGCACCCCGGCGAGGCTCGTGTTCAGGTCGTCCGCGATGGCCGGGTTGGCGATCGCCACGATGGTGCCGTCAAGGGCGACCATCATGACGCCGATAGCAACTCCGAAGAGGGTCAGCCAAGGACGGCCCCGCAGGCTGCCGCGTGCTCCCTTGCCGACGGGCGCGAGCGGCGTCCCGTCCTCCGGTCCGACGGTGGTCTGACTAGTCATGGGCGTCAAATTACTGTCACCGCATGACAGTTGACAATCAATTTCATATGCCGGTAACTGACAGGACCCCGCCCGGGGACAAAGCGCCAGCTCATGTACGGGGGTCCGGGCGAGGGAGCGAGGAGCAAGGTGACGGAGCAGCGGCAGGGCCCCGGGGCGGGTGGCGCGCGGGGCGGCCTGCGCGAGCGCAAGAAGACGCGCACCCGGGAACGACTCCTGCGCACGGCGCTGGAACTCTTCGCCGCACGCGGCTACGAGAGGACGACGGTCGACGAGATCGCCGCCCGCGCCGAGGTCTCGACCCGTACCTTCTTCCGCTACTTCGCCACCAAGGAGGACGTGGCCCTCGCGACGCAGGAACTCATCGAGCGCTGGTTCCTCCAGGCCCTGCGCGCCCGCCCGGCAAGCGAGTCGCCGGTGCTCGCGCTGCGCCGCGCGGTCCTGGAGTCCTGGGGCGAGCTGCCGGAGGTGGCCGGGCTCTCCGTCCCCGTGGACCTGCATCTGCGGACCTGCCGGCTCGTGGCGAGGACGCCCGCGCTGCTCGCCGCGCGGCTGCGCAGGGCGAGCGAGAGCGAGGAGGAGATGGCGCGCGTGATCGCCGCGCGCGAGGGCGTCGACCCGGAGGTGGACCTGCGGCCCCGCGTCGTGGTCGCGGCCTTCGGCGGCGTGATGCGGCTCACCGAGCACCGCTGGGGCGCGGGCCAGGACGGCAGCGCCGAGGCGCTGCGCGCCCTCGCCGTCCAGCACCTCGACCACCTGGCCCCCTCGCTGGTCCGGCAGTGGGGCGGGGAGGACGGCGGCACGGGCGGGGTGTGCGGGGCGGGTACGTGCGCGGAGCCGGACGACCGCACGGGGCTCGTACCGCGCCAGTCCGCGACAGCCGAGCCGGCCACCGGCACCGCCCGCACCAGCCCCGCCGACGGGGAGGCCGTCCCCTCCTGAGCCGGGAGGGGACGGGGCAGCCCGGACCCGGGAGGGGCGGGCGGGAAGGCGAAAGGGCCGGTCGGCGCCCCTTTCCCGGACGGGTGCGGGCCGATCGGCTCCCATCCGGGGGCGCCAGGGTGATGTGGCTCACCGGTTTGGCCTCCGGCACTTGCCGTCTCCTAGGGTGTGGCGCAGTGACTTCCTTCGACTCGTCCCCCCAACTCAACGCCTGGCGAGCGCTGCTCGCGGTGGCGGTCGTCTTCGTCATGCTCGCCACGACCGGCTGGACCGCGGTCAGGGCCCGGCACGACCCGGGCGGCCCGCTCCAGTTGTCGGTACGGGCCTGGAACCACGCGCGCGTCGACCACCGCGCGCTGCCGGACGCCGCCTCGCCGCCGGAGCGCCTGCGCGAGTTCTTCGCCGCGCTGCGCCCCGCCCAGCGCCGGCACCTCGTGCACCGCTACCCGCTCGCCGTGGGCAACATGAACGGCGCCCCCCTCACGCTGCGCTACGCCGCGAACCGGCTCGCGCTCACCCAGGCCCGCGACCACGAGGAGCGCCGCACGCGTGACCCGCGCCTGTCGCCGGACGGCCGCGAGGAGGCCGCGGACCGCGCGGCGCGCTACACGTCGATGCTCCGCCCGGACCGCGATTTCCTCGCCTTCGACCCGAACGGCTCGGGCCGCGCCGCGGAGGTCTTCGGCGACCTCGCGCACGCGCGGCGCGTCTCCGTCGTCGTCCCGGGCGTCGACACCGCGCTCATGACCTTCGAGCGCGGCAACCGGCCCTTCACCGCGCCCTCCGGGATGGGCCGCTCGCTCTACGCCGCCGAACAGGCGGCGGCGCCCCGGGCCCGTACCGCCGTGATCGCCTGGGCCGACTACACGGCGCCCGGCGGGATCGGCATCGAGGCGGCGACGGCGAGCCGCGCGCAGGAGGGCGCGGAGCGGCTCGACGCCTTCGTGCGGGGGCTGCCGGGCGGGCTGAAGATCGCGCTCGTGTGCCACAGCTACGGCTCCGTGGTGTGCGGGGTCGCGGCCGACCGGCTGCCGCGTACGGTCACCGACATCGCCGTCGCCGGGAGCCCCGGGATGCGCAGCGCGAGCGCGGCCGGGCTCGGCACGAGGGCGCGGGTGTGGGCGACGCGGGACGCGGGCGACTGGATCAGGGACGTGCCGCACGTCGAGCTCGGCTCGCTCGGGCACGGCGCCGACCCCGTCGGCAAGGACTTCGGCGCGCGGGTCTTCTCCTCGACGGGCGCGGTGGGGCACGGTGGCTACTTCGTGCCCGGTACGGCGAGCCTGCGCAATCTCGCGCACATCGGCACGGCGGACTTCGGGGACGTCGGCTGCGCGCCGGGCGGCGCGGGGTGCAGGACGGGGGTGCCCGAGCGGGGTACGAGCCGCGCCTGAGCGGCGGACCCGTCCGTACCCGTACCGGCGGCACACCGCCCGGAAGGCGGAGCGGAGACGGAACGTCCGTACCCGCCACCGCGTACACCGGGCGGGACGGGAGAGAAGCAAGAGGTCGGGGCCCGGGAGAAAAGCGCCGGTCAAGCGGACCGGTGGGCCGCAGGAGAGGGGACGGAGACGCGCGTGCCGCATACGATGAGCCGTATGGGTGATGTATTGGCCGGTTTCCATGCCACCTGGGAGTTCGCGGAGGACTCCGTGCTCATCCGCTACGAACGGGGCATCCGGACGCCGAAGCTGCTCCAGGCACTCGGGGAGCGCCGGGTGCCGCTCGCGGCGATCGACACGGTGACGCTTGCCCCCGGGCGGCGCGGCACCGTCGTGCTGCGCGCCGTGCCGCGCGCGGGCGCCGACCCGCTGATGGAGGCGGCGGCGGGTCAGCTCAAGGAGAACTGCGACCCGTACCGCCTCGTGCTGCCCGCCGAGCGCGAGGAACTGGCCGAGTTCCACGCGGCGCAGATCCGCGACCGCCTCGGCCCCGGCGTCGCCGAGCCCGCCGAGAGCTTCCTCGTCGACGCGCCCGAGGGGCCGCAGCAGTTCAAGGCGTACGACGGCAAGGCGAGCTTCAACGGCTCGGTGGTCTCCTTCCGCTGGTCGCGCACGGGGGCGACGAGCGCGAAGTGGAAGGCGGGCGATCAGTCCTTCCCCGTCGCCGCGCTGAGCGGCGTCGAGTGGCGCTCGCCCGAGATACTCGACGGCTACCTGCGCCTGCTCCCCCGCCATCCGGCGCCCGGCACCGGGACGGGGCCCGCCGCCGACCACGACCCGGCGGCCGTCGTCTTCGGCCTCGGGTACGGGCCCGTGCACGAGTCCCTGCCCTTCGCCGCCGCCGTCCTCGCCGCCACCAGGAGCAGCGCGGCGAGGAGCGGTACGGGCGAGGCGGCGTCAGCGGTCGCCGCGCTCCGCTCCGACCCGGCGGACATCGCCGAACGCATCCGCCACCTCGGCGAACTGCACCTCGCGGGGCTGCTCACGGACGAGGAGTTCACGACGAAGAAGAAGGAACTGCTGGCGCAGTTGTGAGAGCCCACGCCGGTCACGACTTCGCGGAGTAGATCCCGATCTTGTGGTCGAGAACCCCGAGCGTGTCCTGGAGCGCCGCGATCCGCGAGCGGACCTCCTCGCGCGTCGCCTCCAGGAGTTCCCTGCGCTCGGCGACCGTGTGCTCCCCGGCCCGCGACAGTTCCCCGTACCGCACCATGTCCGCCACCGACATGCCCGTCAGCCGCAGCTTGTTGACGAACGAGAGCCATTCGAGGTCGCGGTTGTTGTACCGGCGCTGCCCGGTGTGCGAGCGGTCCACCTCTTCGAGCAGGCCGATGCGCTCGTACCAGCGCAGGGTGTGGGCGCTGAGCCCGGTGAGCGTGACGACCTCGCTGATCGTGTAGTGGTCCCTGCCGTCCGGGCGCGGGTAGTCGGCGAGCTTCGCGAGGCACAGGTCGCGGCCGTTGACCGGGCCTGAGGGGGCGACGGGGTGGGCGAGGGTCATGGGTGTCCCTTCGGGTGAGGCGGACCGCACCCACCGTAAAACCCTTGAGCGCACTCCAGGCAATACGCGCTCGCCGACGGCCTGGGAACGCCGCCTAGACTCGCCCGCATGGAGAGCCTGGAGAGCCTGAAGTCGATCGAAGCCTGGCCCGTCCCGGCCGCCGCCGCCGGAGTCGTCCGCGGCGACGGAACCGTCGTGGGGCGGCACGGCCCCACGGACCAACGCTTCTGGCTCGCGTCCGTGACCAAGCCGCTCGCCGCGTACGGCTTCCTGCTCGCGTACGAGGAGGGGGCGATCGAGCTGGACGAGCCCGCCGGGCCCGAGGGCGCGACCGTGCGCCACCTCCTCGCCCACACGAGCGGCCTCGCGTTCGACGAGGACCGCGTCCAGGCCGCGCCCGGGACGCGCCGCATCTACTCCAACGCCGGTTTCGAGGCGCTCGGCGCGCACGTCGCGCGGGCGACGGGCATCCCCTTCGCCGCGTACCTGCGCGAGGGCGTCTTCGCGCCGCTCGGGATGCGCGCGACGGCACTGGAGGGCTCGCCCGCCAAGGACGGCCACTCGACCGTGGACGACCTGCTCCTGTTCGCCGCCGAACTCCAGGCCCCGCGCCTCCTCGACGCGGGCACCGTCGCGGAGGCGACGCGCGTCGCCTTCCCCGGCCTCAACGGCGTCCTGCCCGGCTACGGGCAGCAGAAGCCGAACGACTGGGGCCTCGGCTTCGAGATCCGCGACGGCAAGTCCCCGCACTGGACCGGCGCCCACTCCTCACCGCGCACTTTCGGCCACTTCGGGCAGTCGGGGACCTTCCTGTGGGTCGACCCGGAGGCGGGCGCGGCGTGCGTCGCGCTCGCCGACCGCGCCTTCGGCCCGTGGGCGGTCGAGGCGTGGCCGCCGCTGACGGACGCGGTGCTCGCGGAGCTGCGGGACGCCTGAGCGGGCCTACCCGAAGGGGTCGGCCAGGGCGAGGAGCAGCACCTCGCACGCCGTCCGCGCCCGCAGCACGGCCCCCCGCACGTCCGCCCCGGCCCGCACCCGTACCGCATCGCCCGCCGCGAGCCGTTCCCCGCCCGCCAACTCGGCCTCCCCGCGCACGACATGGACGTACCCGTACGGCCCGGCGGGCAGCGGCAGCGTGGCGCCCGGGGCCGGGCGGGCGAGGCGCAGCACCGCGCCCGCCTCGGGGACCTCGTACGGGCCCGCGAGGGAGCGGACGAGGGTGTAGCGGGGGGTGAGGGCGGGGGTGCGGGCGGCGAGCCAGAACTGCAGGAAGACGAGGGGTTCCGCGCCGTCGTTGCGCTCGACGTGGTGGACGCCGGAGCCCGCGCCGAGGTGCTGGAGATCGCCGGGGCGCACGACGGTGGAGCGGCCCTCCGCGTCGCGGTGGCGCAGCTCCCCGGAGACCACCCAGGTGAGGAGTTCGGTGTCGCTGTGGCGGTGCTCGGCGAAGCCCGCGCCCGGTGCGAGGTGCTCCTCGTTGCAGGCGGTGAGCGGGCCGAGGCGCAGGTTGTCCGGGTCGTAGTGCGGGCCGAAGGAGAAGGCGTGCCGGGTCGTGATGCCCGCATCGGGTTCCCCGCCCGGGTAGCGGTCAGCGCCGCGTCGTACGTCGATCACGGCGCCCACCGTAGCGGCGGCACACAGCGTGACGTGGCGCGTGCGGCACGTGACGGACCCCGGCCGCCCCGTTCGGCGACGCGATAAGGCAGTCTTGGACCCGTGCCCGACTCCGTATCCCGCCCCGCCGCCTCGCCCGCCTCCCCGGCCCCCGCGCACCCGCACGCGGCGACCCTCAAGCGGCTGGAGCACTCCTCGGGACGGCTCGCCGCCCGCGCCATCCAGCGGATGGACGAGACGCTGCCCTGGTACCGGGCGATGCCCCCCGAGCACCGCTCGTGGATCGGGCTCGTGGCGCAGGCGGGGATCGCGGCCTTCACGGAGTGGTTCCGGCACCCGGAGGCCCCGCAGGCGATCTCCACGGACGTCTTCGGGACCGCGCCGCGCGAGCTGACCCGGGCGGTCACGCTG
Organism: Streptomyces sp. Tu6071; assembly: GCF_000213055.1. Taxonomy (NCBI): domain Bacteria; kingdom Bacillati; phylum Actinomycetota; class Actinomycetes; order Kitasatosporales; family Streptomycetaceae; genus Streptomyces; species Streptomyces sp. Tu6071. Next base: position 5,626,724 of record NZ_CM001165.1, on the reverse strand, counting down.
CGGCAGACCGTCGAGATGGTCCGCACGACGATCGAGGTCATGGAGAGCGCGATCGACGACGTGGCCGCGCCGGGCGACGAGGCGGTCCTGCGCGAGGCGCTGCTGCGCTACGCCCGCGAGATCGCCTTCGCGACCGCGCAGGTCTACGCGCAGGCCGCCGAGGCACGGGGCGCCTGGGACGCGCGCCTGGAGTCCCTGGTCGTCAACGCGGTGCTCTCCGGCGAGGCCGACGAGGGCACCGTGTCGCGGGCCGCCGCGCTCGGCTGGAACGCGCCCGAGTACGTGTGCGTCCTGCTCGGCACCGCGCCCGACGGGGACAGCGAACTGACCGTCGAGGCGATCCGGCGCGCCGCCAGGCACGCGAAGCTCCAGGTCCTCACCGGGGTGCTCGGCAGCCGCCTCGTCGTCATCGCGGGCGGCAGCGACAACCCGCTCGCGGTCGCGAAATCCCTGATCGGCCCGTACGCGGCGGGTCCCGTCGTCGCCGGGCCCGTGGTCCCCGACCTGCTCGCCGCGACCCGCTCGGCGGCGGCCGCCGCGGCCGGGCTGCGCGCCTCGGCGGCGTGGCAGGACGCCCCGCGCCCGGTGCTCGCGGACGACCTGCTCCCCGAGCGCGCGATGGCCTCGGACCCCGCCGCGCGCGACCAGCTGGTGGAGGAGATCTACAGACCACTTCAGGAGGCGGGCTCGGCGCTCCTGGAGACGCTGAGCGTCTACCTGGAGCAGGCGAGCAGCCTGGAGGGGGCCGCGCGGATGCTCTTCGTGCACCCGAACACCGTGCGCTACCGGCTCCGACGTGTGACTGACGTCACCGGCTGGTCACCCTCGGATGTACGCTCCGCGTTCACGCTGCGCATCGCGCTGATCCTGGGGCGCCTGGCCGCGGCCGAGCAGCGATCCTAGGCTTTTGTACGATCCCGACAATTACCCTGTCGGTTATTCGTCCCTGTCCCCACCGGTGGACCGGCCCCTTCACAAGAGAGAGTGTGAGCGTGCTTGTACTTGTCGCTCCCGGCCAGGGCGCCCAGACGCCCGGCTTCCTGACCCCTTGGCTCGAACTGCCCGGCGCGTCCGAGCGGCTCGCGGGCTGGTCCGAGACGATCGGACTCGACCTCGTCCACTACGGGACGCGGGCCGACGCCGACGCGATCCGGGACACCGCGGTCGCCCAGCCGCTGCTGGTGGCCGCCGGGCTGCTCTCGGCCGCCGCGCTCGCCGGCACCCTGGAGGACCGGGGAGCCCCCGTGCTCGGCGCGCTGCGCCCCGGCGCCGTCGCCGGGCACAGCGTCGGTGAGCTGACGGCCGCCGCCTTCGCCGGGGTCCTCGACTCCGAGGCGGCGCTCGCGCTCGTACGGACCCGGGGGCTCGCGATGGCCGAGGCCGCCGCCGTCACCGAGACGGGCATGGCCGCGCTGCTCGGCGGGGACCTCGCCACGGTCGCGCCGCACCTGGAGAAGCTGGGCCTGACCCCGGCGAACGTCAACGGCGGCGGCCAGGTCGTCGCCGCGGGGACGGCCGCGCAGCTCGCGGCGCTCGCCGAGGACAAGCCCGAGGGCGTACGCCGTGTCGTGCCGCTCCAGGTCGCGGGCGCCTTCCACACCGCGCACATGGCCCCGGCGGTCGGCGTGCTCGCGAAGGCCGCGGCCGGACTGAGCCCGTCGGACCCGGCGTACGCGTACGTGTCGAACAAGGACGGCGCCGTCGTCGCGACCGGCGGCGAGGTGCTCGACCGGCTCGTGGGCCAGGTCGCCAACCCGGTCCGCTGGGACCTGTGCATGGAGACGTTCAAGGAGCAGGGCGCGAGCGCCCTGATCGAGGTCTGCCCCGGTGGCACGCTCACCGGTCTCGCCAAGCGCGCCCTGCCGGGTGTCGCGACGCTCGCACTGAAGTCCCCCGAGGACCTCGATGCGGCCCGCGCGCTCGTCGCGGAGCACTCCGCCTGACCCCCGAAGCCCGCCCCCGCGGCCCGAACCCCGCACCGCCCGCCCCGCACCGCCCGGACGACGAGGAGCCCCGTCAGATGTCGAAGATAAAGCCCGCCAAGGGTGCCCCGTACGCGCGCATCCTGGGCGTCGGCGGCTACCGGCCCGACCGCGTCGTCCCCAATGACGTCATCCTGGAGACGATCGACTCCTCGGACGAGTGGATTCGTTCGCGCTCGGGCATCGAGAGCCGGCACTGGGCGGGCCCCGACGAGACGGTGACCGCGATGTCGGTGGAGGCGGGCGGCAAGGCCCTCGCCGACGCCGGTATCGCGCCCGAGCAGATCGGCGCGGTCGTCGTCTCGACCGTCTCGCACTTCAAGCAGACCCCGGCCGTCGCCACGGAGATCGCCGACAAGCTCGGCTGCGGCAAGCCCGCCGCCTTCGACATCTCGGCGGGCTGCGCCGGTTTCGGCTACGGGCTCACGCTGGCCAAGGGCATGGTCGTCGAGGGCAGCGCGGAGTACGTGCTCGTCCTCGGCGTGGAGCGGCTCTCGGACCTCACCGACCTGGAGGACCGCGCGACGGCCTTCCTCTTCGGCGACGGTGCGGGCGCGGTCGTCGTGGGGCCCTCGCAGGAGGTCGCGATAGGCCCGACCGTCTGGGGCTCCGAGGGCGACAAGGCCGAGGTCATCAAGCAGACCGTGCCGTGGACGGACTACCGTTCCGGCGAGGTCGCGCGGTTCCCGGCCATCACCCAGGAGGGTCAGGCGGTCTTCCGCTGGGCCGTCTTCGAGATGGCGAAGGTCGCCCAGCAGGCGCTGGACGCCGCCGGGATCACCCCGGAGGACCTGGACGTCTTCATCCCGCACCAGGCCAATATGCGGATCATCGACTCGATGGTGAAGACCCTGAAGCTGCCGGAGCACGTCCAGGTCGCACGCGATGTCGCGACCACCGGCAACACCTCGGCCGCCTCCATTCCGCTCGCGATGGAGCGGATGCTGGCGACCGGCCAGGCGAAGAGCGGCGACACCGCGCTTCTCATCGGCTTCGGGGCGGGTCTCGTGTTCGCCGCGACGGTCGTTACCCTCCCCTAGGCACCTCGTCCGGCCGCGTCCGCGCGTGTTCCCGCTGCTCAACCAGGGCGACGGAGCGCGACACGGGCCGGCCGGAGGGGCGCCACCGCTGGAATCCCCGTAACAATTCCCCTCAACGAATGGAGCGCCGACATGGCCGCCACTCAGGAAGAGATCGTCGCCGGTCTCGCCGAGATCGTGAACGAGATCGCCGGTATCCCGGTCGAGGACGTCCAGCTGGACAAGTCCTTCACCGATGACCTGGACGTCGACTCGCTGTCCATGGTCGAGGTCGTCGTCGCCGCCGAGGAGCGCTTCGACGTCAAGATCCCCGACGACGACGTCAAGAACCTCAAGACCGTCGGCGACGCCGCCGATTACATCCTCAAGCACCAGAGCTGATCCTGTGCTCCGGTCCCGGCCCGCGCCCCCCGGCGCGGGCCGGGACCGGGGCCGGTCGCTCGGCGCCCGGGGCATCGCGCCACGCACCCTCGTGCCGCGCTGGCCCGCCCTGTGTGACTGCCGCCGCCCGGCGGTGGCGCCGCAATCCCTCGTATCCGTGGAGAAGGAATTCCTGTGAGCCCGACCAATCGCACCGTGGTCGTCACCGGTATCGGCGCAACCACACCGCTGGGTGGCGACGCGAAGTCGACCTGGGACGGCCTGCTCGCCGGCCGCTCCGGCGTCCGCGCCCTCACCGAGGAGTGGGCCGAGCAGCTGCCGGTCAAGATCGCCGCCCGCATCCTCGTCGAGCCCGGCGAGATCCTGCCGCGCCCGCAGGCGCGGAAACTGGACCGCTCGGCCCAGTTCGCGCTGATCGCGGCCGACGAGGCGTGGAAGGACGCCGGTTTCACCGCCAAGGCCGGTGAGGACGCCTCTGTCGACCCCGACCGCCTCGGCGCCGTGATCGCCTCCGGCATCGGCGGCGTGACGACCCTCCTGGACCAGTACGACGTGCTGAAGGAGAAGGGCGTACGCCGCGTCTCCCCGCACACCGTGCCGATGCTCATGCCCAACGGGCCCGCCGCCAACGTGGGTCTCGCCATCAACGCCCGCGCCGGGGTCCACACCCCCGTCTCCGCCTGTGCCTCGGGCGCCGAGGCGATCGGCTACGGGATCGAGATGATCCGTACGGGCCGTGCCGACGTCGTCGTCGCGGGCGGCACCGAGGCGGCGATCCACCCGCTGCCCATCGCCGCCTTCGCCAACATGATGGCGATGTCCAAGAACAACGAGGACCCCGAGGGCGCCTCGCGCCCCTTCGACACGGCCCGTGACGGCTTCGTGCTCGGCGAGGGTGCCGGTGTCGTGGTCCTGGAGTCCGCCGAGCACGCCGCGAAGCGCGGTGCCACGGTCTACGCGGAGGCGCTGGGCCAGGGCGTCTCGGCCGACAGCCACCACATCACGGCCCCGGAGCCCTCCGGCGAGGGCATCTCCCGCGCCCTGGAGAACCTGCTCGCATCGACCGGGCTCGACCCCGCCGAGATCGTGTACGCCAACGCGCACGCGACGTCGACGCCGCTGGGCGACGTCGGCGAGATCAAGGCCCTCTCGAAGGTCTTCGGCCCCGAGCTGGACCACGTCGCGATCTCCTCGACCAAGTCGATGACCGGCCACCTCCTCGGGGGCGCGGGCGGCGTCGAGTCCGTCGCGACGATCCTCACGGTGAAGAACCGGACGGCCCCGCCGACGATCAACGTCACCGAGCTGGACCCGGAGATCGGCGCGGACATCATCCGCGACGAGCCCCGCGCCCTCCCGGCGGAGGGCCCCATCGTGGCCCTCAACGACTCCTTCGGCTTCGGCGGCCACAACGTGGTCCTGGCGTTCCGGAGCGTGTGACACGCGTGAAAAGGGGGCCCGCACCGGAAGGTGCGGGCCCCCTCGCATGCGTGAAAATCAAGCCTTACGCCGCTTGAGGAGCGGGGCACGGGGCGAAGCCACCACACGGCAGCCCCCTCAGCGCGAAACCCAAGCCCCTCCGGCGCCGTAAAAACCAAGCCCCTCCGGCGCTTGAGGAGCCGGGCACGAGGCGCAACCACACCACCTGACAAAGCCACCACACGGCAGCCCCCTCAGCGTGAAAATCAAGCCCCTCCGGCGCTTGAGGAGCGGGGCGCGGGGCGGAGCCCCGTCACCGGGGTGCGGGGCGGAGCCCCGCGGAGAGCCCCCGGCCCGGGGTCACACGACCTGGTGGAGCCACCGCACGGGAGCCCCCTCCCCCGCGTAGCGGAAGGGTTCCAGCTCGTCGTCCCACGGCTTCCCGAGCAGCTTGTGGACCTCGTCGGCGAGCACGCTCTCCCCGGCCCCCGCCCGCGCCACGGCGGCCCGCAACCGGTCCTCCGGGATGAGGATGTCCCCGTGCACGCCGGTGACCGCGTGGAAGATCCCGAGTTCGGGCGTCGCGCTGTACCGCTCGCCCTCGACGCCCGGGGTGGGCTCGGAGGTCACCTCGAAGCGCAGGAGCTGCCAGCCCCGCAGCGCGGAGGCGAGTTTGGAGGCGGTGCCGGTCTCGGCCTGCCAGGAGAACTCGGCGCGCCAGGTGCCGGGCGCGGCGGGCTGTCTGATCCAGTCCAGACTGACCCGCACCCCGAGCACGTTCGCCACGGCCCATTCGACGTGCGGGCACAGCGCGCGCGGTGCGGAGTGCACGTACAGGACTCCACGTGTCGTCGTCACCGGTACCTCCTGTGGGGGACGAGGTGCCAGGACCCCTCGCGCCCGTGCCGAGCATTCTTCCCAAATGGGACAGAAGTGACGTGATGCAATGTAGCCGACCGGGGACAGCGGGCCGTCACCGGGCCGGGGCGGTCGCCGTGTCGGCCCCGCCGGAACCCGTCGGGGCGTGACATGCGCCGCCTCGGGCAAAACTACCCTGCGGGAACGCCCCCGGTGTGACGTACCGTCGACCTCAGCGCTACGAGCACCCGGCTTTCACCCGCCAGGGCGCCCCGCGAGGCGCCGGGGCGCACGCCCCCGGGTCCGGTGTGCCGAAGGAAGGAGCCCGCGTATGCGGCAGGTGGTCACGGCGGTACGAGTCCTGCGCGCGCTCCCCCGCGCACGCCGCGCGCTCCCCCACGCGGGTGGGGCGCTCCCCGGTCCGCGTACGGCGCTCCCCCGTACCGGCCGCCGCACGGGCCGCGTCCTCGCGGGCGCGGGCACGGCCGCCCTGCTCGCCCTGCTGCCCGCCTGCTCGGGTTCCTCGGGTCGGCCGGGGCCGCCCGGCGAGGTCGCGAGCACCCCGGCGGCGACGGGCTGGGACCGTACGCCCTCGTCGGTGGCGGCCGTGGGCGACTCGATCACCCGTGGTTTCGACGCCTGCTCCGTGCTCGCCGACTGCCCCGCCGTGTCCTGGTCGACGGGGACCGAGAAGGACGTCGACTCGCTGGCGCGGCGGCTGCTCGGCGGGAAGGACGTCGAGGACCACGCGTGGAACCTCGCGAAGTCGGGGGCGCGGGTCGAGGCGCTGCCCGAGCAGATGAAGGCGGCGGCGGCGCACGATCCCGACCTGGTGACGGTCCTGATCGGCGCGAACGACGCGTGCCGCTCCAGCGTGGACGCGATGACTCCCGTGAAGGAGTACCGCGAGGACGTCGAGAAGGCGCTCGACGTGCTGCGCGAGCAGGCGCCGGGGGCCCGGGTGTACTTCTCCAGCATCCCGGACCTCAAGCGGCTGTGGGAGCTGGGGCGCACGAGCGACCTCGGCAAGGAGGTGTGGAAGCTCGGCATCTGCCCGTCGATGCTGAGCGACCCGGACGCGCTGGACAAGGCGGCGACGGAGCGCAGGGACAAGGTCGAGCAGCGCGTCACCGAGTACAACAAGGCCGTCCGGGAGATCTGCGCGAAGGACAAGCTGTGCCGGGACGACGGCGGCGCGGCGAACGCGACCCGTTTCACGGCGGGCCAGCTGAGCCGCTGGGACTGGTTCCACCCGAGCCGCGAGGGCCAGGCGACGCTCGCGCGGATCGCGTACGAGCGGATCTCGGCGAAGCGGTAGCGCCGCGCGCACGCCGTCCACAGGAACGGGGCTCCGCCCCGGACCCCGCTCCTCCGTCTCCGGAGAGGCTGGAATCTTCCTGCCGTCCGTGGAAATTCGGCCCGTCCGGCGACGGAGGGCCCCTCGCGAAGCGCGACAGGGGGCCGCCCCCGGGAGTGGTCAGGCACTCCCGGGGGCGGCCGGTCCGTGTCCGGCCCCGCGCGTCAGCCCTTCCGTACGGCCGCGGCGACCCGCAGGTCCCGCACGCTCCGTCCGGCCTCGACGCCGTAGTCCCCCGGTACGAGGTGCCACGCGTCCCGCGCCTCGTCCCAGATCTCGAAGGCGCGGCGCGCGACCCGCACAACGGCCTCGGCGCTCTCGCCGGGGGCCGCCTCGACCTGCGCGAAGCCCGCGAGCCAGCGCGCGGGGCGCTCGGTCCCCGGCGTCGTGCCGGGCTCGGCGGGGGCGAGGTAGACCTGCACGGTCTCGCGGCCCGCGCGGCTGCCGCTGTTGCGGACGCGGACGGTGACGGTGAGTCCGTCCTCGGCGGCGGGCTCGACGGTGACGGACTCGTACGTCCAGTCGGTGTAGCCGAGACCGTGCCCGAAGGGGTACGCGGGGGTGCGGCCCGCCTGCTCCCAGGCGCGGTAGCCGATGAGCACGCCCTCGGTGTACTCCAGCTTCCCGTCCGTCGGGGTCGTGTTGACGACGGGGGCGTCCTCCAGGACGGCCGGCCACGTGGTGGGCAGGCGCCCGCCGGGCTCGGCGGCACCGGTGAGGACGTCGGCGAGCGCGGCGCCGCCCTCCTGACCGGGGAACCAGCTCAGGAGCACGGCGGCGACGTCGTCGCGCCACGGCATCTCGACGGGCGAGCCCGCGTTGACGACGACGACGGTGCGCGGGTTGGCGGCGGCGACCGCGCGGACGAGGTCGTCCTGACGGCCCGGCAGCTTGAGATCGGCGCGGTCGAAGCCCTCGGACTCGACGCGCTCGGTCGTCGCGACGACCACGACGGCGGTCTCGGCCCCGCGCGCGGCCTCGGCGGCGCGGGCGATCAGCTCGTCGGGGTCGTGCACGGGGTTCTGGTGCAGGACGGTGAAGCCGACCGCCTGGATGGGCAGGCCCTCGGGCTTGGCGACGGTGTGGAAGACGCTCAGCTCGACGGGCTCGTCCGCGGTCAGCTCCAGGCGCCCGCGCTCGGTGGGCTGGCCGAAGAACGCCTCGAAGGGGTCGGTGGCCGCGCCCATCTCGACGGAGCCCTCGAAGAGTTCGCGACCGGCGATGACGACCTTGAAGCCGCCGATGCCGCGCGTGCCGAAGACGTGCTCGCCGCTCTCGCGCGGCGTGAAGGTGCCGGTGACCTCGATGGAGTGCAGGGTGTCGTACGTGACGCCGTCCGGGAGGTCGCTGCCCATCCACTGGATGTGCCCGCCCGCGAGCGGGACGCTCGCGAGGATCTCGCCCGCTTCGTCGCGGCACACGGCGCGCAGCGCGAAGCCCTGGCCGGCGACGTCGAGTTCGTTGTTCGGGTCGGCCCCGACCTCGTACGAGAGGGTGCCCTCGGGGAGCGCGGCGCGCAGCCCGTCGAGCGGCGCGACGACGTGGGCGGGGAAGACCGTCGCGGAGCCGCCGCCGAGGACGCGGGCCTCGCGGGCCGCGGCGCCGCTGAGGGCGACGCGGGTGCCGGGGGCGAGCGGGAGCGCGGGGGCGCCCTCGCGCACGTCGTTGCGGACGAGGACGAAGGAGCGCGTCGCGAGTTCGCGGGCGAACGCCTCGCCGTCGATCTCCGCGGGGAGCGCGGCGGCGGGGACGACGGGCTCGGTGGTCTTGAGCGCGCCCGTACGCGCGGCGAGGAGGAGGACGCGGCGCACGGCGGCGTCGACGACGCTCTCCTCGACGTCGCCCGCGCGCACGGCGGCGGCCAGGTTCTCGCCGTAGACGGTCTTCGGGCCCGGCATCGCGAGGTCGAGTCCGCCGTTGGCGTCGGCGACGGTGTCGCGCGCGGCGGTCCAGTCGGAGACGTTGACGCCGTCGAAGCCCCACTCGCCGCGCAGGATCTCGTTGACGAGGTGGTGGTGCGCGGTCATCGTCGTGCCGTTGACCGTGTTGTACGCGGTCATGATGCCCCAGGGGCGGGCGTGCGCGACGATGGCCTCGAAGGGGGCGAGGTACAGCTCGCGCAGGGGGCGCGGGGCGATGCGGTTGTCGACGGTGAAGCGGTCGGTCTCCGCGTCGTTGCCGACGAAGTGCTTGGTGGTCGTGCCGACGCCGCCGGACTGCACGCCGCGCACGTAGCCGGTGCCGATCGCGCCGGTGAGGTACGGGTCCTCGCTGTACGCCTCGAAGTGGCGGCCCCCGAGCGGGGAGCGGTGCAGGTTGACCGTGGGCGCGAGCAGGACGTGGACGCCCTTGCGGCGGGCCTCCTGCGCGAGCACCTGCCCGGCGCGGACGGCGATCTCGGGCGACCAGGTGGCGCCGAGCGCGGTCGGGGACGGCAGCGCGAGCGAGGGGTCCTCGCTCGTGGAGCGCACACCGCGCACGCCGATGGGGCCGTCCGAGACGACGAGCGAGTCGAGGCCGATCTCCGGGATCGCGGGCAGCGACCAGAAGTCCTGCCCGGCGAGCAGCCGGGTCTTCGTGTCGAGGTCGAGCCGCGCGAGGGCGGTCTCGACCGCGGCCTCGTGGGCGGCGTGCCGCTCAGGGGTGACCTGGGGCTCGGGTGGGGTGGACGCACCTGTCACGGCCGTACTCCTCGTGGTCGCTGTCTGCCGGCTGCGGGGGCCACGCCCCCGGCTGGGTGGGAGCGCGCACTCATCTTGCACCCGCCGACCTGTAGTCCGGTAGGGGACGTTATTTTTACGTGACATAGCGATGCCGTACGGTCCTGCTGGAGCGGGGGTTCCCGGGCCGGTCACGGGCCGGGCGGGGTTCCCGGGCCGGCCGGAGCGGCGCGGCGGGCGAGAGGGGTGCACGGCGGATGGTCAGGGCCAAGGGCGAGGAGCGGCGCGCGGAGATCCTGCGGGCGACGCTGGAGGTGATCGCGGAACGCGGCTACCGGGGCGCGACGCTGGGCGCGGTCGCGGAGCGCGTGGGGCTGACGCAGCAGGGGCTGCTGCACTACTTCCCGACGAAGGAGGCGCTGCTCGTGGCGCTGCTCGCGGAGCGGGACCAGTGGGACGCGATCCCGGGCGACTCCTGGCGCCTGGACCTGCTCTCCTCGCTCGTGGACTACAACGCGATGCGCCCCGGGGTCGTGCAGACCTTCAGCGCGCTGCTCGGCGAGAGCGTGACGGAGGCGCACCCGGCGCGGGACTTCTTCACGCGGCGCTACGTGGTGGTGCGGGGCAACATGGCCTCGGTGCTGCGCACGGCCTACGGCGAGCGGCTGCCGAGCGGCCTGACGCCGGAGCAGGCCGGGACCCTCATGGTCGCGGTCATGGACGGCCTCCAGTACCAGTGGCTCCTGGACCCGGAGGCCGTCGACATGAGCGCGGCGTTCCGCGACTTCCTGCACCTGCTGGAGGGGGCGGTCGCGGAGCGCCCGAAGACCTGAGTCCTCAGCCCGCCACCGCGTCGAGCCTCCGCACCTCGTCCTCCGTCAGCCGCAGTGCCCCGGCCGCCACGTTCTCCTCCAGGTGCCCCACGTCCCCGGTCCCCGCGATGGCGAGCACATGGTCGCCGCGCCCGAGCACCCACGCGTGCCGCACCTGCGTCGCCGAGACGCCGTGCGCCCGCGCCACGTCGAGGACCGCCGCGTGCTCCTCGCCGCCGCCCTGCGCCTCGCGGCCGGGTTTCGCCGCCGCGAAGAACGGCACGAAGGCGATCCCGTGCTCCCCGCAGAGCGCGAGCGTCTCGTCGTCGCGCCGGTCGATCGCGTACGGGTTCTGCACGGCCGCCACGGGCGCGATCCCCAGCGCCTCCTCCAGGTGCGCGGGCTGGATGTTCGAGATCCCGAGGTGACGCACGAGACCCGCCTCGCGCAGTTCGGCGAGGGCGCCGAAGTGCTCGGCGAGCGAGTCCTGGCCCATGAGCCGCAGGTAGACGAGGTCCATGTGGTCGCGCCCGAGCTGGCGCAGGTTCTCCTCGACGTGGCCGCGCAGCTCGTCGGGGCGCGCGGGCTCCGCGAACTCGCCCCGCACGTTCCGTACGGGGCCGACCTTCGTCGCGATCACGAGGTGGTCCGCGTAGGGCGAGAGCGCGGCGTTGATCAGCTCGTTCGCGGAGCGGGTCCGCGAGAAGTAGAAGGCGGCCGTGTCGATGTGGTCGACGCCGAGTTCGACGGCGCGGCGCAGGACGCGGATCGACTGCTCGCGGTCGCGCGGGACGCCTTGGTGGAAGGGCGCGGTGCCGGTGAGCCGCATCGCGCCGAAGCCCATGCGGTGAACGGGGAGGTCGCCGCCGAGTGCCCAGGTGCCGGATTCCGCCGCCGTGGTGGTGGTCATGCTGGGTGTCCGCCCTTCGCTGTGCCGGCCGCCCGCGTTCCGTACCGGGCGGCAAGCATGGAGTATGCGCGACCGGAGGGGCCTCCGGATAGTTGGCGCGGCGGGGGAAGGATCACAGCGGGAGCGGGAACCCGGCGGCGCTCCGGGGAGTTGTATCAGTGCGGCTCGACGGCGGGGCTCTCCTCGCGCGGGGCCGCCTCCAGGGGTTCCCCGCGCAGGTCCCGCGCGAGCAGCGTGGCGCCCGCGACGGCCCCCGGCATGAGGAAGACGGCGACGACGGGAACGAGGAAGGCGAGACCGAGCGGGACACCGAAGCCCCAGGTCAGCCGCTTGCGGTCGCGGAGCAGTGCGAGCCGTTCGCGCAGGTCGACGCGGCGGCGGGCGAGCGCGATCGAGGCGAGTTCCTCGGCGAGGAAGAACCCGGTGACGAAGAAGCCGATCACGGGGACGACCGTCTGCCCGACGAAGGGCAGGAACCCGGCGGCGAAGAGGCACACGCCCCAGATCGCGGCGCGCACGAGGACGCGGACGCCGTCCCGCACGGAGATCCAGATCTCGCGCCCCAGGGAGAGCCCGGACTCGGTCGGGAAGCCGTCGATCTCGCGGTCGACCTCCTCGGAGAGCGCGTCGTAGAACGGCTGCCCGACGACGAGCGTGACGGCGGTGAAGCTCAGCACGCAGCCGAGGAGCACGAGCGCGAAGAGCACGACGGTGAGCGCGCCCCGGAACAGTCCCTGCCACGGGGATTCCCAGTCGTCGGCGAACGACGTGGCCCACGCGACGAGATCACCGCCCCACAACGCGAGCGCGACGAGCACGGCCGCGTACAGGACGAGCGTGATGAGCCCGGGGAGCAGGGCCACGCCGTACCGCTTGCCGTGCCGGCCGACCCAGCGCTGGCCTTCGAGCAGATACCGGAATCCGAGGGCGAGTTCACGCATGGACGGACCCTACCGGGCGTGAGCACGTCAGCCGCAAGCGAGGCGGGGGCGGGCGATCGCTCACCCGCCCCCGCCCGGCCGGGCGCCCGCCCCGCCCGGCACCCGTCCCCGCCCGGTGCTCGGCACCGGGGGCGCCTCACGTCAGGTCGACGATCATCTTCCCCGTGTTCTCGCCGCGCAGCAGGCCGAGGAACGCCTCGACGCCGTTGTCGATGCCGTCGGCGAAGGTCTCGCGGTACGTGAGGCTGCCGTCACGGACCCAGGCGGAGACCTCCTTGACGAACTCGCCCTGGAGATCGGCGTGGTCCTGCACGAGCATGCCCTCCAGGCGGATGCGCTTGCCGATGACCTGCGCGAGGTTGCGCGGGGCCGCCGGGGGCTCGGTGACGTTGTACTGCGCGATCATGCCGCAGATCGCGAAGCGCGCGTGCACGTTGGCGCGGCTGATCGCCGCTTCGAGGTGCTCGGCGCCGACGTTGTCGAAGTAGACGTCGATGCCGTCGGGGGCCGCCTGCTTGAGCTGTTCGGCGACGGGGCCGTTCTTGTAGTTGAAGGCGGCGTCGAAGCCGAGTTCGTCGACGAGCCAGGCGACCTTCTCGTCCGAGCCCGCCGAGCCGATGACGCGCGAGGCCCCCTTGAGCTTCGCGATCTGCCCGACCTCGCTGCCGACCGCGCCCGCCGCGCCGGAGACGAAGACCGCGTCGCCCTCCTTGAAGGCGGCGACGCGCAGGAGCCCGGCGTAGGCCGTCAGGCCCGTCATGCCGAGGACGCCGAGGTACGCGGAGAGCGGCGCGGCGTCCGGGTCGACCTTCGTGGCGTGCTGGGCCGGGACGGAGGCGTACTCGCGCCAGCCGGCGAAGTGCAGCACGTAGTCGCCCTCGGCGAAGCCCTCCGCCTCCGAGGCGACGACCTGGCCGATCGCGCCGCCGGTCATGGGCTCGTCGAGCGCGAAGGGCGGCGTGTAGGACTTCACGTCGTTCATGCGCCCGCGCATGTACGGGTCGACCGAGAAGTACAGGTTGCGCACGAGCACCCGGCCCTCGGCGGGAGCCGGTACGGGGGCCTCGCGCAGCGCGAAGTCCTCGGGCACCGGCCAGCCCTGCGGGCGGCGGACGAGGTGCCAGGCGCGGCCGGACTCGGGAAGGGTGGTCATGCGGGGTGCCTCCTGCGGGGGATTTGTTTCATGAGCTGAAACAAACATGCGCATGAACATTTCAGCATGTCAAGCACCTCGGTACGATGAAGGCATGACACCCCCCGCCACCGCCCCGCGCGACCCCCTCACGCTGGAGGTCGTCCAGCTCATCGGCGCGGTCGTCGGGCGCTACCACGCGGAGTACGAGCGGGCCGCCGCGGCGCACGCGCTCACGGGGGCGCAGGCCCGCGTGCTGAGTCTCCTGTCCCTCGGACCGCTCCCCATGCGCCGCCTCGCGAGGACGCTGAAGTGCGAGCCGTCGAACGTGACGGGGATCATCGACCGCCTGGAGACGCGCGGCCTCGTCGAGCGCCGCGCCGACCCCGACGACCGCCGCGTCAAGCTCGCCGCGTCGACGGACGAGGGCCTGCGCCTCGCGCGCAGCCTGCGCGACGGCCTCGACTTCGCCCGCGAGCCGCTCGCGGACCTGAGCCGCGAGGAGCGGCTCGTGCTGCGGGGGCTGTTGCGCCGGATGCTCGGCGAGGACGCCGCGCGGGAGGACTGAGACCCATGGCGTCCTTCACCCCCCTCGACCTCACCCTCGTCCTGCTGCGCCGGATGCAGGACTTCCACCCCGCGCTCGTCGAGCGCGCGCGGCGCGAGCTGGGCGCGGACGCCGCGCGGATGCGCGAGGCGAACCGGCTCTGGCAGGCGAGCGCGCACGGGCGGTACGGGCGGGGCGAGGCGGCCCGCTACCGCGCCGCGCTCGGCGAGCCCGCGACGCGTGCCCGCGTGCGCCTCGGCGACCTGGAGTGCGAGGCGCTGCGCTGGCCGCTCCCGCTCTGGCCCGGACTGCGCTTCGAGGTGCTGCTCGGCCCGGACGGCCGGGCCTGGAACGCGTGGCTCGTACGGGCCCCGGGGCACCCCGCGCCCGTCCTGCGCACCGCCGCCGACCTCGTCCCGTGGGCCGCGACGGTGGACGAGGTCGCCGCCGCGTTCCCGCCCGCGCGCCCGCTGGAGGGCACGGCGCCGACGCGGACGCGGCTCCTGGTCGAGGTCCCCGAGGACGGCGGCCCGGTCCCGTACCTCGTCGACTTCACGTGGGGCCTGCTCCAGACCGCCACGCGCCGGGGCCTAGGGGGCCCAGGTCGGACCGATTCGAACGCGGGGCCGGACACTCGCCCGTAAAGGTGATCAATCCCGTTCAAGTTGCCTCGGGCTACCGGTACGTCGGATGCTTACGGGGCGCGAGCGACGGGATGCATACCGTGAGCGAGCGCCGAAGTCCCCGGCGGACATGTCCCTTTGCGCACCGGGGAGTTCGTGTCCCAAGGGCCCCTGATCCACAGGGGTCCGACAGTCCCAAGGCAGTACCGAAAGAGAAGGCAGTAACACGATGAACTTCCTCACCGACATCCTCGCCGGCCTCGTCCACGTCGTGGGCTGGCTCGTCTGACGTCGGCCACCAGGCACAGCGCGGCGCCGTCTCCCCCGGTCCCACGGGGAGGCGGCGCCGCCGCGTTGCGCCCCGGGGGTGGCCGCCGCGCGCCCACCCCCGGGGGTCTCACTTCACGTTCAGGGCGTCCGTGAGGACCTGCGTCGCCGAGCCGCCCTTGTCGTCGCGGACCGAGGCCCGCAGCGAGACGGTCTTCGCGGCACGCGGCACGCTCAGCCGGCCCTTCCAGGTGTCGCCCTTCTTCGCGAGGTCGACCTGCTGCCACGTCTTCCCGGCGTCGTACGAGACGGAGAGCGCGCCGGTCGTGAGCCTCCCGGTGCCGCTCGCGCCCGCCACGTACGCGGCCGTGAGCGCGATCGGCAGCGCCTTGCCGGCCCGCACCGAGCCGTCGAGCGCGGTGTCGACGTCGTAGTTCAGGTTGATCATCGGCAGGGTCGTCTCGGTGTCGGCGGGCGTCTCGGCGGAGCGGACCTCCCAGGCGGAGTGGCCCTTGACGCCCGTGCCCCACACCTTCGGGTCGAGGGTCGTGTCGGTGATGACCTTGTAGGTGTGCTCGGCGGGATCGGCGTCCCAGACGTAGGCGCCGGAGCTGGTCGCCTTCGTGACGGTCTCGCCGTCGACCTGGACCTGCGTGGTCTGGGTCTGCGAGTCGTCGTTCCACACGTCGCCGAAGCCCGTGTGGTCGGGGCCCGAGTCGCCCCAGCCGGGTGTGTTGAAGGCGAGGTCGTTGCCCCTGCGGGTCTGGCCCCAGCCGAGCCCCGTGCCGAGGTAGGGGTGCAGGACCGGCTTGAACCAGTTCAGCTCCGTCTTCCTGCCCGCCGGGTAGTCGGCGAGTCCGCCGCGCTCCTCCAGGGTCAGTTCGGGCCCGGCCTGCACGGTCTCGTGCCAGCGCAGGTCCTTGCCCGTCGAGACGTAGTCGGTCCGCGTCCCGGGGAAGGAGGCCCGCTCCAGGAAGCCCACGCCGATCGGGAAGGCGTCGGCGATCGAGTAGCGGAACTCGCCGCCGGTGAGGGCCTTCGCGCCGTAGTACGTCGTGTCGACCGTCGCGAGGTCCTTGGCGCGCGGGGCGATCGTGAGGTCCTTGTCGGGGATCGCGCCGGGGTGTCCGGCCGAGAGGTCGTAGACGTACGGGGCCTGCGGCGTGCCCGTGAGCTTCAGCTTCCCGCCGCTCTTCGCCGCCCGCGCGAGCACCTTGCCGTCGGCGGCGTTCACGGTCGCGACCGGGAAAGAACGGTCGGTGCCGTCCTCGGTGCCGAAGGAGGCCATGAGCCGGCCCGGTGCGTCGTCGGTCACGAGCAGCGCGGCGGCGCCCGCGTCCTCCGCGTACCGCGCGAGATCCGCGGGGGCGACGGTCTTGTCCGCGTGGACGAGGACCGCGCGGCCCTTGGCGTCCTTGCCCTCGTACGCGGCGGCCGAGCCGTCGCCCACGTCGAGGAGCTTCGCGCTCAGCTTGCCGTCGAGGCGGCCGGAGCCGGGCTGGAGGGTCAGCTCCGAGATCTTCTTGCCGTCCGCCTTGCCGGTGAGCGGCGGCGTGCCGAGCCGCCACACCGTGCGGTACTCGAAGGTGCCGCTCCTCGGCTTCGCGGTGGGCGCGGCGAAGACGCTGTCGTACGTGAGCGGGACCTGGAGCGCGGCGGAGTACGTCGAGCCGTTCGCGGTGCGCGTGGCCTCCATGAGGAGCTGCCGGGTCTCCGCGGCGCGCGGGAGCTTCGTGCTGATCTCGCGCAGCGCGCGGCCGTCGAGGGTGACCTCGCGGTCGCGGTCGAGGGTGATCTCGGGCGCGGTGAGGTAGCCGAGGCCGAGCGAGTCCTTGCCGTGCGAGCCGCGCACGTCGAGGAAGGTGCTCAGCGCGTAACTGCCCGGCTTGAGGCGCAGCTCGACGGTGCCGGACGCGCCGACCGTCTCCGGCACGGTGTCGGCGCCCTTGCTGAGCGTCTGGAGGGCGAGGTTCGCGGGCGTCGCCGCTCCGTCGCGGTCCTTGACGTGGACCGTGAGCGTGTAGCGCTCCTCCTCCTTGACGAGGCCGAAGGCGGTGTGGGCGAGGAGCGTGCCGTCCGCGTCCTTCGCGAGGACCTGCCCGGAGAGCTGCCCCACGGGGGCGTCCGTGCCGTCGCCCGTGACGGTCGTCCGCGCGCTGCCGTGCGCGGGGACGGTCAGTTCGGTGTCCGCGAGCGTGACGGTTCCGGCGGGCACGTCGCTCGTGGAGAGGCGGACGGTGAGGGGGCTGCCGGAGTCGTTCGTGTACGTGAGGGTCTTCGTGACCGGCTTGTTGTCCTCGTACGGCCAGGAGTAGAAGCCGAGGTCGGCGCTCCCGGTCGCGGTGAGCGGGCTCGTCGTCGCGTCGGGGACGCTGACGCGGCCGGCGCCGAGGTCGTACGCGGAGGCGTCGAGGGTCTTCGACGTGGACATGAGCGCGTTCTTGAGCCGCGCGGCGTCCCAGTCGGGGTGCTCCTGGGCGAGCAGGGCCGCGACGCCCGCGACGTGCGGCGTCGCCATCGACGTGCCGCTCATCGTCGTGTACGCGCCCTCGCCGGCGACGAGCGAGGAGCGGGCCGCGAGGATGTCGACGCCGGGCGCGGAGATGTCGGGCTTGAGCCCGTTGTCGAGGTAGCGCGGGCCCTTGCTCGTGAAGTACGCGGCCTGGTCGGAGGAGTCGACGGCGCCGACGGTGAGGGCGTCGTCGGCGGCGCCCGGCGAGCCGATCGAACCCGGGGAGCCGTAGTTCCCGGCGGCGATGACGAAGAGCGCGCCGGTCTCCTCGGTGAGGGTGTTGACGGCCTGCGCCATGGGGTCGGTGCCGTCGCTGGGCTCCTGCGAGCCGAGGCTCATCGAGACGACCTTGGCGTCGATGTCCTTCGCGGCCCACTCCATGCCCGCGATGATCTGCGACTCGCTGCCCTCGCCCTCGTCGCTGAGCACCTTGCCGACGGCGAGGTCCGCGTCCGGGGCGACGCCCTTCTCCTTGCCGTCCGAGGCCGCGCCGCTGCCGCCGACGGTCGAGGCGGTGTGCGTGCCGTGGCCGTTGCGGTCGGCGACCTCCTGGCCCTCGATGAAGCTCTTGCTCGCGACGACACGGCCCTTGAGGTCGGGGTGGTCGGGGTCGATGCCCGTGTCGAGCACGGCGACCTTGACGCCCTTGCCCGTGAGCCCGGCCTCCCACGCCCGCGGGGTGCCTATCTGCTCGTTGGACTCGGCCATGTCGGCCTCGACCCTCGCGTCGAGCCAGACCTTGCCGACGCCGGTGCTCGCGGAGAAGGAACGCGTGGTGCCGCTCGTCCGCGCGTGCCCGGTGAGGCTCTCCCAGAAGGCCGCGGGCTTCCGCGCGGTCACGGCGGTCGCGCCGATGCTCGGCAGCGCGCGGACGCGGCTGGTACCGGCCGGAGTCGTCGGCGCGGTACGGGACCGGGCCTTCGCGGCCGTCCCCGTGACGATGAGCGGCAGCGGCGCGGGCGCCTTGCCGCCCTTGCCCGCGAGCCCCTGGGCGACCAGCTCGGTGACGTCGAAGAGCCGGGGGTCGAGCTTCCCCTGCGCGAGGTACGGTTCCGCCTCGGCCGGGACGACCCTGACGTGCCCGTTGACCTCCTCGGTGCGGACGGTGCCGGTCGCGCCGGGGGCGCGGTCCACGGTCACGGTCTGCTTGCCGCCGGGGAGCGCGGTGAGGGTCACCCGGTCGCCGGTCACGAGGGTGACGGTCGCGGTGGCCTGAGCGGTGCGGGTCCGGGCGGCGGCAGGCGGGGTGGTGTCCGCCGTCGCCGGGCCGGTGGCGTGGGCGAGCGCGGTGCCGGGGAGCAGGGCGAGCGCGAGCCCGGCCGGCAGCAGCCCGGCTCTGCGCCACAGGGGAGCGGATCTGGTCATGAAAGCCCTCTCTTCATCAGCGCGGCCAGGGGGTGGGACGCACTGCCGAAGAGTGTGAAGTGCACTGTGTTGCGAGAGAGTTGCCGAGCCCTGGCGGAAAGCGGCCATGGCACATTGCCGCCAACGGGCAGGTCAGCGGCGGTACGGGACTTTCGGCCATATCGCGCGGGGGCGCTCGTCGCGGGGTACGGGGACGCGCGTGGCGCCGTACGGGGCCGGTCGTGGCGGCGTGCGCGGGCGGCTTCCCCGGTGCGTACGGGTCCGGGACGGCCCGGCGGGCGCGGAGGCCCGGCCCGGACGGGACCGAAAAGATCAGGCCACCCGCGTCCCGTACCGCCGACGCGATCTTGACAGCCGCCCCGGGACCGGCAGGTAATGCCCGGTCACGGTACGGGCCCGTTACCGGGCCCCTCGTCCGGCGCAAGCCGGCCCGCTTCACCCCTTCCGTCGCGACCCGATCGGCGCAGTCCGGCGGGCAGCCGGGGCGGGGGGCGGCCACCCTCGTGCACAGGGGCGCCGACCGGTGGCTCCTTCCGGTCCGTACCTCGGGAGGCAAGGCCGTGACCGTCAGCCTGGAGCAATTGCGCCGCTGCCACATCGCCGTCGATCTGGGCGCCGCCCGGACGAGGGTGTTCGTGAAGGGCCAGGGCGTCGTGGTCGACGAGCCGAGCGTCGCGGCCGTCAACACGCGGACCGGGGGGCTCATCGCGGTCGGCGCCTTCGCCCAGCAGATGACGGGCCGCACCCCCGAGTACATCCGCGTCGTGCGGCCCGTGTCGGGCGGCACGGTCGTCGACGTCGACATGGCGCAGCGGATGCTGCGGCACCTGCTCGGCGACAAGCTGCGCCGGGCGCTGCGCCGCAAGCCGCGGCTGCGTGCCGCCGCATGCACCCCGCACGAGTCCGACCCGCTCGCGCGCCGCGCGACCGTCGAGACGCTGGTCGGGCTCGGCGCGCGGCGCGTCGAGCTCGTGGACACGCTCATCGCGGCGGCGGTCGGCTGCGGGCTGCCCGTGGAGCGGCCCGAGGCGACGATGATCATGGCGTGCGGCGCCGCGACGACGCAGATCGCCGTGCTCTCGCTGGGCGCGATCGTCACGGCGCAGCGGCTCCCCGTCGGCGGCGACGCGATCGACCACGCGATCGTCTCGCACCTGCGCCACCGTCACGACCTGCTGCTGCCCGCGCAGTCGGTACGGCCGCTGCAACTCGCCGTGGACGCCGCCGACCCGCGCACCGGGACCACGGAGATCCACGGCCGCGACGCGGCGACGGGCCTGGCCCGCTCGGTCACGGTGGACACGGCGGCGCTGCGCGAGGCGATCAGCGCCCCGTTCACGACGATCCTCGACGGCATCGGCCGCGTCCTGCGCACCTGCCCGCCCGACCTCGTCGCCGACCTCGCCGAGGGCGGCCTCACGGCGGTCGGCGGCAGCGCGCTCCTGCCCGGACTCGACCGGATGCTCAAGGAGGCCACGGGCATGCCGATCCGCATCGCGGAGAACCCCGGCATGTGCGCGGTCCAAGGGCTCGGCGCGATGCTGGAGGGCCGCGTGGGCCCGATGACGCTGAGCCCGCTCCCGGCACGCTGAGCGGGCGCGGGGGCGGGGGCGCGGGGGCGCGGGATGGTCGTAGCGGGAGCCCGGCGGGGCGCCGACCGTTCCCGGGCTGCCGAAAACCGCTGGTCAGCCCCCCGGTGGACGCGGTACAACGGCGTGCGACCGCCCGTCCCCCGCCCGGAGCCCGCCATGACCTGGTCCACCCGCCCCGAGACCCCCGCCGACGTCGCCGCCGTGCACGCGCTGAACGCCGCCGCCTTCCCGACCCCCGCCGAGGCCGATCTCGTCGACGCGCTGCGGGCCGACCCCGGCGCGTGGCTCGACGGGCTCTCGTACGTGTCCTGCGATGCGGACGGGCGGCCCACCGGGTACGCGCTGCTGACCCGCTGCCACATCGGCGGCACACCGGCGCTGTGCCTCGCGCCCTGCGCCGTACGCCCCGACCGGCAGCGGGAGGGCGCGGGCTCGGCCGCGATCCGGGCCGTCCTCACGGCCGCCGCGGCGCGCGGCGAGAAACACGTGGTGGTCCTCGGGCACGCCTCGTACTACCCCCGCTTCGGCTTCACGCGCGCCTCCGCGCACGGCATCCGGCTCGGCATCGACGTCCCCGACGACTCCCTCATGGCCCTGAGCCTCGACCCGGCGGTCCCGCTTCCCGCGGGCACGGTCCGCTACGCGGCGGCATTCGGCATCTGAGGCGACGGCACCCCGGGAACGGCACACCGGGTGCGGCCCGGCGAGGCGTCCGGCCGCGCGCGGTCACCGTCCGTCGTACGGGCCGTCATGGGCGCCGATCCGCCGACGACCACCGGTCCGGCCGGGCGGCCGGGGGGGTCGGCGGACCGGCTGACGGTCCGTCCGCCGGGTCAGTCCTTCGCCCACTTCTTGAGGGCGGCCCTGTCCTCCCAGTTGCCGATGTTCGTGTCGATGGGCTCGGAGGTGTACTGGTGGATGCGCCAGGGGGCCTTGATCCCCGGCTTGCCGGGCTTGCCGTTGTAGTCGGCGATCCACAGGCCGTCCGCCGCGAAGGACGTCGTGTCCCTGTTGAGCCAGAAGTCGCGGTTGCAGTAGAGCAGTACGCGGTGGTTGGACCCGCGCAGCTTCTGCACCGCCTTGAGGAACTGGTCCTTCTCCTTGTTGCTCGCCGCCGTCCCGTCGCCCGTGTACTCCCAGTCGCAGGCGAGCAGGTCGTACGGGACGCTCGCGCACTGCTCGACGAAGTACTCGGCCTGCGCCTGGATGTTGCCCGGCCACAGGAAGTGGTAGAAGCCGACGACGGCACCCGCGTCCCTCGCCCGCTTCGCCTGGGCCCGCTGACGCGAGCTGGTGTAGGTGCGCCCCTCGGTGGCCTTCACGAAGACGAAGGCCATGCCGTCCGCGTCGAACGACTCCTGGTGGCTGCTGACATCGATCCCTTTGACGGCCATGCGTACTCTCCCTGTCGCGGGCCCGCTCTCCGGTGGGCCCGGCGGGCGGCCCTCGGAGTCGCCCGCCGGACTGCTTAGCCTGCCCACGTCCGCCCGGGGCACTCCAGCCGGAACCCGGTCTTCAGCGATCCGGGCGACACCCCGCACGGGCGTACGAACAAAGCCCCCTGAAGTGGGGCGAGCGAGCAGGAATCGCGTACTCGGGGACCACCACCCCACCCGCCCCACCTCCACCGGGAGGGAGGCGGCCGGGCCCTTCAGGCCGTGAGCGCGCGTCCGGTCCCCGCCGGTACGCGCCCCCGGTCCCGCGCGGAGGGAGCGGAGGGAAGCGATAACCCATGGATAACTGCGTCTCCTACCTTCTGGACCGTGGAGCTGAACCGCGCCAGATGGGGGTGTCGCATGGAGTTCAGGGTCCTGGGGCCGGTCGAGGCCGTGCGAGCGGGCGAACGGGTGGCCCTGTCCGGGTCGAAGATTCACACGGTGCTCGCCGCGATGCTGCTCGACCAGGGCCGGGTCGTCTCCGACACCCGGCTGAGCGCGCTGTTGTGGGGCTGGCATCCGCCGGCCACCGCGAGCGCGCAGATCTACACGTACATGTCGCGGCTGCGCAAGCAGCTCGGGGACGAGGCCGAGATCGTGCGGCAGCCGCCCGGCTACACGCTGCGCGCCCCGCACGCCCGTATCGACCTCGTCGACTTCCGTGCGCTGGTGCGCGCGGGGCGCGCCGCGCTCGGCGAGCAGCGGCACGAGGAGGCCGCCGGGCTGCTCGGCGACGCGCTCGGGCTGTGGCGCGGACCCGCGCTCGCCAACACGACGGAGGAGCTGCGCGAGGCGGAACTCGCCCCGCTGGAGGAGGAACGCCTGCTCGCCCTGGAGGCGCGCATCGACGCGGACCTCGAACTCGGCAGGCACGACCTCGTGACCGCCGAACTGACCGGGCTCGTCGCCGAGTACCCGGTGCGCGAGCGCGTACGGGCGCAGCTCATGACGGCGCTGTACCGGGGCGGCAGGCAGGCCGACGCGCTCCAGACGTACTACGAGGGCCGCTCCGTCCTCGCCGAACAACTCGGCGTCGACCCGGGCGAGGCGCTCGGCTCGACGTACCAGGCGGTGCTCGGCGGCGCCCTCGACCTCGGGCGGGGCAGGCAGGCGGAGACGCACACCGTGCCGTCGACGCTGCCCGCGCCCGAGGGCGACCTCGTCGGACGGCACGCGGAACTGGCGGGACTGGCGCGGCGCCTGACCGACGCCTCGCCCGTACCGCGCCGCGTCCTCGTGACCGGGATGGCGGGCATCGGCAAGACGGCGCTCGCCGTGCGGGCGGCGGCCGAGAACGCCGCCTCCTTCCCCGACGGTCTCCTCTTCGCCGAGCTGTGCGGCTTCGACGGCACGCCCCGCGCCCCGCGCGCGGTGCTCGCGCAGCTCCTGCGCGCGCTCGGCGAGAGCGAACCCGTACCGGCCGCGGGCGACCTGGACGAGCTGGTCCGGCGCTACCGCGAGAGCACGGCGGGACGCAGGCTCCTGCTCGTGCTCGACGACGCGGCGGACGACCGGCAGTTGGCGCCGCTCCTGCCGTCCGGGCCTTCGGCCGTGCTCGTCACGAGCAGGCGGCGGCTCGCCAGGGTCGGCGCGCGGGAGACGTTCGCGCTCGGTGCGCTCGGCCACGAGGCGAGCTTCGAGATGCTCGCCGCGCGGGCGGGCCGCGCCCGGCTGCTCGACGACCCGGACGCGACCGACGACGTCATCGCGTACTGCGACGGGCTGCCGCTCGCGCTCGCCGTGGCGGGCGCCCGGCTCGCCGCACGGCCGCACTGGGGCGCCGCCAGGCTCGCCGCGCGGCTCGCCGCTCCGGAGCGCAGGCTCGCCGAGCTCTCCTTCGGGGACATGGACGTCGCCCGGGTCCTGCGCTCCGCGACCGAGGGGCTGCGCCCGGTGGAGCTCGCGGTGCTCGCCTCGCTCGCGGACACGGAGGGCGAGCCGTTCTCGGCCGCGTGGGCGGCGGCCCGCGCGGGGCTCGACAGGGACACGGCGGAGTACGCGCTGGAATCCCTCGTGGACGCGGCGCTGCTCGCGCTCCCGGGCGGGCTCGACGAGGAGGGGCTGCCGCTCTACCACTGCCACGCGCTGCTGCGCCTGTTCGCGGGGGCGGAGGCCGGGGCGGGAGCGGGGCCCGGGGCGGGAGCGGGGCCCGGCACGGGGCCGGAGTCCGGCTTCGCGCCCGCCGTCGTCGGGGCCGCCCGGTGAGCCGGGCCGCCGGGCGCCCCGCGCCGGGGCGCTCACCACGCGGAGCGGGCACGGGGCCGGTGAGCGGCCGTGCCCGGCTGCTCCGGGCCCAGCAGTTCCCGTACGACCGTCCAGGCGTCGAGCACGACGCGTTCGCGGGGCGGGCGGTGCTCCTCGGCGAGCGCGTGCCGGGTGACCGCCCAGACGGCGGCGACGGCGGCCTCGGCCCGTACGCCCGGCGCCGGGCGTACGGGGCGCAGCCCGGTGCCGTGGGCTTCGAGGCGCAGGGCGAGCGAGCGGGCCTGGCGACGTTGCGCCGCCCGGCCGCTCGCGCCGATGTCGCCGCCGAGCACGGCGGGCGCGAGGGGGTGCTCGTAGGCGGCGCGCACCCAGGCGGAGATCCGCAGGCGCTCCCTCGCCTGCCACTCGCCCGCCCAGCCGGGGCCCGGGTCGCCGCGCTCGACGGCGGCGTCCAGGCAGGCGTGGAAGGCGGTCACGGCGGTCTCGTCGGGGCGGGCGGTGTGCCGGGGGGCGGGCGCGTGCCCGGTGGCGTGCGGTGCCATGGTGACGGGGGTCCTTTCCGGTACGGGTGCACGGGGATGGTCCTGGGGCGGGCGCGCGGAGGCGCCGGGTCAGGCGGGCGGGTGGAGGTGGACGGGGCCGCGCGCGGCCGGGCCCTCGGGGCGGGCGAGCGCGACGGCGAGGCGCGCGTCGACAGTGAGGTCCTCGACGTGCCAGCGCGTCGTGCGCCCCGTGCCGTGGTGCGTCAGCCGCACCGGGCCCGCGCGCTCGGGGCGCGTCTCCAGGCGGTCCAGCGCGGTGCCGACGAGACCGACGCCGACGGCCTTGACGACCGCTTCCTTCCGGGTCCACGCGCGGTGGAAGGCGGCCTCGCGCCGCGCGCCCGCCGGGTGGGCCCGCAGGTGGGCGCGTTCCGCCTCGGTCAGGACGGAGCCGGTCAGGAGCGAGGCGCCGACCGGGCGCAGCGCCTCCGCGTCCACGCCGATGCCGGGGCCCGCGCCGAGCGCGAGAACTCCCCAGCCCGCGCTGCGGCTCAGGCTGATCGCGAGCGGCAGCGCGGGGCGGGCGAGCCGGGGCGGACCGTGGTCCTCGGCGCCGCAGCCGGGACAGCGGCCCCGGCCGAGGACGATGCCCTGCGGCGCGAGGCCGAGGAGCGCGCCGATGGCGCGGCGCGCGCGGGCGCGCGTCGTGACGAACTCGGCGGCGTCCCGCTCGGCGAGCATCGACAGGGCGCGCCGGAACTCCTCCGTACTGAGCAGCTCCAGGTCGGCCGGATCGACGCGGCTCCCGCAGCGCCACCACCACACGTGCGCGGCGCCCTCGGCGACGAGGTGCTCGGCGGCCGTCGCCGCCGCCGCGTCCGGTGTGTCCTCGTCCCTGCCGCGCGGCGGCGCGTTCCCGTACCGCGCGCGCGGCGGCGTGTGCTGGTGCTGTTCGCGCGGTGAACCCATAGTGCCTCCTCGGCTGCGCCCGGTGACCGGCGCGGGGCCGGGCCGGCCGTGCGTACAGTCACCGTCGTCAGCCTGCGCCCGCCCGCTATCGGGGGCCTATACGGAATTCCCATAGGGGAGAGATAGACCGGACCCGAACAATTTCCCGCGCCAGCAATCCGACAAGCCGGGGAATTCTTCCTATGCCACACACGCACACGCTGCCCGCCCTCGGGAACGCCACCGCGGGGAACGCTCCGTCAGAGAACCCTCCGTCCGGGAACACCCTGGCCGAGAACGCCGTCGAGGGGCACGAGACGCGGGAGCGCGACAGGGCGGACCTCGTCGCGCTCACCGAGCGGATCACCGGCGCGGGCCACCCGCTCATCGACACGCCCGAGTGGCTCGCGCACACGCTCGACGCCTCCTCGCGGCTGCCGCTCGCCCTCCGGGCCCTGTTGCGGTCCTTCCGCCACGATCCGGGCCCCGACGGGGTGCTGCTGCTGCGCGACCTGCCGGTCGCGGGCGCGGAGCCGCTGCGCGAGACGCCGACGGTGCCGGGTTCGGTGGAGCGCGTCCCGACGACGGCGGCCGCGGTCGTCTCGCTCCTGATGATCCACCTCGGCGAGGTCATCTCCTTCCGCAACGAGAAGGGCGGGGCGCTCGTGCAGAACGTCGTCCCCGTGCCGGGCAAGGAGGACTCGCAGAGCAACGCGGGGTCGGTACTCCTGGAACTCCACACGGAGAACGCGTTCCACGACAACCGTCCCGACTACGTGGGCCTGTTGTGCCTGCGCGGGGACCCGACGGGCGACGCGAAGCTCTGCACCTCGTCGATCCGGCGGGCGCTCCCGCTGCTCTCCGCCGCGACGCGGCACGTGCTCGCCGAGCCGCGCTTCCTGACCGAGCCGCCGCCCTCCTTCGGGCGGCTGGGCGGGGTCCGCAGCGCCCACCCCGTCCTGCTCGGCGCGAGCGAGGACCCCAACGTGCTCGTCGACTTCGCCGCGACGCACCCCCTCGACGAGGGGGCCAAGGCGGCGATGGCGGAGCTGCGCGAGGCGTTCGTCGCGACGATGACGCCCCACCGGCTGCGCGTGGGCGACCTCGCGATCGTCGACAACCGGGTCGCCGTGCACGGCCGTACGTCCTTCACGCCGCGCTACGACGGCGCGGACCGGTGGCTGGAGCGGGTGTACGCGCACCTGGACAATCGCCGCAGCCGGGTCTCGCGCACCGGTGGGGGCGCGGTCCTGGATTGAGCGCGGGCGGTGAGTGACGGGTGAAGGGCCGGCCCCCGGGGGCCGGCCCTTCACCCTTTCCCCCGTTCCCCGCAGGGACGTTCCGCCCGCGGACAGCGGAATGCCCGGCGCTTGCCTCGCGCCGGGCATGTCCCGCTGGGGTGCCCCCGGTCACTGCCGGTGGCTGGTGCCGGTGGTCACTGCCGGGAGCCGATGACGTCGGCGGGCCGCCCGGTGAGCGAGAGGCGGCCGGGGACGACGGTCGCGACGAGGGCGAGCAGGGCGGCGAGGGCGAGGACGCCCACGTACCACCACGGCTCGACGGCCGGGGCCGCCGCGCCCGTCATGCCGATGCTGAACGCGGTGAGGACGGCGAAGGCGATGCCGCTGCCGAGTACGGCGGCGGTGAGCACGACGACCAGCGACTCGGTGCGGAGCATGCTCATGACCTGGCGTCGGGTGGTGCCGACGAGGCGGAGCAGGGCGAACTCGCGGAAGCGGTCCGAGACGGACATGGCGAGGGTGTTGACGACGGCGATGGCGGTGAAGGCGATGATGAGGCCCATCGCGACGTAGTTGACCTCGGCGTTGGACTGCTGCACCTCGGCCTGGAGGTCCTCGACCTGGCCGCGGTCCATGACCCCGACCCCCGGGAACGCTTTGACGGCGGACTGGAGTTGTTCGCGGCCCGCCTTGCCGTCCCCCGCCGTCCTGACGAGGACCGAGGAGGCGAGCGGGTTGTCGACGTGCCGCACGACGAGCTGGTGCGCCATCGTGAGGTCGCCGAAGCCGAGGCCGCGCGAGTAGACGGCCCGCACCTCCAGAGTGCGCACCGTGCCGTCCCCGAGCGTCACCTTGAGGGTGTCGCCCGGCTTCTTGCCGAGGTGGTCGGCCGCGACCTCGCTCAGCGCGAGGCTGTCGGCGCCGAAGCCCGCCAGGGAGCCCTTGGTGACGTCCGGGTCCCAGTTCTGCCGCAGCCCTTCGGTCGACAAGCCCTGGGCCGGGTACTTGTCGAGGCCGACGCGGACGCTCGTGCGGACGACCTCGGTGACGGCCGTGACGCCCGGCGCGGAGCGCAGCTCGCTCGCCGCCCGCGCGGGGACACCGGGGCCCGCCGAGGCGACCACCCAGTCCGCCTTGTTGCCGTCCTCGGCCTGGTGCGACGAGGCGTTGTTCATCGTCGTCTGCACGAACAGGACCGTGCAGGCCATGCCGATGAGCAGCGCGAGCGGCGTGATCGCGGACGCCATGCGCTTGGTGTTGGCGCGCACGTTGGCCGCCGCGAGGTAGCCGGCGACGCGCGAGGCGCGCAGCGGGATGCCGAGCAGGGCGATCGCGAGGCGCGCGATGAGCGGGCCGAGGAGCGAGACGGCGACGGCGAGGACCACGACGGACAGGAACGTGACGGGGGTCGAGGCGGGTTCGGTCTTGAGGACGCTGAGCACGACGAGGAGGACGATGCCCCCGGCGAGCGTCACGACGCCCACGACGAGCCTGCCCCACGCGAAGCGCTGCTCCACCGCGGACTCGGCGAGCGCCTCGGCCGGCCGGATGCGGGCGGTGCGGCGCGCGGAGATGCGGGCGGCGGCCCAGGCCCCGAGCAGCGCCGCGCCGATCGCGGCGAAGAACGGGAAGACGCTGAAGGTCACGTTCAGGGTGTCGGGGATCGCCCCGAAGTCGATGAACTTGCCGTGCAGCCAGTACGCGATGGGCAGCCCGGCGACCGAGCCGACGAGGCCCGCGAGGAGCCCGACGATGAGGGCCTCGCGCCCGATGAGCTGGCGCACCTGCTTGGGGGTCGCCGCGATCGCGCGCAGCAGGGCGAGTTCGCGGTGGCGCTGCTGGATGGAGAGGGCGAAGGTGCCGACGACGACGAGGATCGCGACGAGCAGCGAGGTGCCGCCGATCGCCCCGCCCATCGAGACGAGCTTGACGCGCGCCTTGGAGGCGTCCAGGAACTCCACGGGGCCCCGGTCGCCGCCCGTGGCGACCTGCGCGGTCGTCCCGTCGAGCGCCTTCTTGACCTGGCCCGCGAGCGCCTCGGTGGAGACGCCCGGCTTCGGCAGCACGCCGAGCACGGTCACCTGGCCCTCGCGCCCGGAGAGGCGTGCGGCCTCGCCCGTGGAGAAGAAGAGCGAGGACTGCTGCTTGAGGTCGCCGCCACGCGGTGCGGCGATGCCGCTCACCCGGTACGTGCGCGGGGAGCCGGTCGACTGGACGGTGAGCTTCGCGCCGGTCGCGACGCCCGCGCGGCGGGCGAGTTCGCGGTCGAGGACGACCTGGTCGTCGGCCGTGGGCGCGGCGCCGTCGACGAGCGCGAACGGGGTCAGCGCGGCGGAGGCCCACGCGTGCCCGTAGGAGTCCTTGCCGTCGACGCCGTCCACGATCCGGCCGCCGGAGGCGACGGCGTAGGCGGGGAAGGTGATCTCGGGGACGACGGAGCGGACCCCGGGGAGCCCGGAGAGCTTCCCGGCGGTCGAGGCGGGCAGCCAGGCGCGCTCGGCGATGGGCTTCGCCTTGTGCTTGACCTTGGTCTTGCCCTTCTTCTTCTTGACCGTGGTCTGGTGGACGTTCTGGTCACCGCCGACGACGACGGGCGCGGCGGCGTACCGCTCGGTGCCGATCGTGCCGCGCAGTCCCGTCTCCAGGAGGATGCCGCACGCGGTGACGAGGGCGGCGGCGCACAGGAGCGCGAGGAACGCGCCGATGAAGCCGCCCTTGCGGGCCCGCAGGGTCTGGAAGGCGTAGCGCAGCATCAGGCCCACGCTCCGAGTCGGGTCATGCGGTCCGCGACGCGGTCCGCTGTCGGGTCGTCCATGCGGCCGACGAGCCTGCCGTCGGCGAGGAAGAGGACGGTGTCGGCGTAGGAGGCGGCGACGGGGTCGTGCGTGACCATGACGACGGTCTGCCGCGTGTCGTCGACGCAGGAGCGCAGGAGCGAGAGGACCTCGCGGGCCGTCACGGTGTCGAGCGCGCCGGTCGGCTCGTCGCCGAAGATGACGTCGGGGCGGGTGATGAGGGCGCGCGCGATCGCGACGCGCTGCTGCTGGCCGCCGGAGAGTTCGGACGGCCGGTGCGAGGCGCGCCCGGCGAGGCCGACGCGGGCGAGGATCTCCTCCAGCCAGTGCTTGTCGAGGTGTTCCCCGGCCAGGCGCAGCGGCAGCTCGACGTTCTGGCGCACGGAGAGCGAGTTGATGAGGTTGAACGCCTGGAAGACGAAGCCGATGCGCTGCCTGCGCAGCTTCGTGAGCTGGGTCTCGTTCATGCCGGTGAGTTCGGTGTCCCCGATCCAGGTGCGCCCCGACGTCGGCTGGTCGAGACCCGCGGCGCAGTGGAGGAAGGTGGACTTCCCGGAGCCGGAGGGCCCCATGACGGCGGTGTACGAGCCGCGTGCGATGTCGACGCCGACGCTGTCCAGGGCTTTCACGCCGCGGCCGTTCCTGCCGTAGACCTTGGTGACCGCGTCGAGCCGCAGCGCGGTGCTCCCGGCCTCGGTACCGCCGCGCGTCTCGGTGTGGGTCCGCTCGGTCCTCATGCGTGACCAGTCCTCTCCATCCAGCGTGTGTGGGGCCGTGATCCGTCCGCGCGGCGACGCGGACGCATCCCGTCGAACCTGAACCGGCGATCTATACGGTGCCTATGTGCGTCACTCGTCCGAGGGCACAAGCGCGTTTTTCGGCCGTGCGCGGCGGCAGAACGGCCGAAAAGGGGACCCACCGGCCGGAGGTGCCGGTGGGTCCCCGGGGCGGTCGGCGCCCGACGGGGGGCGGGACGCCGACCGGGTCGGGGGCGGGTCAGGCGGGGGCGTGCACGCGTACCTCGCCGGGTGCGGCGTCCGCCGGGCGGGCGAGCGAGGCGGACCAGGGGCCGGGGAGCGGGATGTCCTCGACGCGCCACCGCGTCGTACGCCCCTCGTGCACGTGCCCCACGGTGAGCGGGCCCGCCTCGCCGGGGGCGACGTCGAGCGCGTTGAGCGGCATCCCGAGCAGGCCGAGCCCGACCGCCTTCACGACGGCCTCCTTGCGGGTCCACGCGCGGTGGAAGACCTCCTCGCGCGCCGCTCCCGGCGCGACGGCGCCCAGTTGCCGCCGCTCGGCCGCGGTGAGCACGGTCTCGGCGAGCGCGTCGGAGCCCAGCGGGCGGTACGCCTCGACATCGACGCCCACCCAGTCCCCCGCCCGTACCGCCAGCACCCCGCAGCCCGTCGTGCGCGACAGACTGACGGCGAGCGGTACGGGGGGCCGCACCACGGCGGGCGGCCCGTGCTCGCTGTCACCGCAGCCGGGGCAGATCCGGCGCCCGAAGCGCACGCTGTGCGCGGGCAGGCCGAGCAGCGCGGCGACGGCGCGGCGGGCGCCGGCCCTCGTCGCGGTGAACGCCGCGGCGTCGCGGGCGGCGTGGAAGCGCCGGGCCCGGCCGCGTTCCACCTCGTCCAGGAGCGCGTAATCGGCCGGGTCGACCGCTTCGCGCAGTCGCCACCACCACACGTGGGTCTCGTGGTCCGCGCGCAGCCGCTCCACGGCGGCTCGCGCCGACGCGGGGACGTAGACGTCCCTGATGTCCGCCGCGTGATCGATGTGCGCCCCGTGATCGGTGTGCGCCGCGTCGTCGGTGTGCGTGCCGGGGCTCGCGGGTGTCGCCATCTTTCCTCCTCTCCACTCGTCACGGCCGGTCTCAGGCCAGTCCGTTGAGGCCGAGCAGCAGCTCCTTGACCTCGGTGGCGTGGTAGCGGTCCCGCTCCTTGGCCGGGTCCGAGCACAGCAGCAGCGGCCCGTCCCTGTCCTCTGCGGGCAGCCGTCCGTGGCTGCCCCTGACCAGTCCGGGATCGAGGGGCACGACCGTGAGGGGTGCCCGCATCCCGGCCTTCTTCCGCAGGACGCCCAGCGCGGCCTTCGCCCGTACCGCCGGTACCGACGGGTCGAAGAAGAGCTCGGCCGGGTCGTACCCGGGCTTGCGGTGGATCTCGACGCCGTGCGCGAAGTCGGGCGCGCGGGCGTCGTCGAGCCAGTAGTAGTAGGTGAACCAGGCGTCCGGCTCGGCGACGGCGACGAGTTCGCCCGCGTGGGGGTGGTCGATGCCGTAGGCGGCCTGCTCGGTGCGGTCCCAGATCTCGTCGACGCCGGGGAGCCGCTTGAGGAGGTCGCGCACGCGGGGCACGTCGGCCTCATCGGACACGTACACGTGGGCGGCCTGGTGGTCGGCGACGGCGAAGGCCCGCGAGGTGGGCGCATCGAGGTACTCCATGCCGCGCTGCGTGTACACCGAGAGCAGGCCCTCGCGGCGCAGCGCCCTGTTGATGTCGACGGGCCTGCTGACCGGCGTGATGCCGTACTCGCTGAGCGCCACGACGGTCGTACCGCTCGCCTCCAGGTCCGCGAGGAGCGGGGCGAGCGCGGCGTCGGCCTCGCGCGCCGCGGTGACGGCCCGGGGGCTGTCGGGGCCGTAGCGCTGGAGGTCGTAGTCGAGGTGGGGCACGTAGACGAAGGTGAGGTCGGGGCCGCGGCGGTCCAGGACGTAGCGGGCCGCGCCGGCGATCCACCGCGTGGCGGTGAGCGAGGCGGTCGGGCCCCAGTACTGGAAGAGCGGGAACTCGCCCTGCAGTGCGGTGAGTTCGTCACGCAGGGTAGCGGGGACCGTGTAGCAGTCGGGGGACTTGCGGCCGTCGTAGTGGTAGACGGGCCTGGGGGTGAGGATCGTGTCGACGTCGGCACCCATCGCCCACCACCAGCACAGGTACGCCGTGGAGTGCGCGGGATCGCGTTCGCGGGCCGCCTGCCACACCTTCTCACCGCGTACGAGAGCGTTGTGCTGGCGCCACATCATGACCTCGCCGTGGTCGCGGTGGTACCAGCCGTTGGCGACGGCGCCGTGCTCGCGCGGGAGGGTGCCGGTGGTGAACGTGGCCTGCACGGTCGCGGTGACGGCGGGGAAGACGGTGTCGAGCGAGGCCGTGAAGCCGCGCTCGCCGACGGCCTTGACGTGCGGCATCTCGTCGAGCAGGCGGCGGGTGAGGCCCACGGTGCACAGCACGGCGACCGGCCTGCGCCCGCTCCCCGCGCTCACGACTCCTCCTCTTCGAGGCCGAGGGCGAGCAGTTCGCCCCGCATCCAGTCGAGTTCGGCGGCGAGCCCCTCGACGAGGGAGTCCTCGCGCGCGCCGGGCAGGACCGACCACGTGTACGTCTCGACCTCGACGTGCCCCGTGCCCGCCCGTTCCCCGCCGAGGAGTCCGCGCAGCGTCGCGCGCAGGACCTCGCGGGTCCCGGCGAGCGGCGCCTCGGGCTCCTCGTGCAGCGGTACGTGGTAGTGGACGCGCCACGGTTCCACGCCCGGCAGTTCGCCCGCGAGGGCCCCGCCGAGGTCGTCGCTCGCGAGGACCGTGCCCCCGGGGCCCCGCTCGCGGGTCTGGTGCAGGAAGCGCGGCTCGGCGAAGGCCTCCAGGGCGGCGCGCTGTCCGGCGAGGGCCGGTTCGGGCGCCTCCAGCGCCGTGGACGCCTGGAGCTTGACGACGGCGCGCCCGGAGGAGCGGAGGAGGGCGAGCGCGCTGTCGGGGTCCTCGTGGGCGACGGCGAGGTGGCAGGCGTCCAGGCAGACGCCGAGCCACTCGGGGTCGGTGCCCGTGAGGATCTCGACGGCCTGCTCGACGGTCTCGGCGACGCAGCCCGGCTCGGGCTCGATGCCGACCCGGACGATCTTGCCGGTGTCGGCGGCGAGTTGCTTGAGTCCCTCGGTGAGGGCGGTGAGCTGGCGCGCGGCCGTACGGCGCTGCGCGGAGGTCCACACGGTGCGCCAGGCGAGCGGCAGCGTCGACACGGAGCCGTGCGTCACGTCGTCGGGCAGCAGACCGGCGAGGACGCGCGCGAGGTGCAGGGTGTACTCCAGGCGGGCGGGCTCCGACCAGTCCGGGTAGTACACCGCCCGCTTGACGACGGGCGCGTGGAAGCCGTGGTACGGGAAGCCGTTGAGGGTCACGGTCTCCAGGCCCCGGGCGCTCAGCTCCCTGCGCAGCCTGGCGACGGCGCCCTCGTCGGCCGCGAGCGTCGCCGCGGTCTCGGCGGGCAGCCACAGGCCGAGGCCGAGCCGCTTGCTGCCGAGCCGGACCCTGACGGGCTCCGCGTAGGCGTCGAGCTGCGCGGTGATGCCCTCGATGGTCTCCGCGGGGTGCACGTTGGTGCAGTACGAGACGTGCACGGTGCTGCCGTCCTTGTGGCGGAAGCGCATGGCGATGTCCTCAGCTCTCCCCGCGGGCCACGGAGTTGCCCGCGAACAGCCCCGCGGCCCGGGTCTCGTCGGCGCACTCGGTGCGGAGGCGCCCTGACTGCCCGTAGAAGGCGACGGGATTGCGCCACAGCACGCGGTCGACGTCGTCCTCGTCGAAGCCGGCCGCGAGCATGGCCTCACCGGTGGCCCGGGTCAGGAGGGGGTCGCTGTGCCCCCAGTCGGCGGCGGAGTTGACGAGGACGCGTTCGGTGCCGTACGCGCGCAGGATCTCG
The DNA here is from genome assembly GCF_000213055.1 of Streptomyces sp. Tu6071. Lineage (NCBI taxonomy): Bacteria > Bacillati > Actinomycetota > Actinomycetes > Kitasatosporales > Streptomycetaceae > Streptomyces > Streptomyces sp. Tu6071. Next base: position 5,592,525 of record NZ_CM001165.1, on the reverse strand, counting down.
ACCATGCGGCCGGGAGTCATCTTCGTGTCGGGGTAGATGGAGAAGCCCATCCAGCAGCCGGAGTCGGCGACTTCGCCGACGGTGACCTCGTTGAGGTGGTCGAGCACGACGAAGGCGGGGTCGATGCCGCTGTCGCGGACGACGCCGAGCGAGCGCCGGGTGCCGCCGGCCTTGTCGCGGTGGGGGGTGTGCACGAGGGCGGGCAGGCCGTGCTCGACGGCGAGTTCGAGCTGCCGTGCGAAGGCGTGCTCCTCGGCGGCGGTGCCGGTGTCGAAGCCGGTCTCGCCGACGCCGACGACGCCGTCCTTGACGAGGTAGCGGCCGAGGAGGTCGAGCACCGGGGCGCAGCGCGGGTCGTTCGCCTCCTTCGGGTTGAGGCCGATCGTGCAGTGGTGGCTGATGCCGTACTGGGCCGCGCGGTACGGCTCCCAGCCGAGCAGCGCGTCGAAGTAGTCGGTGAAGCTGACCGGACCGGTACGCGGCTGCCCGAGCCAGAAGGCGGGCTCGACGAGGGCCCGGACGCCGGCGGCGTGCATGGAGCGGTAGTCGTCGGTGGTCCGCGAGGTCATGTGGATGTGTGGGTCGAAGATGCGCATCGCCGTGGCTCCGCTCGGTGGGTGGTCAGTGCTCGTACGCGCGCGCGGCGCTCTGCTCGCCCGCGACGAGCCACAGGTCGTCGGGTACGGTCCGTCCGGCGGCCCGGCGCTCCGCGGCGAAACCGGCGGCCATCCGCGCGAGTTCGGCGTCCTTGCGCTCCTGGAGCCCGGCGACCCGGTGCAGCGGCACGCCGGTGAACAGGCACTTCAGGACGGCCTGGCGCCAGCGGTACTGGTCGAGGTGGGCGCGGGCGTAGGGGCCGAGGGCCGCCGCGATGAGCCGCGTGTCGTTGGTGCGCAGCCCGTCGTCGACGAGCGGGAGCGCGGCGTCGCCGAGCGGCAGGAACGGCAGGGCGCTGAGCACCCCGCGCCGTTCGGCCGCGTCGCCGCCGCCGTAGCGCGCGGTGGCCTCGGCGGCGAGCCGCCTGCCGCTGAGCGGGAGGGCGAGGAGGAGCAGGGTGCGCACGGCGTCGGCGACGTGCCACTCGTACCAGCCGGGGAGCCGGTCGCGTCCGTAGTGCCGTCCGGCGGCGGCGAAGGGCAGTGCGAGGGCGGCGGCGCCCCGGGCGCCGACGGCCTCGGTGTCGGCGCGGAGCCGCGCCTCGCGGTCCTCGTCGAGCGCGGCGGCGAGGGCCTCCTTGAGGGTGCGCAGGGTCAGCGCGTCGTGGACGGCCGCGTGGGCGGGGGCGGGCTGCGTCGTGGTCGTGAGGGTCATGTCGGGACGGCCTCCTTCGGCGGGGGTGCGGTCGGGGCGGTGGCGGGCGGGGCCGCGGGGGCCCGCGGCGCCGGGCGTGATGCCGCCTCGCGCAGGAACGCGATGCTGTGCCTGGCCTGGTCCACGGCGGCGTGACTGTGCCGGGGCAGTTCCACGGAGACGAGTCCCGCGTACCCGGACGCGCGCAGCGCCGCGAGGATCGGCGGGAAGTCCATCTCGCCCTCGCCGAAGGGAAGGTGCTCGTGCACCCCGCGCCGCATGTCCTCGATCTGCACGTGCGCGAGCCGCCCACCCGCCCGCGCGACGCACTCCGCCTCGGACCGCGGTTCCAGGCACCGGCAGTGCCCGAGGTCGAGTGTCAGGCCGAAGGTGCCGGGCGCGCCGACGGCCTCGGCGAGCGCCTCGTAGCCCGCGAGGTCGGCGACGAGCATGCCGGGCTCGGGCTCGAAGGCGAGCCGCACCCCGGCGGCGTCGGCGTCTTCGACGGCCCGCGCGCAGCCCTCCTCCAGCCGGGCCCACGCCTGGGCGCGCGTCGTGCCCGGCTCGGGGGTGCCGCTCCAGAAGTGCACGGCCTCGGCCTCCAGTTCGGCCCCGATCCGCACGGCACGCCGCAGCAGGTCCTGCCGGGCGGCGCGTTCCTCGGGCGCGGCGCTCAGGAGCGTCGGGCGGTGCTTGCGGAACGGGTCGAGCAGGTAGCGCGCACCGGTCTCGACGACGACGGCGAGTCCCGCCGCGCGCAGTGCCCTCGCCGTGCGCCGCGTGCGGGCGCCGATCTCGCGGTCGTACGGGTCCAGGTGGTGGTGGTCCAGGGTCAGCGAGACGCCCGCGTACCCGAGGTCGGCGAGTACCGCGACGACATCGCTCAGGCGGTGGTCGGCGAAGCCGTTGGTGCCGTAGGCGAAGCGCGGGCCGTCCGTGCTCGGGAGGGGCACGGGTGCGGTCATGTCGGGGACACCTTCCGCGCGAGGGAGAGCGCGGGCGGGAGCGCGGCGACGAGGCCGAGCGCGGCGCGCGGGGCGCCCGCGCGGGCCACGAGAGCGGCCTGCAGCGGTACGAGGGCGTGGATACCGGCGCCGACGGCCGCCCGCACGTGTGCCGCGTCGGGGGTGCGCAGCGCCGCCCACTGGGCGCGCCCGGCGAGGGCGAGCGCGCCCGCGGCGAGCGCGGGGGCGGTCCAGCGCGTACGGAGGCGACCGGCGCTCTCCCGCCCGGGGTGCCGGGCGGGCAGGGCCGCCGCGAGCGCGGACGCCGCTGTCACGGCGAGCGCGAGTGCCGGTTCGTCGCCCGCTTCGCCGTCCACCTCGTGGCGGCTGAGGCGCGTCACGGCGAGGGTGTGCGCGGCGACGGTGAGGGCGGCGCCGAGGGCGGGGCGCGCCGGGCCCGTACCCGTGCCGTGCAGGACGTCGAGCCCGCGTGCCGCGGCCATGGCGAGCGGTCCGAGGCGCGTGCGCTTGACGCCGAGGTCGTAGGCCCAGACGGCGGCGGCCAGGGGCAGGGTCCGGCGCAGCAGGACGCGCCGGCCGCCCGCGAGGGCGCCGAGTGCGAGGGCGCCCGCCGTCAGGCCGGTGGCCGTCGCGAGGGCGGCACCGGGCGAGAGGCGGCCCGAGGGGATCGGGCGTGCGGGCCGCTCGCGCGCGTCCTCGGCGCGGTCGGCCCAGTCGTTGAGGGCCATCCCCGCCCAGTACAGGGCGACCGAACCGGCCGCGAGGAGCGCGGTCCTGCCGGGGCTCACGCGCGCGGTGCGGGCGCTCGCGAGCGCCCCGGCGACGACGTCGCCCGGGACGGTGAGCGCGGCGGGCGCGCGGACCAGCTCGGCGAGGGTCTTCGTGGTCCTGCGCAGGGTCAGGGTCCTGGGCCGGTAGCCGGTGTCGAAGGCGCGGGCGCGGGGAGCGGAGGGCGCGGGTGCCCCGGTGGGCGGGGGCGGCGCGGCGGGCCGGGACGGCCCGGGGTGCGTGGGGGCCTCGCACAAGGGGGTGTCGGGGGCGGGGCGGCGCAAGGCGGGTGGCCGGGAGCCGAGTTCGGCGTGCGCCGCTCTCAGTCCCTCCCGGAAGGCGCGCCGCACCCGGGTCAGGGTGAGGGTCATCGCGCGACCTCTCGCGCGGGCCGCTCCGCGGCCTCGCGTACCGGCGTCCCGGCCGCCCACCGCGTGAGCGTCCCGTACTGGAGCGTCAGGTTGTGCTCCGTCGAGGCGGCCGGGTCCTTGAAGAAGAAGCCGAGGGCCGGGAGGGCGCCGCTCTCGCCGCGCGTGTGGGCGAGCGCCGCGAGGCGGACGAGGTCGAGGACGAGGGGTGCGGCGAGCGCGGAGTCGCAGCCCTGCCACGTGAACTGGAGCGACATCCGCACGCCGAGGAAGCCCTCGAAGGAGACGTGGTCCCAGGCCGTCTTCCACTCCCCCATCTCCGGCACGTTGTCGATGTGCACGTGCCCTTCGACGGGGTGCCCGACGGTGTCCTCCAGGGAGCGCTGCTTCGACTCCGTCTTGCTGCGCGCGGCGGCCGGGTCGGCGAGGGTCGCGCCGTCACCGCCGCCGAGCAGGTTGGTGCCCGACCAGGAGCGCAGCCGCAGGGCGCGCTGCGTGAACATCGGGGCGAGCGCGCTCTTGACGAGGGTCTCGCCGGTCTTGCCGTCGCGGCCGGCGTGCGGGACGCCGCGCAGGTGGGCGAGTTCTTCGAGCGCCGGAAGCGCCGCGCCCGTGGAGGGGGTGAAGTTGACGAAGGCGCAGCCGGCGTGGAAGGCGGCGTAGGCGTAGAGGCTGCTCGCGGGGAGCAGCGTCCCGGACGCGGCGAGGGCCTTGTCCAGCTCCGGGAGGGAGAGGAACGCGGGGTCGGGCGCGGGCAGCGGCTCGGTCGAGGAGACGTTGACGACGACGACCCGGTCGAGGCCGTGGCGCTCGCGGAAGGCGGTGATGTCGGCCGCGAGGCGGCGCGCGGTCGTGTACTGCGGCTCCCCGGCGGACGCCGCGCCGTCCCGTACCTCGCGCTCGGCGGCCTCCAGGGCCGGGCGGACGGCCTCGGCGAGCCCGGCGGGCAGGACGCCGTCGCGCACGAGCGCGGCGGCCCGCTCCACGAGGGGCGTGGCGACGACGTCGTGTCCGCCGAAGACGAGCCCGGCGAAGGGCGTGAGCCCGGCGTCGGCGAAGTCGGGACTCTCGGTCACGCAGCCGGTCGGCGCGGCGAGTCCGGCCGCGAGGGCGGCGGCTCCGGCGACGGCGGTGGTCGCGACCGAGCCGCGGGCGCCGACCAGCCAGACGCCGGTGCGCGGGGCGGGTGCCGTCTGGGAGCGGGCGGTGTGCTGCATGGCTGCGTGCCTCCTGGGGTGGTCGGGCGCGCGGGCCGCCCGCCGGGGGCGGCCCGCGCGGGCGGTGCTACTTGCCGAGGTCGGCGGGGTAGGGCCAGGCGTCGAAGGCCCTGTCGAGCGCCGCGCGGTCGCGGCGCAGCCACTTGACGGTGAGGCGGTCCACGGTGCGGCGCGGCAGCGGCGGGTTGTCGTCGCGGTCGATCTGCGGCTGTGCGAGGGACTGCAGCTCCCAGGCGGCGCCCGCGAGCCGGTTGATGTGCGTCCACCAGGCGGTGTCGATGCCGAGCAGGACGAAGCCGGCGAGGAAGGGGTGCCAGCGGTGGTAGGCGTGGGTCGGGTCCGGCGGCGTGAAGTTCATCATGTGCACGCGCTCGCCCTCGGGGCGGCGCGGGTCGTACAGCGTGCCCTGCCCGAACTGCTGGAAGGCGTCGACGAGTCCGCGCGGGTCGCCGCCGTAGTACTCGTCGTAGATCTTGCGCTGCTCGCGCGACAGGACGACGAACGCGTCCTTGTTGGGCTTGATGAGGTCGAGGTACGGGCGCGGGTAGGAACCGCTTCGGCGGGTCGCCTCCCAGGCGTCGTAGATCTTCTCGAAGCCGCCGAAGGGCGTGATGATCGCGCCGACGGCGGCGGTCATCTCCGGGGTCGGGTTGAAGTACGAGACCTCGTCGTACTGGTACCAGAACTCGTTGTGCCAGCGGTCGCCGGTCATGCCGGGCACCACGGGCAGGTCCGCCGCGTTCCGGCGCGGGGGGCGCGCCGGGCGCCCGCGGCCGTGGGCGGCGGCGGGGCCCGCTCCGGCGAGCGAGACGGCGGTCGCCGCGCCTGCCACGCCGAGGGCGGCACGCAGCACGCTCCTGCGGTCGATGGTGTTGAGCGACATCTGGATCTCCTTACGGGGAAACGGGGTTACGGGGCGGGCGGGGCGGATGGGGATGCGGTGCGGGAAGGCGGTGCGGCGGTCCGGTGCGGTGCTTCCCGGCCTTCGGACTCGGGGCCTCGGGTACGGGGCCTCGGCTGCGGGGCTTCCGGGGCGGTGCTGCCGGGGCTTCCGGTGCGGTGCTTCCGGCGCGGTGCGGATGCCGCGGTACGACTGTCGCGCGGCGCCCTATCGGTGACCTATACGGCGTCCGCGCCGTCCTCCGGCGGGGTGCGCAGCCCCGGCGCCACGCACGCGACGAGCGCCGTGAGGGCCATGACACCGCCGAGCACGAGCACGGCACGGCTCGCGTCCGTGGCCTCCAGGAGGTACCCGGCGGCGACGGGCCCGAGGGCCATCGCACCCGAACCCACCAGGTTGGCGAGCGAGTTGGCGCGTCCGCGCATCCGGTCGGGCGCCGAGCGCACGATGAGGACGCCGCCCGCCACGTTGAAGACGCCGCCGACGTAGCCGCTCGCGGCGAAGAGCGCGCCGAGCGCGAAGGGCTGGTGGAGCACGGCGGCGACGGGCAGCATGAGCGCCGTCCAGGCGAGGAGTCCGCCGAGTACGAGGGCGCGCAGCGAGACGCGGGTGTTCCACCAGCCGCCCGAGAGGGCGCCGACGAGGCCGCCGGCTCCGCTGAGCGAGAGGATGAGGCCGACCTGGAACTGACTGCCGTGGTGGTCCAGGACCGCCGCCATCACGGCGAGATTGAGGCCCTGGAAGAGGACGTTGGTCACGGCGACCGCGCTCATCACGGCCCGCAGGAAGGGCCGGTGCCACATCCAGACGAGGCCCTCGCGGATCTCCGCGCCCACGTGCGCGCGCGGACCGGTCCGCTCCTGCTGGAGCCTGCCCCGTACGCGCGAGAGCGAGAGCGCGGCGAGGAGGTGGAGGACGGCGGCGGTCCCGAAGGGCAGCGCGGAACCGGCGGCGGCCAGGCCGCTGCCCAGGGGCTGCCCCGCGATCGCCGCGCCCCGCGTGCGGGCCTCGTTGCCCGTGAGGGCCGTGGGGAGCTGGGAGCGCGGGACGACGGCGGGCACGGCGGCGCGTTCGGCGAGCTGCTGGAGGACGCCGAGCGCGCCCTCGACGAAGGCGGCGCCGAGCAGCGCCCACAGCCAGGGCCTGCCGGAGAAGAAGAGGAAGGCGACGAGGCCGCCCACGAGCGCCTGCCCGATACCCGCGAGCACCATGATCCGCTTGCGGTCGTAGCGGTCGACGAGCACTCCGCCGGGCAACTGCACGAGCAGTTGCGGCAGGAGCAGCGCGGTGCCGACGAGCCCCGCGTCGGACGGCGACCCGGTGGCCCACAGCACGACGATCGGGTACGCCACGGTCGTGGCCCGCCCGGCGAGCAGCGAGAGCCCGGCGCCGCCCCACAGCCGCGTGAAGTCCCGGTTCCCGCGCAGGGGCGGGGGCGGGGACGCCCCGTCCTCCGGCTCCGCGCCGGACGCCGGGTCCCGCGGGGGCGCGGGGGGCGCCGCTGCGCGCACGGACGCCGACGCGGGCACGGGGGCCGACGCGGGCACGGGGGCCGACGCGGGCACGGGGGCCGACGCGGGCACGGACGCCGACGCGGGCACGGGGGCCGACGCGGGTACAGAGGCCCCCTCACGTACGGCGGCCTCCTCACGTACGGGCGCCTCCTCGCGTACGGCGGCTTCCTCCCGTACCGGCGCCGCTTCCCGCACCGCGGCGCCCTGCTTCGCGCACGTCTCCTCGGCGAGCAGCCAGGGCACCTCGGCCGGGCTCGCCGGGGGCTGCCGTGCGGCGCTCATCGGGCGGCCACCGGGCGCGGGCGGGCGGCGACGCCCAGCGGGCTGCCCGCCGGGACGTCCACCGGGGTGTCCGCCGGGGCGCTGACGTGCTCCAGGACGGCCATCGCGCTGTGCATCTTGTTCTCGGCCTGCGCGAAGGCGATGCTCGCGGGCCCGTCGAGCACCTCGGCCGTGACCTCCTCGCCCCGGTGGGCGGGCAGGTCGTGCAGGAAGACGGCCCGCGGACTCGTGTCCCACAGCCGCCGGGTCACCTGGAACGGGGCGAAGATGTCCCGCCAGTTCGCGTCCGGCTTGCTCGTGCCGGTGGTCTGCCAGCGGGTCGTGTAGACGACGTCGTAGTCGCCGCCGAGCGCGGTCATGTCGTGGTGCTCGGTGAGCGTGGCGCCGCTGCGCTCGGCGTGGGCGGCGGCGCGCGCGGCGATCGAGGCGGTGAGGCCGTAGCCGGGCGGGGTGCGCAGGTCGAGGGTGACGCCCCGGTAGCGGCTGAGGGCGAGCGCGAGGGCGGCGGCGGTGTTGTTGCCCTCGCCGACGTACAGGACGCGCAGCCCCTCGATGCGCCCGAAGTGCCGGGTGAGCGTGGTGAGGTCGGTGAGCGCCTGCGTCGGGTGCTCCTCGGCGCTCATCGCGTTGACGACGGCCATGCGGTCCTGCCCGGCCCAGCCGCGCAGTTCCGCCTCGGGCCCCGCCGTGCGCGCGACGAGCACGTCGAGCATCCCGGAGAGCACCCGCCCCGTGTCCTCGGTCGTCTCGCCGGTGTTGAGCTGGAGGTCGCCGGGGCCGTAGGCGAGGAGCGAGGCGCCGAGGCGCAGCGCGCCCGCCGAGAAGGCGGTACGGGTCCTGGTGGAGGTGCGGGCGAAGTAGATGCCCGCGACGCGCCCGGCGAGCGGGCGGACGGGCCCGGCGAGGCCGGCCGAGAAGAGGGCGCCGCGCGCGACGACCGCGCGCAGTGCGGAATCGGTGAGGTCGTCGATCGAGACGAGGTGGCGCACGGGGCGCCCTTCGTGCGGCGTGCTCATGAGGTGGCCTCCAGCCTTGCGGCGGTGGTGTCGAGCGCGGCTGCCTGCCGCGCGACGGTCGGTTGGCGCAGGGCGGTCGTCAGATCGAGGGCGATCCCGGCGCGGTGGGCGGCGAGCAGCAGGGGCGGTACGAGGAGCGAGTCGCCGCCGAGGTCGGCGAAGTCGTCGTCGGCACCGACCCGCGTGAGTCCGAGCACTTCGGCCCAGACGGCGGCGAGCGCGCGTTCGGTCGGGGTGCGGGGCGCGGTGTACGGCCGGTCGGCGGCCTGGGTCGCGGACCGGGCCACGAGGGCTGCGCGGCCGCGCTTGCCGTGCCCGGTCAGGGGCAGCGCGGGCACCGCCGTGACCGTCGAGGGGACGAGCGCGGTGGGCACGACGGCGCGCAGGCGTGCCCGCAGCGCCCGCACGTCGACACGCGCGCCCGCGTCCGGGACGACCCAGGCGGCGAGCCGGTGGCCGCCGTCGGCCGCGGGCACGGCGACGACGAGCGCTTCGCGCACGGCGGGGTCGGCGGCGAGCGCCGCCTCGGCGGCGCCCGGCTCGACGCGGTGCCCCCGGACCTTGACCTGCTCGTCGGCGCGCCCGGCGAACTCCAGGGTGCCGTCCGGCAGGTGGCGCGCGAGGTCGCCCGTGCGGTAGAGGCGGGCGCCGGGCGGCCCGTACGGGTCGGGCACGAAGCGGGCGGCGGTCTCGCCGGGCCGCCCCGCGTAGCCGCGCGCGAGTCCGTCGCCGCCGAGGTGGACCTCGCCCGTGACGCCCTCGGGAACGGGGCGCAGGCGGTCGTCGAGAAGGCGCACGACGACGCCGGGGAGCGGGGCGCCGAGCGGCACGAGGGGCCGCTCCGGGTGCGCGCCGCGCTCGTCGTGCCCGCCGGTCGGCGCGGTGGCGCGCACCCGCGTGAACGTCGCGGCGACGGTCGCCTCGGTCGGCCCGTACTCGGCGGTCAGCGCCATCCCCTCGCCCGCGCCGCGTCCGGCCCGTACCCTGCGGGCGACCCGTGCGGCCTGCGCGGCCGGGTAGGCGTCGCCCGCGCACACCGCGAGCCCGGCGAGCGAGGCGAGTTCCTCGTCGGTCAACTGGCCCTCGAGCAACCGGAGGTGGCCGGGCGTGAGGCCGACGAAGGCGTACGGGGCGCCCGCGAGGAGCCGTGCGCCCAGGTCGCCGGGGGCGAGTTCCTGCGGCAGGACGCGGACGGCCTGCCCGGTCATCAGCGGGGCCCACAGCGCGGGCATCCCGAGGTCGAAGCCGACGGGGGTGAACCAGGGCGCGCCCCCGGTACCGGCTGTCGTGTAGCGCGTGACGGCCCAGTCCAGGTAGTGCGCGAGCGCCCGGTGGCTGATCTCGACCGCCTTGGGCCCTCCGGTGCTGCCCGAGGTGTGCAGGACGTAGGCGAGGCGGTCGGGGTCGAGCGGTACGGCGTCGAGCGCAAGGGCGTCGTGGTGAACGGCGTCGAGCGCAACGGCGTCGAGCGCGGCGCCCGGCCCGTCACCGGCCTCCTGGGTCTCCGCCGCCGGGACGTACGGCACCCCCGGCAGCCGTCCCGCGTACGCCGCCTCCGTGACGGCGAGCGCGATCCCGGCCTCCTCCGGCCGGGGCGCGGGCGTCCCGGGGTCGAGCGGGACCTGCGCCGCACCCGCCTTCCAGACGCCGAGCAGCGCGGCGACGAGATCGGGGCCGCGGTCCAGGAGAACGGCGACGCGTGTCTCCGGCCCGGCCCCGAGCGCCCGCAGGCGCTGGGCGATACGGGCGGCGCGCGCGTCGAGTTCGCCGTAGGTCAGCGCGAAGCCGTCGCCGTGCAGGGCGAGCGCGTGGGGGGTACGGGCCGCCTGCGCGGTGACGGCGCGGCACACGTCGAGCGGCGTCGTGGCGTGCGGCGCGGGGGGCGCGGTGAGCCGGTCGCGTTCGGCGGTCGTCGGGTAGGCGCCGGTGCTGTCGCCCTCGGCTCCGGTCCGGGCCATGTCACCGAGGACGGCGCGGTACAGGCCGAGGAGCCGGTCGGCGGCGGCGCGGCTCAGGGTGCGGGTGCGCGAGGCGAGCGAGAGGTGGCCGCGCACGGGCGTGCCGACGACGACGGGGAACTCGTTGGGGCTGTCGTCGCGGCTGGCCATGATGTCGATCAGCTCGGTGTCGACCTGGTGGAAGTCGAGGTAGTGGAAGAGGACGTCGATGAGGTGGCGTTCGCCCCCGGGGCGCCGCATCGCGGGCATCGGGTACCGGCGGTGCGGCCACAGCGCGACCTCGTGCGCGAAGACCTCGCGGGCCAGGTCGCCCCACGTGCGGGCGGTGTCGGCGCGGTAGGGGAAGGGCACCGAGTTGAGGTACATCCCCGAGACCGACTGGGCGCCCGCCTCCTCGGGCCGCGCGTCGGCGACCATGCCGCCCCGGAAGGCCGTGGAGCGGGTCAGGAGTGAGAGGACCTTGCTGTGGGCGGCGTGCAGGACGCTCTTGTACGGCACCCCGGCGGCGCTCGCGAGGGCGCGCAGTCCCGGTTCGAGCGAGGTGAGCGGGAGGTCGACGCGGTAGCGCTCGTCGGGCGCGGCCGGGTCGCCCGCCCACCCGGGCGGCACGGTGAACTTCTCGTATTCGTCGACGACGCCGCGCCAGTACTCCTGGTCGGCCGGGTCGGCGAGGGAGCGCACCTCGCCCGCGATGAAGTCGGCGTAGCGCACGGCGGGCGCGGGCGGCGCGGGCTCGGGCTCGGCGCCGATGCGCAGGGCGCGGTAGGCGCGGAGCAGTTCCATGAGCTGGGAGTGGTAGCTCCAGCCCTCGATGACGGGGTGGCACTCGGTGATGGAGAGCCACCAGCTCTCGTCGTCCAGGAGGTGCACGGCCATCCGCATGAGCGGGGCGCTGCCGAGGTCGAAGAGCTGGGCGCGGTCGCGGTCGGCGAACTCCCACAGGGCCGGTTTGCGGTTCTCCGGGGGCAGGTGGCGCAGGTCCTCGTGGTGGAAGGGCATGGTGCCCGCGGCGTGCACGAGCTGGAGGGGCTGGGAGTGGCCGGTGAGCGCGAAGGAGGTGCGCATGACCTCGTGGCGCTCGACGACGAGGTCGGCGGCGCGCTGGAAGCAGGCGGGGTCGAAGGGGAGTTCGTCGCGGATGCGGAAGGAGGTGATGTTGTGGTAGCGGTTCTCGCCGCTGTCCCCGTGCATCTCGACGAGCATCCCGGCCTGGACGCGCGAGAGCGGGTAGGCGTCGGTGACGTCGGCGGGGAGCGCCGCGCGGTCGGCCGCCGCGATCAGCGCGAAGCGGGCGACGGCGCGCGAGGCGGCCTCCTGGCCCGTACCGCCGCGCGGGACGGCCGCGGCGAGGCGTGCGACGGTGCGGTGCTGGAAGACGTCGCGGACGGAGGTCTCCCAGCCTGCCCCGCGCAGGGCGCCGACGAGTGCGACGGCGCGCAGCGAGTCGCCGCCGAGGTCGAAGAAGTTGTCGTGCACGCCGACCAAGTCGACGCCGAGGACGTCGGCCCACAGCGCGGCCATGGCCCGCTCGGTGTCGTCGCGCGCGGCGACGTGCTCCCCGACGGCGGTCGCGGCCCGCCCGGGGGCGGGCAGGGCGCGGCGGTCGAGCTTGCCGTTGGCGGTGAGCGGGAGCGCGTCGAGCGTGAGGTAGGCGGCGGGCACCATGTACGGGGGCAGGGCGGTGCCCAGGTGTGCGCGCAGCGCGGCGGGGTCGAGCGCTTCGGCCGGTGCGCCGGGCGCGGGCACGAGGTAGGCGACGAGCCTGCGACCGCCGGGGGTGTCGTCGCGCACCACCACGACGGCCTCGGCGACGGCGGGCAGTTGGGCGAGCGCGGCCTCGATCTCGCCGGGCTCGACGCGGTAGCCGCGCACCTTGACCTGGTGGTCGGCGCGGGAGACGAAGTCCAGGTCGCCGTCCGGCAGGACGCGCGCGATGTCGCCCGTGCGGTAGAGCCGCGCGCCCGGTTCGCCGTACGGGTCGGGCACGAAGCGCTCGGCGGTCAGCGCGGGCTGGCCCGCGTAGCCGCGCGCGAGTCCCGTGCCGCCGATCCACACCTCCCCGGGGACTCCGGTGGGCAGCGGGCGCAGTTCCTCGTCGAGGACGTACATCGTGGTGTGCGGGATCGCCTGCCCGATGGGCACGAGTTCGGTCGTGAGGGGGCCGTCGACGAAGTACGCGGAGTTGCCGACGGTGATCTCGGTGGGCCCGTACTCGGCGGCGAGCCGGGTGCCCGTGGGACCGGCCGCCTCGGCCCAGCGTTCGGCGAGGCGCGCGGTGAAGGAGTCCCCCGCCGCGATGACGAGCCCGGCGAGGTCGCGGATCTGCGGGGCGCTGAGCTGCTGCGTGAGGAGGTCGAGGTGGCCGGGCGTGAGCTTGATGAAGGAGTACGGGCCGCCCGCGACGAGGTGTGCGCCGAGGTCGGCGGTGTCGAGGTCCTGCGGGAGCAGGTGGACGGGCTGCCCGGTCATGAGCGGGGCGTAGAGGTCGGGGACGCCGAGGTCGAAGGCGATCGAGGAGAACAGCGGCGCGCCGCCGGTGCCGGCGCCCGCGTACGCCTGGACCGTCCAGCCGAGGTAGTTGGCGAGGCCCCGGTGGCTGATCAGGACGCCCTTGGGGCGCCCGGTGGAGCCGGAGGTGTGGATGACGTAGGCGAGCTGGTCGAGGTCGTGCGCGGCGGGGAGCGGTGCGTCGGCGGCGGCGAGCGCGGCGCGCTCGGCCGGGTCGTCGACGACGACGAGGTGCCGCCCGGCGAGCCTCGCGGCGTACCGGCGCTCGGTGACGACGAGGCGCGTGGGCCCGGTGGCGAGGACGGCGGCGACGCGCTCGTCCGGGTAGCCGGGGTCGACGGGGACGTACGCGGCGCCCGCGCGCCAGATGCCGAGGAGCGCGGCGAGCAGCTCGGGTCCCCGGTCGAGGAGCACTCCGACGGTCGTGTCGGGGCCCGCGCCGAGCGCGGCGAGCCTGCGGGCGTAGCGGTCGGCGGCGGCGTCGAGTGCGGCGTAGGTGAGGTGGGTGTCGCCGTGCCGGACGGCGATCGCGTCGGGGGTCGCGGCCATCTGGGCGCCGATGGTGTCGACGACGGGGCGCAGGGTGCCCTGGTCGAGCGGTGTGCCGGTGCCCACGGGCGTGGCGGGCCCGGCGAGGAGGCGGGCGCGTTCGGCGGGGCCGAGGCAGTCGAGCGCGGACACGGGGCTGTCGGGGGCTTCGACGGCGGAGCGCAGGAGCGTCGTCCAGTGCCGGGCGACGCGCTCGGCGGTCGCCGCGTCGAAGAGCGCGGTCGCGTACTCCAGGCTGCCGCGGAGGCTGCCGTCGGCGCGCTCGCCGAGGTGGAGGGTGAGGTCGAAGCGTGCGACGCGGGAGCGGGCGGGCACGGGAACGCTCGTCAGTCCCGGCAGTGCGAAGGGGTCCTGGTCCGCGTCGGGCGCGAGGTCGAACATGACCTGGAAGACGGGGGTCGTGGACAGGTCGCGGTCGGGCTCGACGAGGTCGGCGAGCCGGTCGAAGGGCGCCGACTGGTGGTCGAAGGCGCCGAGGACTCCGGCGCGTGTCGCGGTGACGAAGTCGCGCAGGCGCGTCGTGGGCCGCCATGTGCCGCGCAGGGCGAGCGTGTCGTAGGCGTACCCGGCCATGCGGCGCAGCTCGGGACGGGTGCGCGCGGACGCGGCGGTGCCGACGCAGACGTCCGTGGTGCCCGCGTACCTGCCGAGGAGCAGTTGCCATGTGCCGAGCAGGACCATGAAGGGCGTGCAGCCGCTCTCGCGGGCGAGTGCCCGCACGCGCTCGGCGAGGTCCCTGTCGACATCGAACTCCCAGGCGGCGCCCGCCGCGTCGCGCACGGCGGGGCGCGGCCTGTCGGTGGGCAGCGACAGGGGCGCGAGCGCGGCGAGCCGTTCCCGCCACCAGTCGAGGTCGGCGCGCGCCTCGGGGGTGTCCTCGCGGCGGGCGAGGTGGGCCGCGTAGTCGGCGTACTGGACCGGCAGCGGGGGCAGCGCGCTCCCCGGGTCGCGGCCGTCGGCGAGCGCGGTGTACAGGACGCGCAGCTCCTCCAGGAGGAGCGGGCGGGTCAGGGCGTCGCACGCGATGTGGTGGACGAGGACGACGAGGACGTGGTCGTCGGGCGCCAGTCGCAGCAGGCGCACGCGCAGCGGGGCCTCGCGCGCGAGGTCGAAGGGGCGCGCCGCGTGGAGCTCGGCGAAGGCGACGGCGGCGTCCGTGCGCCCGCCCGTGCCCGTGGGCGCGTCGGTGACGGTGAGGTCGACGCGTCCCGGCGGGTCGATGTGCTGGTGGGGCGCGTCCTGGTCGAGCCGGTAGCGGGTGCGCAGGATCTCGTGGCGTGCGGCGAGCGCGTCGAAGGCGCGGTGCAGCAGCCCGGTGTCCAGCGGGCCCTGGAGGCGGTGGACGAGCGGGAGCACGTACTCGGGGCTCTCCGGGTCGAGCTGGTGCACGAGCCAGAGCCGGCGCTGGCCCGGCGAGAGCGGGAGCGGCGCGGTGCGGTCGGCGCGGGGCAGGGCGGCGCTGCCGCGCCCGGCGCGGGCCGCGCGGCGGCGGCGCCCCAGCTCGGCGAGGAGTGCTTCCCTGGACGGCGCTGTGGGTGTGGTCACGGCTGGTACTCCCCCTGGGCGAGGACCTGTTCGGCCTCGGTGAGCGTGGCGATCTCGGCGCACACGGCCTCTTCGACGGCGGTGGCGAGGCTGCGGACGGTGGGCCGTTCGAAGACGGCGCTCAGCGGCAGGAGCACGTCGAACTCCTCCTGCACGCGGGCGATGACGCGGGCGGCGCGCGCCGAGTCGCCGCCGATGCGGAAGAAGCTCTGCCGGGCCCCGACGGGTTTCGTGGCGTCCCCGTACAGCTCCTCGGCCCAGATCTCGGCGAGTGCTTCCTCGACCGGACCCGTCGGTGCCGTCCACGGCTCGTCGGCGAGCGCGGCGGAGAGGTCGGGCACGGGCAGGGCGGCGGTGTCGACCTTGTTGTGCGCGGTGAGAGGCAGCGCGTCGAGGCCGACGAGGAGGGCGGGGAGCATGTAGTCGGGCAGCCGGCGCGCGCAGTGGTCGAGCAGTTCGCCGTCGGTGACGGGTGCGGCGCCCGGCGCGGGCGTCCAGTAGCCGACGAGCACGGCTTCTGCGCCGCTGCCGTGCGCGTTCACGAACACCTGGGCCACGGCGGGGTGTTCGGCGAGCACTCCCTGCACCTCGCCGGTCTCGACGCGCCTGCCGCGGATCTTGACCTGGCCGTCGGCGCGCCCCGCGAACTCGATCGTGCCGTCCGGGCGCACGCGCGCCTGGTCCCCGGTGCGGAAGAGCCGGGCGCCGGGCGGCCCGTACGGGTCGGGCACGAAGGCGGCGGCGGTGAGCGCGGCCCGGCCGTGGTAGCCGAGCGCGAGCCCTTCTCCCGCGACGCAGAGTTCGCCCGTCACGCCGTAGGGCACGGGCCGCAGACCGGCGTCGAGCACGAGCGTGCGCACGTGCGGGTAGGGGCGTCCCACGGGGACGACGGCGGCGCGCTCCTCGGCCTCCCAGCGGGTCGCCGCGATGGTCGTCTCGGTGAGCCCGTACTCGTTGACGAAGCGGCGCAGTCTCCTGGACAGCTCGTGGGCGAGCGCGGGCGGGCAGGGCTCGCCCCCGGTCTGGCCCACGAGGGGCCGCCGCCCGAGCCCCGCGTCGATGAGCAACTGCCAGTGTGTGGGCGCCACTTGCAGGTGGCTCACCTCGGCCTGCTCGATGAGCGCGAGCTGCGCGGCCGGATCGCGCTGCTCGGTCTCGTCGGCGAGGACGACACGGCCCCCGGCGAGGAGCGGCATGAAGAGTTCGGTGCAGGAGATGTCGAAGGTGACCTGCGCGAGCGCGAGCCACGCGTCGTCGGGTCCCTCGCCGAAGTCCAGGTGGGCCTGCGAGGCGCGCAGCATCGCGAGGAGCGCGCCGTGCTGCACCGCGACGCCCTTGGGCCGGCCCGTGGAGCCCGAGGTGTACATGAGGTAGGCGAGCCGCGCGGGGTCGTCGAGTGCCGGGGCGTCGTGCGGGAAGGACGCGGTGTCGGGGTGCGGCTGTTCCTCGGCGGTCCCGTCGAGGACGAGGACTTCGCCCGCGAACCGCCCGGCGAGGCGCCCGGCGCCCTCGCGGTCGGTGACGAGCACGCGCGCGCCCGCGTCCTGGAGGATGTGCAGGGAGCGCTCGTCGGGCGCGGCCGGGTCGAGCGGGACGTAGGCCGCGCCGGTGCGCCAGGTGCCGAGGAACGCGGCGATCAGCTCGGGCGTGCGGCCGAGCCGTACGGCGACGACGCCGCCCTCGCGCGCGCCGCGCTCGCGCAGGTGCGCGGCGAGCGAGGCGGCGCGGAGCGCGAGCCGCTCGTACGACCAGTGCTCGCCGCGGCTGACCACGGCGGTGTCCCCGGGGGCGCGCCGTGCCCTCGCGCGGATCGCCGCCTCGACGGTGCGCTCGGGGCCGCTGACGGTGCCGGGCTCGGGGCGGCCCGCGCTGTGCGCGAGGAGTTCGGCGCGCAGCGCGGGCGGCAGGAGGTCGGCGTCGGCGAGCCGGACCCCCGGATCGGCGGTGACCGTTTCGAGGAGCCGGACCCAGCAGGCGGTGAGGCGCTCGATGGTGGCGGCGTCGAAGAGCGAGGTGGCGTACTCGGTGAGGCCGATGAGCGAGCCGTCGGGGCGGCGCTGGAGCATGAGCGTGAGGTCGGTGCGCGCGGTGCGCCAGGCGGCGCGGAAGGCGTCCGCGTCGCCGTCGCCGACGGCCGTGCCCGTGCTGCCCTCCTCGTGGACGTCGAACATGACCTGGTAGAGCGGGGTCCGGCCGGGGTCGCGCGTGTCGTCGAGCGCGTTGACGAGCCGGTCGAAGGGCAGCGCCTGGTGCGCGAACGCGGTCCGCGCCCGCTCGCCCACGTGCTGGACGGCCGCGCGGAAGCTCTGTTCGGGCCGCGCGTCGCAGCGCAGCACGAGCGTGTTGAGGAAGTAGCCGGCGACGTCGGCGGTACGCGGGTCGTCGCGCCCGGCGACGGGGACGCCGACGGGGACGTCCCACTGCCCGGTGAGCCGGGCGACGAGCGTGGCGAACGCGGTGAGCAGCGTCTGCTGGAGCGTCGCGCCGCACGCGCGCCCGAGCGCGGCGGCCCGCTCGGCCAGCTCGGCCGGGACGGTGAAGACGTGCGCGGCCCCCACGCCGTCCCTGACGGCGGGGCGCGTCCGGTCGGCGGGCAGGTCGGCGGGCTCGCAGCCCGCCAGGACCTCCGTCCAGTGCGCGAGTTCGTCCCGCACCCGCTCGTCCGTGAGCCGCGCGCGCTGGTGCACGGCGTGGTCCGCGTACTGCACGGGCAGCTCGGGCAGCCGCGCCTCCGTACCGGTGTGGGCGGCCTCGGCGAGCGCGCGCAGTTCGCGCTCCAGGACGACGGAGGTCCAGCCGTCGCACGCGATGTGGTGGATGCTCAGGACGACGGTGAGGACGCCGCGCCCGCGCACGGCGAGCGCGCGACGCACGGGACCGCACTCCAGGTCGAAGGGGCGCGCGAACTCGGCCTCGACGAGGGCGTTCAGTTCCTCGGCCGTCTCGGCGCGCGCGCTCGTGAGCGGCCACGCGGCGGGCAGGTCCGCGAGCTGGACGGGTTCGGCGCCGCGCAGCGCGTAGCGGGTGCGCAGGATCTCGTGGCGCTCGGCGAGCGCGGTGAGCGCGGCGGTGAGCGCGGCGTCCTCGTAGACGGCGGGCAGGGTGAGGAAGAGCGGCGCGTTCCACTCGGCGCTCCCGGGGCGCAGCCTGTCCAGGAGCCACAGGCCGCGCTGGCCCGGCGAGAGCGGCAGGCCCTCGGGGGTACGGGGGACGGGCACCACACCCTGAGCGCCGGGCGCGGCACCGTCCGCCGCCTCACCGCCCGCCGTCCCGCCGGTCAGGAGCGCCGCCTGTTCCTCGACCGTCGTGGCGTTGAGCAGTGCGGTGGCCGGGATGTGCCGCCCCGCCGCCTGCGAGAGCCCGGCGGAGAGCCGGTTGAGCATGAGCGAGGAGCCGCCGAGCTGGAAGAAGTTGTGCGTGGCCCCGATCTCCTCGGCGGGCGTCCCCGTCAGGCGCGCCCACTCCTCGGCGACGGCGCGCTCGGCGGGCGTGCGGACGGGCACGAGCGGCCCCTCGGCGGCGGCGTCGGCCGGGTCGGGGAGCGCGGAGCGATCGATCTTCCCGCTGGGGGTGAGCGGGAACTCGGTGACGGGCACGAAGGCGCCCGGCACGAGCGGGTCGGGGAGCGAGCGGCGCAGGAAGGCGCGCAGTTCGCGCGCGCCGAGCGGCTCGCCGCGCGACTGCACCCAGGCGACGAGGCGGTGCCCGCCGCTCCCGTCGGGTGTCGCGGCGACGACGGCCGCGCGCACCCAGGGGTGCGCCGCGAGCGCGGCCTCGACCTCTCCGGGCTCGATGCGGACCCCGTTGACCTTGACCTGCTGGTCGAGCCTGCCCAGGTATTCGAGGACGCCGTCGGCACGCCAGCGCACCCGGTCGCCCGTGCGGTAGAGGCGGGCGCCCGGCCGGTGCGGGTCGGGCACGAAGCGCTCGGCGGTCTGTCCGGGGCGCCCGAGGTAGCCGAGCGCGAGACCGACGCCGCCCGCGTGCAGTTCGCCGGGGACGCCGAGCGGCACGGGGTGCCCCGCCCGGTCGAGGACGACGACCCGCATGTTGCCGATCGGGCGGCCGATCGGGACGGCGCCCGTGTCCCGCTCCGGGTCCCAGCGGTGTTCGGTGATGTCGACGGACGCCTCGGTGGGCCCGTAGGTGTTCCAGATCTCGGCGCCCGGCGCGCGCTCGCTCAGGGCGCGGCACAGCTCGGCGTGGAGCGGTTCGCCCGCGCTGAACAGGAGCCGCAGCGCCGTGGCGTGCTCCCAGCCGGGCTCTTCGACGAGCCGCCGGTAGACGGAGGGCACGCCCTGGAGGACGGTGACGCGGTGCTCGCCGACGGTACGGAGCAGGGCCGCCGGGTCGCGCTCGGCGCCCTCGGGCGCGAGGACGACGGTCGCGCCCGCGACGAGCGGGGCGAAGAGTTCGAGTCCGGCGGCGTCGAAGCCGACGGTGGTCTTGAGGAGCATCCGGTCGCCCGGCCGCAGTCGGCGGGCGAGCCAGCGCACGCGGTTGGCGATCCCGCCGTGCGGCACGAGCACGCCCTTGGGGCGCCCGGTGGAGCCCGAGGTGTGCAGGACGTACGCGGGCCGCTCGGCGTCGGCGTGGAACTCCACGGCACCCTCGGCGCCTCGGGACGCCGCGTCGGCGGGGTGCCCATCGGCGGGCGGGTCGGCGGGCGGCTCCGCGAACGTGTCGGTGAACAGCGGGCGCACCCCGCCGGGCAGGCTCGCCGCCGTCCCCGCCTCGGTCACGACGGGCGGCTGCCCGGTGTCCGTGAGGACGGCCGCGATGCGCGCGGCGGGGTGGTGCGGGTCGATCGGCACGTACGTACCGCCCGCGAGCCACACGCCGAGGAAGGCGGCGAGCAGGTCGGGGCCGCGGCGCAGGCAGACGCCGACGTGGTCTCCCTCGCGCACACCCGCGCGGCGGAGTCCGGCGGCGAAGCGGTCGGCGCGCGCGGCGAGTTCCGCGTAGCTCAGGACCTCGCCCCGCGCCCCGATCACGGCGGGGGCGTCGGGCGTGCGGGCCGCGCGGGCGCGGAAGAGCGAAGGGATGAGCAGGTGGCCGGGTACACGTCCCGACGTGGCGGGGTCGTTCACGAGTTCTCCTCCATCGGGATAGCGGGAGCGGCGGTCGGCTCAGCTGCCGGACACGGCCTCGGCCATCCGGCGCCGCAGGCTCAGCGGGCGCAGGTCGGTCCAGACGGTGTCGATGTGGGCGAGGCAGTCCTCACGGGTCCCCTCGGTCCCCTCGGCGTGCCAGCCGGCGGGCAGTTCGCGCCCCGCCCACCAGATCGAGTACTGCTCCTCGTCGTTGCGGACGACGCGGTACGCCGGCTCCTCGCCGGACGGCCCGTTCGCCTGCTCGCCCGCGGGTTCGCTCGTGTGTTCGTTCATGGAATGGCCCTTCTACTCGGTGGGACGGGCCCATGCTCCGCCGCGGCCCTATCGGCGGTTTATCGCTCGCCTATACGGGGGCGGCGCACCGGGCCCGGGACAGGGCGGAGCCCCCGGCGCGCGAGGCGCCGGGGGCTCTCCGGGTGCGGTCGGACGGACCGCCGCGGGGGGTGGTGGGGTGGCGGTGCTCAGGCCGCGACGTTGGCGGCGAGCGGGTTGAGGTTCGCCTCGACGTCGTTGGCGAGCACCCAGGCCGCGTTGTTCACCTGGTTGTTGAGGTTGTTGTTGTTCAGGTCGTTGTTGCGGTTGTTGTTGTTCCGGTTGTTGAGGTTGTTGACGTTGTTGTTGTTCCGGTTGTTGTTGAGGTTGTTCGCCATGGTGGTGTTCCCCTTCTCGGTGGTGTCCCCGCGCTCGGGTGAGCGCCGGTGGTGGGTACCGTCCCGCGAGCCGTCGCGCACCCGGGTGGTGTGCGGCCTGCGGACGCTTTCGTACCGGGCGAGTGCGGCGGCCACACCCGCCGCGCCCGGTCTCTCCTCATCGAGGCAGACGGCGAGTGCGACGCCGTCCTCGATGGCCTGGTTGGCTCCCTGCCCGTGGTGCGGGAGCATCGGGTGGGCCGCGTCGCCGAGGAGCGTCGTGCGCGCCGTGCTCCAGCGCTCCAGCGGCTCCCTGTCGTAGAGCGCCCAGCGGCGTACGTCGTGACCCGCGCCGAGGAGCGCGCGCACGGCGGGCGGCCAGGCGGCGAGCGCCTCGTCGAGCGCGGCGGGCGTGGCCCCGCTCGTCCACGACTCGGCGGGCCCCTCGGGCGTCGGGGCGACGACGACGTAGGTGAAGGCGCGACCGCCGTTCACGGGGTAGAGCAGCAGCTTCGTGGGGCCCGCGTACATGTACATGAGGCGCGGGTCCAGTTCGGGCACGTCGGCGGCGTCCACGAGGCCGCGCAGCGCGCTGTCCCCGGAGTAGACGGCCGGGGCGGCGCCCGCGAGGCGCCTACGGACGAGCGAGTGCACGCCGTCCGCGCCGATGAGCGCGGAGGCCCGCGTGAGGGTCCCGTCGGCGAAGTGCAGCGTCACGCCGCGCGCGCCCTCCTCGTAGCCGGTCAGCTCCCGGCCCGTGTGCACCCGGTGGTCCGGTACGAGCGAGCGGAGCACGCGGTACAGATCGCCCCGGTGGACGGTGAGGTACGGGGCCCCGAACTCCTCCTCCCAGGCGGCGCCCATCTCCTGGCGCGCGACGGTCCGCCCGTCGGGGAAGGCCCGTATCTCCAGGGCGTCGGGGCGCACGGCGACCTCGGCGAGCCGCTCGGCGAGCCCCATGCGGTGCAGGAGCCGGGTGGCGTTCGGGCCGAGGTGCATCCCGACGCCCTCCTCGCGCAGCGTCGTGGCGCGTTCGTACACGTGGACGTCGATACCGCGCCGGTGCAGCGCCGCGGCGGCGGTGAGTCCGCCGATCCCCGCGCCGGTCACCGCGATGGTGGTGGTCATCCGTGGCTCCATGCCGTCTCGAAGGAGTCGAAGTCGTCGTGACCGCCGAAGTCGTCCTGCCCGTCCGCCCCGCCCGCGCCGAGCGCGAGGAGCGCCTCCAGCTCGGCCGCGTCCGAGAGCGAGACGTCGGCGATCCTCGTGTCGGGGTCGTCGACGGCGGCGGCGAGCAGCACCGCGTAGCCGTCGGCGAGGCGTTCGACGCTCGCGCGGTCGAGGACGTCGGTGTCGTAGGAGAAGACGGCCGTGACGCCCCCGGGCGTCTGCTCGATGCGCAGCAGCACATCGAGCTGGCCCTCCTGCTGCGGTACGTCGACGAGGGCGATCTCGACGCCCCCGTACGCGACGAAGGGCCCGACCGCGCTGCCCGGCGGGACGTTGGGCACCGGCGGTTCCATCCGGTCCATCTGGACGAGGAAGAGCGCGGCGCGGAAGAGGGTCGCGCCCGGGAAGGCGACCCCGGCCGGGCAGCGCACCCCGAGCATCCCGCGCATGACCCGCTCCCCCGCCCGTTCGGCGGCGGCGCGGAAGGTCGTGGCGGGCGCGAACTCGGCCCGTACGGGGATGGTGTTGAGGAAGCAGCCGATGAGGTCGCGGGTGCCGCGCCCCGAGCGGCTGGACGCCGGGACCCCGAGCAGGAAGTCGTCCTGCCCCGTCCAGCGGTGCGTCAGCGCCTGGAAGGCCGCGAGGAGGTACGCGAAGGGGGTGACCCCCACCGCGTGCGCCGCCCCGGCCAGTCCTTCGGCCGTACGCCCGGGGAGCTCCCGTACGACGGTGTCGCCGCGCAGCGAGCGCACGGCCGGTCTCGGCCGGTCCAGCGGCAGTTCGGCCGGGGCCGAGCCCGCGACGGCGGCACGCCACTCCTCGGCGGCGAGCCTGCCCCGCTCCGACGCGACGAACTCGCCCTCGGCCTCGGCATGTTCACCGTAGGAGCCGCGCAGCGGACGCCACGCGGGCGCGGTCCCCGCGAGGCGCGCGGTGTAGGCGTCGAGGAGATCGCGGACCAGGAGCCAGCGCGAGGTGAAGTCGCTGACGATGTGGTGCGCGGAGGTGACGAGCGCCCAGTCGTCCTCCGCGCGGCGCAGCAGGACGACCCTGAAGGGCCCGTCCTCCAGGCGGAAGGGGCGGGCCCCCGCCTCGCGCGCCGCCTCCAGGAACGCCGCCTCGTCCGTGCCCGAGAGATCGGTGAACTCCAGGCGCACGAAGGGGGATGCGGAGGCGTAGCGCACCGGGCGCCCGTCCCGCTCGGTGAAGACCGAGCGCAGCAGTTCCTGGCGCAGGCCGACCGCCGTGACGGCAGCCGCCATCGCCGCCGGGTCGAGGGGGCCGCGGACGCGCAGCGGCATGACGACGTTGTAGGCGCTGGAGCCGGGGGCGATGCGGTAGGCGGTCCACATCTCTTCCTGGATCTTGGTCAGCGGCAGGGCCCGGGGCCCCGTGGCGGTGCTCATCCGCAGCCTCCCGCGTGGCTCAGGTCGAAGGAGCGCGGCTCGGCGGCCGGGACGCTCGCGGGCGCGGGCGGCGCGGGCGCCGCGGCCGGGCCGAAGGAAGCGGCGAACTCCTCGACGCGGTCCAGGCCCCAGAAGGGCTGCGAGCCGTTGACGAAGTACGGCACCCCGAAGACGCCGTCGCGCACGACGTCGAGCAGCGCCTTGACGCCCCGCTCCCGCAGCTCCGCGTCCTCGGGGGCGCCCGCGACCGCCTCGGCGTCCAGGCCGACCTCGGCGGCGAGTTCCCGTACGACCGCCGGGTCGCAGATGTCGCGGCCCTCCAGCCAGCGGGCCTCGGACGCGCGCTCGATCCAGGCCCGCCCGAGCCCCGCGTCCCGCGCGAGGAACCACGCCAGGTGGACGGGCTCCCACCAGGGCCCGGCGTCCACGGGCCACGTGAGCGCGATGCCCTCGGCCGCGGCGAGGCGGCGCACGTCGTGCAGGATGTAGAACTGCTTGGCACGGTTCATGGGCGTGTACGGGAACGTGGCACCGGCCTCGGCGAGTGCCTTCTCGCTGCGCGCGTCGGGCTCCCAGAAGGGCCGGAACTCCAGCCGGTCGAGCAGTCCTGGGTGCCGCTCGCGCAGCCGCTTGAGCGCGAGGAAGTTGTACGGGCTGCGGAGGTTGAAGTAGAACCGCGGCGGCCTGGGTGCGCGAGGCATGGCCGGCTTCCTTTCTCGATGCGTCTTCGTGCGGACGGACGGGCGTACGGGTGCGTACGGGGCCGTCCGGGCGGGCGTACGGGGGCTGCGTACGAGAGCGTCCGGTCGCCGCCGGAGGGGGCGTGTCCCGGGGTGCGGTGCGGTGGCCGGTCAGACGACGAGTCCGCCGTCGACCGCGAAGACCTGGCCCGTGATGTAGGCGGCGCGCGGCCCGGCCAGGAAGGAGACGAGTTCGGCGACCTCGCGCGCCTCGCCGAAGCGGCCGAGCGGGATGCGCCGCGTCATCTCCCCGATGTGCTTCTCGGAGAGCCCGCCCGTCATGTCGGTGCGGATGAAGCCGGGGGCGACCGCGTTGGCGCGGATGCCCGAGCGGCCCGCCTCCTTGGCGAAGGCTTGCGTGAAGCCGATGATCCCGGCCTTGGACGCGCTGTAGTTGGACTGCGTCGCGTGTCCCCGCGCGGCCACGGACGAGAGGGTCACGACGGTGCCCCTGCGGCGCTTGAGCATCGGGAAGGCGAGGGTGCGCACGACGTTGTAGGTGCCGTCGAGGTTGGTGCGCAGCACGGCGTCCCAGTCCTCGTCGGCCATCATCGCGAGGTGCGCGTCGCGGACGATCCCCGCGGCGGTGACGAGGACGTCCACCGGACCGAGGGTCTCCTCCGCCTCGGCCGCGAAGGCGGCCACGGCCGCGCGGTCGGTCACGTCGACGCGGCGGGCGAGCGTGCGCGCGCCGTGCGCGGCGGCCGACTTGGCGGCGAGCGCCCCTGCCTCGTCGTTCGACTGGTAGCACAGGGCGACGTCGTGGCCGTCGCGGGCGAGGGTCTCCACGACGGCCCGCCCGATCCCGCGTGAACCGCCGGTGACGAGGGCGACCGGCCTCGGTGTCTCGGACATCAGACTTCTTCCCTCTCCTGGGGTGGTGCGGGGTGCGTACGAAGGGCGTACGGGGTGGTGTGCGGGTGGGTACGGACGGGGTGCCGCCGTCGGCCGGGGTGGTGGGTGGTCGGGTGCCGTGGCAGGGTCTCAGGAGAGCCGGAGCAGGAGTGCGCCCACCGTGCCGTCCCTGTCGACGGCGGTGACGAGGGCGAGCCGGTCCACCAGGGTGGGGCAGGCCGCCGCCTCGGCGAGCGCGGCGGCGAGCTGGAAGGCGGCGGAGGCCGCGCCCGCGTCACCGATGAGGGAGCGCAGCGGGAGGCGGTTGCCGGTGAGCCCGTCGAGCGCGTGTTCCTCCTGCTTGCCGAGGAGCCCCGGCGGCGTGCCGGGCACGAGCAGTTCGACGTCGTCGGCGCGCGCACCGGCCCCTGCCAGTACGTCCGCGACGCACCGGGCCAGCACCGTGCCGGCCCGCCCCGTCTCCTGGAAGGCCCGGAAGCGGGAGCCGAGCACGCGGGCGAGCACGGGCCTGCCCGACTCGCGGGCGCCCTCCTCGTCCTCCAGGAGGAAGAGCGCGCCGCCCTCGCCGAGCGGCTGCGGGTCCGCGCCGCCGTGCTCGGCGACCCGCTCGATCCTGGCGCGCTGCACCGAGAACTCCTCGACGGCGCCCGCGAGCAGGGCCGTACCGTGACCGCCGCGCAGCAGCCGGGTGGCGTACTGGAGGGCGAGCAGGGCGGTGGCCGCGCCGCCCGAGACGGTGACGTTGGGGCCCTTGAGGCTGTGCCTGATCGCGCTCTGTCCGGTGGGGCAGTTCATGACGGTGTTGGGGAAACGCGCCGGGTCGACGAGGTAGGGCTTGTCGCCGGTGAGCGCGTCCCGCGTGAAGTCCATGATCGACTGGACGCTGCCCGAGGTGCCGAGGACGAGCCCGGTCGACTCGGGGGCGGCGGCGAGGCCGGCCCCGTACTCGTCCAGGAGCATCCCGACGGTCGCCGCCGCGATCCCCGTGACGCGGTCCATGGAGCGCGTGCCCTTGCGGCCGAGCACCGCCCTGACGTCGAAGCCGGGGACGAGCGCCGCCGACTCGTAGGGGACCGGCCAACTCGCCTTGTCCACGGGGGCGATGGCCCGTTGTCCGTGCCGCAGTCCCTCGGCGAACTCGTGTCTGCCGAGGCCGTACGGCGAGGACACGGCCCAGCCGGAGATCACCGGCCCTGGGACGGGCGCGCCCGCTGCTGCTGCCATGCCCTTCCTCTCCTCTCAGTTCCAGCGGCCTGTTCAGGCCGCCTGTTGCCAGGCGCCGAGCACCAGGACGGCGTTGTTGCCGCCGAAGGCCAGTCCGTTGTTCTGCACGACCTTCAGCTCGGCCGTGACGGCTTCGTTGGGTACGCAGTCGACCGCGCACTCGGGGTCGGTGGAGCGGTGGTTGATGGTGGGCGGGATGAAGCCGTCCCGCAGCGCCAGGGCGCACGCGGCCGAGGCGAGGGCGCTGGCCGCGCCCATGGTGTGGCCGATCATCGACTTGATCGAGACGGTGCGCGGCAGGTCCTCGCCGAAGACCTGCCGGATCGCGCCGACCTCGGTCACGTCGTTGGCCCGCGTGCCGGTGCCGTGCGCGGAGATGAAGTCGACGTCCGCGGGCTCGATCCCGGCGTTGCGGTGCGCGGCGGTGATGCAGCGCGCGATGGAGTCGCGGTCGGGGGCGACCGGGTGGCTCGCGTCGCAGGACAGCCCGTAACCGAGCACTTCGGCGTAGATCGTGGCGCCCCTGGCCCGCGCGGACTCCAGCGACTCCATGAGGAGGATGCCGGCGCCCTCGCCGGTCAGGATGCCCTGCCGGTCGGCGTCGAAGGGACGGCACACGTCGGGTGCGATGGTGCCGAGCCGGTAGAAGCCCGTGAAGGTCTTGCGGCACAGCGCGTCGGCGCCGCCGCACAGGGCCATGTCGACGTCTCCCGAGCTGATCGCGTCGTAGCCGTAGCCGACCGCGTAGTTCCCGGCCGCGCAGGCGGTGGGGACCGTGACGGTCTCGACGTCCTCCAGCCCCAGCTCCCTGACGATGCCCGCCGAGAGCCGGTTCGGCCACACGCGCCGCGCGGCGACCGGGTCGAGCGCGTCCTCGCCCTCGGCGACCTGGAGGGCCGTGAGGTGGTCGAGGTCGCGGGACTCCCCGTCGGTCGTGCCGACCGAGACGAGGGAGCGCACGGCCCGTACCCGCTCGGCGGTGAGCCCCGCGTCCGCGACCGCCATCCGGCTCGCGGCGGCGGCGAACTGCGCGGCCCGGCCGAGGTCTTCGGGCTCCTGCGCCTCGAGCCAGTCGGCCGGCTCGAAGTCGGTGATCTCGCACGCGTTGGCGTAGGCGAAGCCCGTCGTGTCGAAGGCGCTGATGGGCTTGGCGCCGCTGCGCCCGGCCCGCAGGCTGTCCGCGAAGGCGTCCACCCCGGTGCCCACGCTCGTGACGACGCCGAGCCCGGTGATGACCACCCGGTGCCTGGCCGCGCGATCCGCCCCCGCGCGCGGGGCCCCGGTCGCCGGGCCGTCCGCCGGGTGGTTCGCCCGGCCGTCCGCCGGGCTTCTCACTGGGCCTTCGCCTCGGCGACCACGGCGTAGACGCCGGTGAGGTTGACCATGCGGCTCAGCTCGGACTGCTTGAGCGTGATGCCGAAGGTGCGCTCCAGCGAGGCCAGGATCTCGATGGTGCGCAGCGAGTCCGCGTCGTGCTCCTCCTTGAAGAGGCTCACGTCGCTCACCTCGTCCAGCTCCAGTTCGAGGATGTCGCAGACGATGTCCTTGATCTCGGCCTTCTGCGCGTCGTTCAGGGCGGGAACCTGCGTGGTCATGGGTGCCTCCGTGCGTGACTGGGCCTCGGGGCCCGGGACGTGGTGCGGGGTGGGGTGCGGTGGTGCGGTGGTGCGGGGAGAGCGCGAGGCGGGGAATCGAAGCGGTGCCTCAACGTGCTTTCGATGGTGGGGGCTTGGGCTATCAACGCCCTATATCCGCCAAGGTGGCCCCCGGCGATCCCTGCTCGCCGGCCCACTCGTCCTGCCAGAGCTTCGCGACGTCGCCGAAGTGCGCGCTGACCCAGTCGTCGTCGTAGATCGTGTCGAGATAGCGGTCGCCGCCGTCGGGCAGGATCACGACGACGGTCGCGCCGGGCTCGACGAGGGGCGCGATCCGGTCGAGCGCGGAGACGACCGCGCCCGAGGAGCCGCCCGCGAGTATCGCCTCGCGCCGTACGAGCCTGCGGCAGCCGACGACGCAGTCCAGGTCGGTGACCCGGACGACGTGGTCGGCGTCCGCGGGCCGCAGCAACTTCGGCCGTACGGAGGCGCCGTGGCCCGGAATGAGCCGGGTGCAGGAGGCGGTGGCCCCGAAGAGCACGCTGCCGACCGCGTCGACCGCGTGGACCGTCGTACTGAGCCCGGCCTCGCGGATGTACTGGGCGCAGCCCCCGAGCGTGCCCCCGGTACCGGCGGCGAGGACGAGGTGGTCGACCTTGCCGTCGAGCGCCTCGGCGATCTCCCGCATGGTCGTGAGATGGGCCTGCCTGTTGAGCGGGTTGGCGTACTGGTCCGGCCAGTACGAGTCGGGTGTCGCGGCGAGGAGTTCGGCCACGCGGCGCAGCCGCATGGGCAGCAGCTCGCCGGTGGCCGGGTCGGGCGTGGTCACGACGTCGACCTCGGCCCCGTAGGCCCGCAGGATCGCGAGGTTCTGCGGGGTGGTGCGGCTGTCGACCACGCAGACGAGGCGCAGCCGGAAGTACGCGCAGATCTGCGCGAGGCCGATCGCGAGGTTCCCGGAGCTGGACTCGATCACGGTGGAGCGGCCCGGCACCAGCTCACCGGTGCGCACGCGGTGCAGCACCATCGAGAGCGCCGAGCGGTCCTTGACACTGCCACCGGGGTTGAACCGCTCGGCCTTGGCGACGAGCCGCACCGGCAGGTGGGGCGCGAGCCGTTCCAGCTCGATGAGCGGGGTTCTCCCCACGGTGGCGAGAATTCCAGGGAGTTCGGCCGGCGGCGTTCCGGAGAGTCCGCCCGGCCCCGGGACAGCGGAGTTCCCGTCTTCGTACGGCATCTGAATGCGGCCATCCTCTGCTGGGACTGTGCGGGGAGAATTACGACGCATCGAGAATGAACCGGCCATCTATACGGCGCCCATACGGCGAGTTAGCGCCGAAGTACCGGAAAACGCTTGCGCTCAGCGCTATAGAAATGGCATAGCGCGGCGTCCGAGTCTCTGTCTCATTCGCACCGCGGCCCCCGGGTGAAACAGCCCCGGAAAGTGCCGGTCAGGGACGACCCGACGAGTGAGACGAGAAGAACTCCCATGCCAGAAACCGACAACCGCATCCGCAAGGTCGTCATTCTCGGCGGTGGCACCGCCGGCTGGATGACCGCCTCCTACCTGGGCAAAGCGCTTCAGGGCACGGTCGACATCCAGGTCCTCGAAGCCCCCGCGATCCCCCGTATCGGGGTCGGCGAGGCGACCGTGCCGAACCTGCACCGCGTGCTCTTCGACTACCTCGGGATTCCCGAGGAGGAGTGGATGCGCGAGTGCAACGCCAGCTTCAAGATGGCGGTCAAATTCGTCAACTGGCGCACCCCGGGCCGCGGCGAACCGGACTCCCGCACCCGCCCCGACGGAAAGCCGGACCACTTCTACCACCCGTTCGGCATTCTCCCCGACCACGACAACACGCCACTCTCGCACTACTGGTTCAAGAACAAGTACGAGGGCGTCACGGACAAGGCGTTCGACTACTCCTGCTTCCGCGAGCCCCCGGTGATGGACGCCAAGAAGTCGCCGAAGTGGATGGACGGCGAGAGCTCCACGCGGTACGCCTGGCACTTCGACGCCGCGCTCGTCGCCGACTTCCTGCGCCGCTTCGCGACCGACAAGCAGGGCGTCGAGCACATCCAGGACGAGATGGTCCGGGCCGAGCAGGACGAGCGCGGCTACGTCACCGCGCTGCACACCAAGAGCGGCCGGGTCCTGGACGCGGACCTCTTCGTGGACTGCTCGGGCTTCCGGGGGCTGCTCATCAACAAGGCGCTCGGGGAACCGTTCATCGACATGAGCGACCACCTCATGTGCGACCGCGCGGTCGCCACGGCGGTCCCGCACGACGACGACGCGAACGGCATCGAGCCGTACACCTCGGCCATCGCGATGTCCTCCGGCTGGGCGTGGAAGATCCCGATGCTCGGCCGCTTCGGCTCCGGCTACGTCTACTCCAGCCGTTTCACGACGCAGGAGGAGGCGACGCGCGAGTTCTGCGAGCTGTGGAACCTGGACCCGGAGACGACGAAGTTCAACCACGTCCGCTTCCGCGTCGGCCGCAACCGCCGCGCCTGGGTCAACAACGTCGTCAGCATCGGCCTCTCCTCCTGCTTCCTGGAGCCCCTGGAGTCGACCGGCATCTACTTCATCACGGCCGCCATCCACCAGCTCGCCAAGCACTTCCCCGACCGCACCTTCCCGCAGGCCCTCGTGGACAGCTTCAACGAGGAGATCGAGGTGATGTTCGACGACACCCGCGACTTCATCCAGGCGCACTTCTACTACGCGCCGCGCGACGACAGCGAGTTCTGGCGCGCGCAGAAGACGCTGAAGCTGCCCGAGAACATCCAGCGGAAGATCGCCGCGTACAAGGCGGGGCTGCCCATCAACTCGCCGATCACCGACGAGAGCACGTACTACGGGAACTTCGAGGCCGAGTTCCGCAACTTCTGGACCAACGGCAGCTACTACTGCGTCTTCGCCGGTCTCGGCCTGGAGCCGGACGCCCCGCTCCCCGCGCTCGCCCACAAGCCCGAGTCGGTCGCGGGCGCCCAGCCGCTCTTCACCAAGGTCGCACAGGAGCAGCGGCACCTCCTGGACACGCTGCCCAGTGCCCACGACTACCTGCGCCGGCTGCACGCCAAGTGACGTCGCCAGTGACGCGCCCGGTGGCGGTCGGCCCGCCACGCCCCGCCACCGGGCCCCCGTCCCGCGCCCCCTCCCGCTCGCAGAACCGCGGGGAACCCTCCCGCACCGCCGAAAGGACCTCGTCCGCCCATGACGGACACACCCATGACGGACACCGCGGAGCCCACCGCCCACCGCGCCACGCCGCCCACCGCCGTACGCACCCCGGTGGCAGCACCTGCCGCCACCACCGCCACCACCGCTTCCGCCACCGCCCTGCCCGCGCAGCCCCCCGGCCCCGCCCCGCTCACGCCCCCGGCCGCCGACCTCCGCCCCCTCATGTCCGCGTTCCCCTCCGGGGTCAGCGTCGTCACGGCGCTCGACGAGAACGCCGTGCCGCGCGGGATGACGTGCAGTTCGCTCGCGAGCGTGGCACTCGACCCGGCCGTCCTCGTGGTCTGCCTGCGCGCGGGCGGGCCGACGTCCGACGCGGTGCTCGGCTCGGGCAGGTTCACGCTCAACCTGCTCCACGAGGACGCCCGCGACGTCTCCGACCTGTTCGCCTCGCAGCGCCCCGACCGCTTCGAACGGGTCGTGTGGCGGCTGCCGCTCGGGGCCTCCGGGCCCCACCTCACCGAGGCGGCGCTCGCCACGGCCGACTGCACGGTCGTCAGGGCCGTCCCCTTCGGCGACCACACGGCCGTCTTCGGCCACGTCACCCGCGTCGCGCACACCGACACCGCGGCGCCGCTCCTCTACGGCCGCCGCCGCTACGCCCGCTGGAGCGCCGCCGCCGCCGCGCCCGAACCCCGCCGCACCGAAGGAGAACCCCGTGTCCGCCCCTGACCCGCTGCCGCACCTGCTCGTCGCCGTGCCCGTCGTCATCGCCGCCTGCCGCGCCGGCGCGGTCCTCGTCCGGCGGATCGGGCAGCCGCCCGTGATCGGCGAGATCACGATCGGCATCCTGCTCGGCCCCTCGCTTCTGGGCTGGATCTCGCCCGGAGCGGCGGCGTGGCTCTTCCCCGCGCAGACGCTGCCCTATCTCTCCGTGCTCGGCAACATCGGCCTGCTGTGCTTCATGTTCCTCGTCGGGCTCGAGCTCGATCTCTCGGCGCTGCGCGGCAACAGCCGCACGGCCGTCGCGGTGAGCCAGGTCGGCATCTTCGTGCCCCTCGCACTCGGCGGTCTCCTCGCGGCGGGGATGTACGGGTCCTTCGCGCCACCGGGCGTCGGCAGATTGCCGTTCGTCCTCTTCGTCGCCGTGTCGCTGAGCATCACGGCCTTCCCCGTACTCGCCCGCATCCTCACCGACCGCGGCCTCTACGCGACCGGGCTCGGCTCGCTCGCGATGGCCAGCGCCGCCGTGGACGACGTCGCCGCGTGGTGCCTGCTGGCCCTCGTGACGGCGGTGAGCGTGAGCGGTTCCCCCGGCCAGGCGGTCGTGACGGTCCTGTGGTCGCTCGTCTTCGTCGCCGTGATGGCCTCCGTCGTGCGCCCGCTCCTGTCGCGGCTCTCGCGGCGGGCCGAGCGCCTCGCCGAGAGCACGGTGCTCGCCGCCGTCTTCACCGGGCTGTGCGTCTCCGCCTGCATCACGCAGGAGATCGGCATCCACGCCCTCTTCGGTGCCTTCCTCTTCGGCGTCGTCACCCCCCGCCACTCCCGGTCCGTCGAGGTCTCGGCCGCCCGGCTCCGCGCCTTCGCCGTCCCGCTGCTCCTCCCGCTCTTCTTCGTCAGCACCGGCCTCAACACGGACATCTCCCTGCTCGGCTCGGACGTGACGCAGTGGCTGTGGGCCGGTGCCGTGCTCGCCGTCGCCGTGCTCGGCAAGTTCGGCGGCGCCACCTCCGCGGCACGGCTCTCCGGCCGGGGCTGGCGGGACAGCCTCTCGCTCGGCGCGCTCATGAACTGCCGGGGCCTCACCGAGCTGATCGTGCTCAACCTCGGCCTGGAGCTGGGCGTCATCGGCCCCGACCTCTTCACGATCCTGGTCCTGATGGCACTCGGCACGACCGCGATCACCTCCCCCGCCCTCACCTGGTTCCGTCGCTCGGCGGAACCAGGGCCCGCCCCCGCGACGGGTACGGGTGGGGACGACGCCCTCGGGAAGGACGCCGGGCCCGCTCCCGGGGACGGCGATTCCCTGCCCGGGGACCGCGAGCCCGCCACGGCCGCTTGATCCCCGTACGTAGGAACCGGGCTCCGGGGAGGCGCGCGCCTCCCCGGAGCCCGGGGTCTGTCAGGCCGCGACGCCCACCGGCGGCACGGGGCTGTGCGGCGTGCCGCTCCGCGCGCTCCAGCGGGACAGGGTCTGCCGGGCGGCCCCCGAGTCGATCGCGGCACGGGCCGCCGGGAGCGCAGCGGCGATCCGTTCCGTCACCGTACGGTCCCCGGCCGGCTCGCCGACCGCGAGCGTCGCCGCCGCCGAGAGGAGTACCGCGTCCCGCACGGGGCCCCGCTCCCCCGCGAGGACCCGCAGCGCGACCGCCGCGTTCGTCCCGGCGTCGCCGCCGCGCAGCGCCTCCACGGGCGAGTACGGGATGCCCAGGGCACGCGGGTCGAAGCGCTCCTCGCGCACCGTGCCCCCGGTCACCGCGCACACCCGCGAGCTCGTCGTGACGGTCAGTTCGTCGAGCCCGTCGTCGCCGCGGAAGACGAGCGCCTCCACGCCGCGCCGGGCCAGTACCCCGGCGACGAGCGGCAGCAGCCGGGGGTCGGCGACCCCGACCGCCTGCGCCGAGGGCCGGGCCGGGTTGCTCAGCGGACCGATCGCGTTGAACACCGTCGGGATGCCGAGCGCCTTGCGGGCGCCGACCGCGTGCCGCATCGCCGGGTGGAAGTCCGGCGCGAAGCAGAAGGCGATCCCCACCTCGTCGACGGACCTGGCCACTTCCTCCGGCGTGAGCCGGAGCCCGACCCCGAGCCGTTCCAGGACGTCCGCCGAGCCGCACGCCGAACTCGCGGCCCGGTTCCCGTGCTTCACGACCCTCGCCCCGGCTCCCGCCGCGACGATCGCCGCCATCGTGGAGATGTTCACGGTGTGCGCCCCGTCCCCTCCGGTGCCGACGACGTCGACGGTCCGGCCCGGTACGTCCACCGTGACGGCGTGGTCCATGAGCCCCCCGACGAGACCGTCGAGTTCGGCGACCGTCTCACCCTTGGCCCGCAAGGCCACGAGGAACCCCGCGATCAACGCGTCGGGAACGTCGCCCCGCATGATCCGGTCCATGACCCAGGCGGTGTCCTCACCGTCCAGGTCCCGCCCCTCGATCACCGCACCGATCAGGCCCTGCCAGTGCCGCTCGGGGCGCCGCGCTTCCTGCCGCTGCTCCACGCTCCCTCTCCTTCGCTCGCCGTCCGGTGTCAGTTCCAGGGGTCCTGGCCGTCGGTGTGCCGGACGACGACCGTGAGGCCGGCCGTGGCCCCGACGGGGAGCAGGTTCCAGGGGTCCTGGTCGTCGGGGCCGCTGTTCCAGGGGTCCTGGTCGTCCGTGCCGTCCATGCCGTCCGCGGCCGGCGCGATGTTCCACGGGTCCTGGCCGTCCTTGCCGTCGCTCGCCCCGGCCACCACGCGCACCGTTCCCGCGCCCGCCGCCCCCGCGGCCCCCGCCGCGTGCGCCGTGCCGCCGACCGCGACCGTCGCGAGGAACGCGCCGCTCGTCATGACCGCGATCACGAGCGCCTGAACCGTGTTCTCTCTGGCGCCGAATACGATGCTCCGCATTTTTCTTCCCCCTGGAAATTCTGCTTCTCGCTGCTTGTCTTTCCGACACCGAGAAAATTACGGAGCAGCGGCTTCGCCTTGTTATCGCCGCGCTTCCCCCCTCCACCGGAAAACGATAACGACGATATACCCGCAGGCCGTGGACGCTTAACGTCGCACGGAATCTGTGAATCCGCCGCTCGGAATCGTTGAATCCGCCGCGCGCGCGAGGAAGTTCGCAAGAAGTTCCTCCCCCGATTGCGTGGTGATGGACTCCGGGTGGAACTGCATCCCCTCGACGGCGTGCTCGCGGTGCCTGAGACCCATGACGCAGCCGTCGTCCGTGGCGCGCGCCGTGACCTCCAGGGCCGCGGGCAGCGGCTCGCGGACCACGAGGGAGTGGTAGCGGGTCACCGTGAGGGGCCCGTCGAGCCCCGCGAAGAGACCGCGCCCGTCGTGGTCGACGGGGCTCGTCTTGCCGTGCCGCAGCCGCGGCGCGACCCCGGCCTCGCCCCCGTACGCGAGGGCGATCGCCTGGTGCCCCAGGCAGATCCCGAGGAGCGGCACGCGCCCCGCGAAGGCGTGGACCAGCTCCACGTGCCCGGAGTCCGCCGGGTGGCCGGGCCCCGGCCCGAGCACGACCGCGTCCGGTGCGAGCGCGAGCAGTTCCCCCGGCTCGCGGGTCCGCGAGCGCACGACGCGCGTGCGGGCGCCGAGCGTGCGCAGGTACTGGTCGATGAGGTGCGTGAAGCTGTCGTAGGCGTCGATGAGAAGGACGTTCACGGGGCCAGCTCCCGCCCGGTCAGCGCCCAGTAGGCGGCACCCATCTTGTGCAGCGTCTCGCGCCACTCGGCGGCGGGCTCGGAATCGGCCACGATGCCGGCGCAGCTCTGCGTGGAGTAGCCCGTACCGTCGTGCGTGACCGTCCTGATGCACAGCGCGAGCCGGGACCAGCCGCGTACGTCGACGAGGCCGACCGCGCCCGCGTACATCCCGCGCGGCGCGCTCTCCATGTCGGCGATCAGCTCCATGGCACGGATCTTGGGCGCCCCGGTGACGGTCCCCGCGGGGAAGGTCGCGCACAGCGTCGACCACGCGTCCTGACCGGCCGCGAGCCGCCCCTCGACGGTCGAGACGAGGTGGAAGACGTGCGAGTAGGTCTCGACGGTCATGAGCGAGGGAACCGCGAGGGAGCCGGGCACGGCGACCCTGCCGATGTCGTTGCGGCACAGGTCGACGAGCATGACGTGCTCGGCGCGCTCCTTCTCGCTCGCCCGCAGTGCCTCGATCCTGGGCCCGTCGACCGCGGGGTCGCCCGAGCGCGGCGCGGTCCCCGCGATGGGCCGCATCATCAACTGCCCGCCCTCGGTGCGGTACAGCACTTCGGGGCTCGCCCCGATGAGGGTCGTGCCCTCGCGCGGCACGAGGTACATGTACGGGGAGGGGTTGCGGTGCCGCAGCCGCCGGTACACCTGGAGCGGCGTCAGCTCGGTGTCGACCTCGATGCGGTGACCGATCTGGATCTGGTAGACGTCGCCGACGCCGATGTGCCGCAGGCAGCGCGCGACCGACTCCAGGTACGAGTCCCGGTCGGTGCTGTCGCGCACGGCGCGCGGCTCCGGTGCCCGCGGCAGCGGCCCCGCCGGGCGCAGCGCGGCGAGCCCCTCCTCGACCAGGTCCTTCGCTACGGGTGGGAAATGCTCGCTCGTCGCGGCGAGCCGTTCGGCCGTGCCCGCGTCGAGGTCGTAGCGCACGACGTCGCGGAAGAGCGCGAGCACGAGGTCGGGGCCGCTCTCGCCGGTGCGCTCGGGCAGCCGCTCCATGTGCCACGCGGCGCCGTAGCCGACGGTCGTGAGGAAGCCGAAGGCGTACGTGTCGGGCGCCGCGTCGGTCTCGACGCGGAAGACGGACTGCACCGCGCGCAGGACGTCCCACACGTCGGTGTCCGCGCCGAGCGCGCGCGAGCCGTCGGGCAGCGGCGCGAGCCCGGCCGTGTCGACGGCGGCGAGGAGCGGGGCGGCGAGTGGGGCGGGCGCGTCGACGGCGATCCGGTCGGCGTGCACGCGTATCTCGGCGAGCCGCCCGCAGCCCACGACGGCGGTGCCGCCGTCCTGTGCGGGCGCCTCCAGGCTCTCCAGGAGGAACACCTCGGTCTCGCCCGCGCGTTCGCGCAGCGCGGTGAACAGCTCCAGCGGGTCGTGCGGGGGCAGGGGCAGCGTCGCGACGCGGACGGCGACCGCGGGCGGCGCCGCCGCGCCCGCCTGGGCCGGTGAGTCGAGCAGGGTGGTCACGGTGATCCCATTCCTCTTCCTCGGGGGTGGTGGGGCGGTGCGGGGTGCGGTGGTGCGGCTGGGGGACACGGGGTGCGGTGGGCAGGACGGGTGCGGGCGCCGGTACGGGGAGTACGGCCGTACCGGCGGCGGGCCGGGGTGCCGGGCCCCCGCGCGCGGGCGCACGGGTCCGGCCGTCCCCGGCCCTTCGCCCGCCCGGCGTCAGCCGTAGCGCCGCATCTCGTGGAAGAAGTCCGGCACGACGGAAAGGGCCTCGCGCGCGGCGAGCGTGTCGTAGACGTGCCGGCCGACGGCGAGGTCCAGGACGCCGAGGCCGAACGGCGAGAAGAAGACGGGGCGCCCGGCGGGGACGGGCGCCTTGCCCGTCAGCACGTCGTAGAGCGTCCCGTCGATGAACTCCCGTCCCCCGGTGAGCTGTTCGGCCAGGTGCGGGGAGGTCTGCGCCTTGAGGCAGTGCTCGATGTCGTCCACGAAGTTCGCCCCGGTCAGGAGGACTTCGGGCGCCAGGTCGCGCAACGAGACGTGCAGGACGAGGGGGTTGTGGGCGAACCAGCCGGGCTCGGTGAGGTGCGGGCGCGCGGCGACGGTGGCGAGGACGAGGAGGTCGCTGTCGCGTACGAGGCTTTCGGCGCTCGCGTGCACGGTCACCTTGCCGCCGGTCCCGCTGCGGTCAAGGTAGTCGGCGAATCCGGCCGCGTGCTCGGCGGCCGTGTCGTGCACGCCGACTTCGTCGAAATCCCAGCCGGTCGCGGCGAGATAGTGGTGCACGAAGCGCGCGATGAGGCCGGTCCCGATGAAGCCGACGCGGCGCGGGCGGCTCCCGCGCGCCTCGCTCAGCCGCGCCGCCGCGAGCGCGGCGGACGCGGCGGTGCGGGCCGCGCTGATGACGGAACTCTCCAGGCAGGCGAGGGGGTAGCCGGTGCGCGGGTCGTTGAGGATCAGCACGGCGGAGGCGCGCGGGATGCCCGCGGCGACGTTGCGCGGGAAGCTGGAGATCCACTTCATCCCGTCGACGCCGTGCTCGCCCCCGAGCGAGGCGGGCAGCGCGATGATCCGCGAGTCGGGGCGGTCGGGGAAGCGCAGGAAGTAGGACGGCGGGTTCACGGTCTCGCCGCCCCCGTGCAGGCGGTACGCCGCCTCGACGATGCGCACCACCTCGCCCTCGTGGCCGTCCAGGACCTCGTGGACCTGGGCACCGGGGATCACGGCGAAGAACGGCGCCTCGGCAACAGGCGGCATGAGTCAACTCCACTTCGGGCTGAGGATTGTCCCGCCCGAAAGTAGGAGTCAGCCTTATCGCCGGATTATTGAGCTTCTACACCGAGTCCTCCTGGAGCGCCGCGAGAGCGGCCTCCGCCTGCGCCGTCCAGCGGCGCGCCTCGATCGTCGCGAAGGCCCGGTGCGCCGCGGCGATCTGCTCGCGCGCCTCGTCGATGCGGCCCTGCCTGCGCCGCGCCTCGGCGAGCGCGAGGTGGACGCGCCCGTCGACGAGCGGGCTGGCGATGTGCGCGACCTCGGCGAGCGCCGTGCTCAGCGTCCGCGCGGCGCCCTCGACGTCGCCCGCGCCGAGCCTGCTCTCGCCGAGCCCCAGCGTCGCGTACACGAGCCCGACCTGGTCGCTCTTGACCCGCACGAGTTCGATGACCCGCAGGAACGCCTCCTCGGCCTGTACGTGGCCGCCGAGCGCGAGGTGGACCTGACCGAGCCGGTGCAGGGCCTGGGCGAGGCCGCGCTCGTTGCCGCCGCCGAGCCGTACGGCCTCCTCGGCGAGCTTGAGCGCGTCGGCGTTGTTGCCCCGCTCCAGCTCGATCTGCGCCATGCCGCTGAGCGTGAACGCCTCGCCGGGGCCGTCCTGGGCCGTGCGGCAGATCTCCAGGGCGGTCTCCAGGCGGCCCATCGCGGTGTCGAGGTCGCCGCGGAAGCGTTCGAGCATCGAGAGGTTCCGCAGGTTCACGGCCTGGCCGGTCGCCTCGCCGAGTTCCCCGCACAGTTCCAGCGCCCGCGCGTAGTGCGCGTGCGCGGTGTCGAGGCGGCGGTGGGCCTGCTCGACCGCGCCCAGTTCGTGGAGCATCGCGGCCTGCCCGCGCAGATTTCCCGTTTCGCGGCACACGTCGAGCGCGGCGTGCGCGCAGATCCGGCAGTCGTCGAGGTAGTTGCGGGTGTCGAAGAGCACGGACGCCGAGGCCGTGATGCCCCAGGCCAGTTCGTCGAAGCCGAGTCGCGCGGCCTGCACGACGGCGGCGACGAGCGAGAGCCGCTCCGCCTCCAGCCATTCGAGCGGCGAGTCGAGCAAGCCGTCGAGCTGGACCGCGCCGATCTCGCGGCGGGGTGCCGTGCAGCGCAGGACGCCGCTGTGGTGCCCGTAGTCGCGCGCGTACGCCTCTTCGGCGATCGTCAGGAAGGAGCTGAACACCCGCTCGCGCGCCGCGCGTTGCTCCTCCTCGCTCTCCTCGGCGTAGACCCGCTCGCGGGCGTAGAGGCGCAGCAGGTTCTGGAGCCGGTAGCGCAGTTGCCCGGTCGCGTCGACGCCGACGACGTCGAGGAACTGGGCGTCGACGAGGCTCTCCATGAGCCGTTCGGCGTCCAGTGTGTCGATGTCGAGGAGCGCGCCGCCGACCCAGGCGGCGAAGTCGGGCACGTCGAGCAGGCCGAGCCGCCGGTAGAGCAGCGCGGCCTGCGGGGGCAGGTACCGGTACGACAGCTCGAAGCTCGCGCGCACCTGCGCGCCGCCCTGGCTCAGCTCGTCCAGGCGGCGGCGCTCGTCGGCGAGGCGCGAGACGAGGTGGCCGACGGTCCAGTGCGGTTTGGAGGCGAGGCGTGCAGCGGCGATCCGCAGGGCGAGCGGGAGCCGGTCGCACAGTTCGGCGAGGCGCACGGCGTCGGCGGGCGCGGCGGTGACGCGTTCCTCGCCGACGACCCGGCCGAGCAGGTCGACGGCCTCGGCGGGCGGGAGCACGCCGAGGTGCACGCGCGCGTTCTGCGGCCAGGCGACCAGTTCCTCCAGTTGCTCGCGGCTCGTGAGCAGCACGACACTGCCGCCGCTGCCGGGCAGCAGGGACTCGATCTGCGCGTAGCTGCGGACGTTGTCGAGTACGAGCAGGACGCGCCGCTCGGCGAGCACGCTGCGGTACATCGAGACGAGGTCGTCGACATCGGGCGGCAGTTGCTCGGGCGGCACCCCGAGCGAGCGCAGGAAGCGGCTGATGACGTCGGCGGCGGGAGTCGGCTCGTACTCCTCGTCGTAGCCGCGCAGATCGGCGAAGAGCCGCCCGTCGGGGAAGTGCGCGGCGGCCCGGTGCGCCCAGCGCACGGCGAGGCCGGTCTTGCCGACTCCCGCTATCCCCGTGATGATGCCCAGGGCGGGCCCGTGGCGACGCTCACCGCCCGCGAAAAGACCCTCCAGGCAGTCGAGTTCACGCTGCCTGCCGGTGAATCCCGGGATGTCGGGCGGTAGTTCGAAGGGTACGAGGAGAGGCGCGGAGCGCGCCGCCGGGCCGGGGGCGGGCGGTGCGGGGGCGAGCGAGGGGTCGTCGCGCAGGATCGCGTCGTGCAGCTCGCGCAGGTCGGGGCCCGGCTCCATGCCGAGTTCCTCGATGAACTGCTCGCGCGCCTCGCGGTAGGTGGCCATCGCCTCGGCGCGCCGCCCGGAGCGGTACTGCGCGAGCATGAGGTGGTACCTGGACCTCTCGCGCAGCGGCTGTTCGCGTACGAGCGCGGCGAGTTCGGGCACGAGCGTCTGGTGGTGGCCGAGGGCGAGCCGGACGGCGGTGGCGTCGTCGTAGGCATTGAGCCTGTGCTCCTCCAGGCGGGCCGCCTCGTCCTCGACGACGGTCCCGCCCACGCCGGCGAAGGCGGGTCCCGACCACAGCGCGAACGCCTCGTCGTACCGTGCGGCGGCCTCCGCGTACCGCCTGCCGCCCGCGTGGGCCTCCGCCTCCTTCAGGAGCCTGGCGAACTCCAGCGAGTCCACGAGGTGCCCCTCGGCGCGCAGCGCGTAGCCGGGGTGCGCCGTGACGATGACGTCTTCCCTCACGTTTTCGGCCTTGAGCGCCTTGCGCAGAGCCGCGATCACGATCGCGATCTGGGTGCGCGCGGTGGCCGGAGGCGCACTGTTCCAGACGGCGTCGACGAGCGTGTCCACCGGCACGATCCGGCCGGGATTGAGCAACAGGAGGGCCAGAACGGTACGCTGCCGTGCCCCACCGATCGGAACAGCCCGTCCGTCCACCGTCACGGAGAGCGGTCCGAAAACACGGAATCTGAGCCTCTCCCCCACAGGATGCTCCCCCTTCATCCACCGCCTCTTCCGAAGCGCCGGACCGACCCTACCGGAGCATTCCACCCTCCCCGGTGTCGATTTCAAGCCGCCCCGCCCACCCCCTCGCCCCTCCCGCGCGGAACTCCCCGGTCCCCTTCGCCTCCCCACCACGCGCAACACCGACTGGCGAGATCCCGCCCAACGATTTCCAGTCGACTCCCCCTCCCCCCGGAACCACCCTCTCCAGCCCCCACCGACACCCCCACCCCGGCCGAAGAAGGCCCCCTGAGCACGCCCGCCCACCGCGGCGCGACCCCCCGGGCGGCCACCGCGGTCCGGCGCCGGCCAACGAGGGACGGCTTCGCCGGAGAGCGTGGCCGCGAGCGCGGAGCGAGGCGGAAAGTCCAGGCCGCGCGGAGCGGACTGTCCGGTACGCGGGAAGGACCGGCGACCAGGCCACCGGCGCTCGGCTCCCCGGCACAAGCGGACCGCCGCCACGGAACGGCCATCACTGCCGCGCATGCGCCGCGTGGTAGCCGCCAAGCCGACCTCGGAGGAGGATCGCATCCCTCAGGGCGAGCGGAACACCGCACGTACGCGTCGGGAGAGCAGCGGGCGGGCGAACGGCCCTGGCGGTTCGGAGGAAGGGTTGCGCCGAGCGCACCCCACGCGAAAACCCGGGGCGAGAAAGTCCCCCGGCGACTTCACGGTGGGGCGGCTGGGACTCGAACCCAGGACCGACGGATTATGAGTCCGCTGCTCTAACCGGCTGAGCTACCGCCCCGTCGCGGCGCGTCGGGTGGACCCCGTCTGTGCCGTCTGCCGCAGCATAGCCGGTCATACGATCTCTCGCCTCGGATGGGGCCGACCTGCTGTGACACGCAGAAGGACCCCGGCGAACCGGGGTCCTTCGCTGTGCTCTCCCGACTGGACTCGAACCAGTAACCTGCCGGTTAACAGCCGGCTGCTCTGCCAATTGAGCTACAGGAGACCGAGCTCCCCCGACTGGACTCGAACCAGTAACCTGCCGGTTAACAGCCGGCTGCTCTGCCAATTGAGCTACAGGGGATCGACCTGCCGCAGCGGACACGGGGCCCGCTGTGTGCGGTGCGCGCTCGCTGCGACTCATACATTAGCGCAAGCAGGGGGGTGCTTTGCCAATCGGTTGGGGCTGTCGCCCGGCTCACGGGGAACCCTCTTCGGGACAGGCCGGTGCGCCGGGCGATGATCGGGCAAGATCACGTACGGGCAGACCGACGCAGACCGAACACGAGGGAAAGGGTGGCCGCCATCATGCGCTACCGGATCGCATTCGCCGCGGGCGCGGCCCTGGGCTACGTCCTGGGGACCAAGGCCGGACGCGAACGCTACGAACAGCTCGCCAAGTACGCCCGCCAGGTCTCGCACAATCCGGCGGTGCGGAACGTGACCGAGACCGCCACGCAGCAGGGCCGGGTCGTGGCGGGGAAGGCGGTGCACGTCGTCTCGGTCAAGGTCGGCGACCGGCTTCCCGACTCCGTCTCGCGGCGGGTACGGGCCTTCTCCGGCAACAACCACGGCGACGACTTCGGCTCCGGCACGGTCTGAGCCGGAGGTCCGAGGGGCGGCTTCGCAAGCGACTCACGCGAGTCGCTTGCGAAGCCGCCCCTCACTCGTACGCCGAACCATCCGCCGGACGCGTACGCCCGCAGGCGTATAGCCGGACTCGTCCGTCCCGGGCTCGTCCGCCGACCGCCCGCACGGCCGGACTCGTCCACCGACCGCCCCCGCCCCTGCCCC
Source organism: Streptomyces sp. Tu6071 (assembly GCF_000213055.1). Classification (NCBI taxonomy): domain Bacteria; kingdom Bacillati; phylum Actinomycetota; class Actinomycetes; order Kitasatosporales; family Streptomycetaceae; genus Streptomyces; species Streptomyces sp. Tu6071. The sequence continues at coordinate 5,549,814 of NZ_CM001165.1, read as the reverse complement.
GTACACCGACAGGCCCCCGCCCCTTACGCCGTACGGCCGAGTGCCGCTCCGTCGGCCGCGTGCGGCACAATCCCCTGTCATGGGGATAGTCGCGGGACTGGACAGCTCGGCAGAGGCGACCCGGATCGTGGTGTGCGACGCGGACACCGGCGCCGTGCTCAAGCAGGGGTACGCCCCGCACCCCTCCGAGGGCGCCGAGCCGCACGAGACCGATCCGCAGTCCTGGCTGCTCTCGCTCGGTGAGGCGGCCGGGGGCGGGGTGCTCGAAGGGGTGCGGGCGATCGGGGTCTCGGCGCAGCAGCACGCGCTCGTGCCGCTCGACGCCCAGGGCACGACGGTCCGGCCCGCGCTCGTCGGCTCCGACAAGCGCATGCAGGCGACCGCCGCCGACCTCGCCGACGCGCTCGACGGCGGCCGGGCCGCCTGGGCCTCCGCCGTCGGCACCGTCCCCGGCCCCGCGCACCAGGTCACCAAGCTGCGCTGGCTCGCCCGCAACGAACCCGAGAACGCGGCGAGGACCGCGGCCGTGCTCCAGGCGCACGACTGGCTCGTGTGGCAACTGCTCGGGCGGCCCACGCGGCGTACGACGGACCGGGGCGGCGCCTCGGGGACCGGTTACTGGTCGGCGGGCGAGGGCGTGTGGCGTCCCGACCTCGCGGAACTCGCGCTCGGGCACCCGGTCGCGCTGCCCGAGGTGCTCGGTCCCTCGGAGGCGGCCGGGACGACGCCCGAGGGGCTGCTCATCGCGCCGGGGACCGGCGAGACGATGGCCGCCGCCTTCGGGCTCGGGGTCCGCGCGGGCGACGCGGTCGTCTCGCTCGGCGGCTCGGGCTCGGTCATGGCGATCCACCACGAGGCGATCGGGGACGCGGCCGTGACCGCGTTCGCCGACGCGACCGGGATGCACCTGCCCGTGGTGCGGCTGCTCAACGCCGTACGGGTCCTGCGCGGCACCGCGGAACTGCTCGGCACCGACCTCGACGGGCTCTCCGCGCTCGCGCTCAAGTCGACGCCCGGCGCGCACGGCCTCGTCCTGCTGCCGTACCTCGCGGGCGAGCGCACCCCCGACCTGCCGTACACGGCGGGCACGCTCAGCGGGCTGCGGCGCGAGTCGATGCGGCCCGAGCACCTGGCACGCGCGGCCTTCGAGGGGATGCTGTGCTCCGTCGCCGACGCGCTCGGCGTGCTGCGGGCGCGGGGTGTGGAGGTGGAGCGGGTCTTCCTGCTCGGCTCGGCGGCGGAGCTGCCCGCCGTACGGGCGGTCGCCGCCTCGCTCTTCGGCGCGCGCGTCGTCGTGCCGCAGCCGGCCGACTACGCGGCGCTCGGCGCGGCGCGGCAGGCGGCGTGGGCGCTCGGGGTGCACGAGGGGCGGCTCGACCCGGCGCGGCCACCGGCGTGGCAGGGGGCCGCGGCGCAGGTGATCGAGGCCGACGAGGAGGAGCGGCTCGTGGGGGCCGCCGTGCGCCAGCAGTACGCGGCGGTGCGGGAGGAGACGCACCCGGGGGCCTTCGGGGAGCGCGCGCCGCTGTGACCCCAAACCGGGGGCGGGCGGATTTGACCCGGCCTTGAATTAATCGGTTGGTCGTCACCCGGGCGTATCGCTCAGGATAGGGAGGCTCCCGACCCCTCTCCGACAGGCGCAGTGTGCTCATACGACTTCTGCGGGCCTCGCTGGCCCCCTACAAACGGCCCATCGCCCTTCTCGTCCTGCTCCAGTTCGTCCAGACCTGCGCCGCGCTCTATCTGCCCACGCTCAACGCCGACATCATCGACAACGGTGTCGTGAAGGGCGACACGGGCTACATCATGGAGTTCGGCGGGCTCATGCTGATCGTCGCCGTCGTGCAGATGGCGGGGAACGTCGGCGCGGTGTTCTACGGGGCGCGTACCGCCGCCGCGCTCGGGCGGGACGTGCGCGCGCGAATATTCGACCGCGTGCAGTCCTTCTCGGCGCGCGAGGTCGGCCAGTTCGGCGCACCGACGCTCATCACGCGGACGACGAACGACGTGCAGCAGGTGCAGATGCTCGTCCTGATGTCGTTCACGCTCATGGTCTCGGCGCCGATCATGTGCGTCGGCGGTGTGATCCTCGCGCTCGGCCAGGACGTGCCGCTCTCCTCGATCCTGCTCGTCGTGATCCCCGTGCTCGGCGGCTCGGTCGGGCTCATCGTGCGCAAGCTGCGCCCGCTGTTCCGTACGCTCCAGACCCGTCTGGACACCGTGAACCGGGTGCTGCGCGAGCAGATCACCGGGAACCGCGTCATCCGCGCCTTCGTGCGCGACGAGTACGAGGGCACGCGCTTCGACGGCGCGAACGGTGAGCTGACGGAGGTCTCGCTCGGCACCGGGCGGCTCTTCGCGCTCATGTTCCCGACCGTCATGACCGTCGTGAACCTCTCCAGCGTCGCCGTCGTGTGGTTCGGCTCGCACCGCATCGAGAGCGGCGGGATGCAGATCGGGGCGCTGACCGCGTTCCTCTCCTACCTCATGCAGATCGTGATGGCCGTCATGATGGCCACCTTCATGTTCATGATGGTGCCGCGCGCCGAGGTGTGCGCCGAGCGCATCGAAGAGGTCCTCGACACCGCGTCGAGCGTCGTGCCGCCGCGGGCCGGGATCACCGAGCTGCGCCGGCACGGGCGGCTCGAACTGCGCGGCGCCGGCTTCCGCTTCCCGGGGGCCGAGGAGCCGGTCCTGCGCGGGATCGACCTCGAAGCGCTCCCCGGCGAGACGACGGCCGTGATCGGCTCGACGGGCAGCGGCAAGACGACGCTGCTCGGGCTCGTGCCGCGCCTGTTCGACGCGACCGAGGGCGAGGTCCTGGTCGACGGCGTGGACGTGCGCGAGGTCGATCCCGCGCTGCTCGCGCGCACGGTCGGGCTCGTCCCGCAGAAGCCGTACCTCTTCTCGGGGACGGTCGCGAGCAATCTGCGCTACGGGAACCCGGACGCGAGCGACGAGGAGCTGTGGCACGCGCTGGAGGTCGCGCAGGCCAAGGGCTTCGTGGAGAAGCTGGAGCACCGGCTGGAGGCGCCGGTGGCGCAGGGCGGCTCGAACTTCTCGGGCGGGCAGCGGCAGCGGCTCGCGATCGCGCGCACGCTCGTGCAGCGCCCGGAGATCTACCTCTTCGACGACTCCTTCTCGGCGCTCGACTACGCGACGGACGCGGCGCTGCGCGCGGCGCTCGGCCACGAGACGGCGCGGGCGACGGTGGTGATCGTGGCGCAGCGCGTCGCGACGATCCGCGACGCGGACCGCATCCTCGTGCTCGACGAGGGGCGGATCGTGGGCGTGGGGCGGCACCACGAGCTGATGGAGACCAATGAGACCTACCGGGAGATCGTGCTCTCCCAGCTGACGGAAGCGGAGGCCGCGTGATGGCCGGTCCCGGTGGACGAATGGCGGCCGGAGCCGCCGCGGCGCAGGGTCTCGACGACTTCAAGGGAACGGCGAAGCGGCTCGCACGCCGCTTCGCCCCGTACAAGGCGCTCCTGACGGGGATGCTGGCGCTCGGGATAGTGAGCGTGGCGGCGTCGGTGTCGGGGCCGAAGATCCTCGGGCACGCGACCGACCTGCTCTTCGGCGGGGTGATCGGCGGGCAGTTGCGCGCCGGGCAGACCAAGGAACAGGTCATCGAGGCGGCGCGGGAGCGCGGTGACGGCGGTTTCGCCGACCTCCTCAAGGGGGTGCACTTCACGCCGGGCCAGGGCATCGACTTCGGGGCGATCGGCGAGGTGCTGCTCATCGCGACGCTCGTCTTCGCGGTCGGCGGCGTGCTCATGTCGATCTCGGTGCGGCTCTCGAACCGGGCGATCAACCTCATGATCAGGCGGCTGCGCGAGGACGTGCAGTCGAAGCTGTCGCGCCTGCCGCTGTCGTACTTCGACCGCCGTCAGCGCGGTGAGGTGCTGAGCCGCGCGACGAACGACATGGACAACCTCCAGCAGACGCTGCAGCAGACCCTCGGCCAGCTCGTCAACTCGGTGCTGACGATCATCGGGGTGCTCGCGGTCATGTTCTGGATCTCGTGGCTGCTCGCGCTCGTCGCGCTCGTGACCGTGCCGCTCTCCGCGCTCGTCGCGACGCGCGTGGGCAAGCGCTCGCAGCCGCAGTTCGTGCGGCAGTGGAAGTCGACGGGCGAGCTGAACGCGCACATCGAGGAGATGTACACGGGCCACACGCTCGTGAAGGTCTTCGGGCGCCAGGAGGAGTCGGCGGAGATCTTCCGCGAGCACAACGAGGCGCTGTACGACGCCTCGAACCGGGCGCAGTTCACGAGCGGTGTCATGCAGCCGCTGATGATGTTCGTCTCGAACATCAACTACGTGCTCGTCGCCGTCGTCGGCGGTCTGCGGGTCGCCTCGGGCGCGCTGTCGATCGGTGACGTGCAGGCGTTCGTGCAGTACTCGCGGCAGTTCTCGATGCCGCTCACGCAGGTCGCCTCGATGGCGAACCTCATCCAGTCGGGCGTCGCCTCGGCGGAGCGGATCTTCGAGCTGCTCGACGCCGACGAGCAGAGCGCGGACCCGGCCGAGCCGGAGCGCCCCGAGAAGCTGCGCGGGCGAGTCGCCTTCGAGCACGTCTCCTTCCGCTACCAGGAGGACAAGCCGCTCATCGAGGACCTGTCCCTGGAGGTCGACCCGGGCCACACGGTCGCGATCGTCGGCCCCACGGGCGCGGGCAAGACGACGCTCGTCAACCTGCTGCTCCGCTTCTACGACGTGACGGGCGGGCGCATCACGCTCGACGGCGTCGACATCGCGCGGATGCGCCGCGACGACCTGCGCGCCGGGATAGGGATGGTGCTCCAGGACACGTGGCTCTTCGGCGGCTCGATCGCGGAGAACATCGCGTACGGGGCCGCGCGCGAGGTCACCCGCGAGGAGATCGAGGAGGCGGCGAGGGCGGCGCACGCGGACCGCTTCGTGCGCACGCTCCCCGAGGGCTACGACACGGTCATCGACGACGAGGGAACGGGCGTGAGCGCGGGCGAGAAGCAGCTCATCACGATCGCGCGCGCCTTCCTCTCGGACCCGGTGATCCTCGTGCTCGACGAGGCGACCAGCTCCGTGGACACCCGGACCGAGGTCCTGATCCAGAAGGCGATGGAGCGCCTCGCGGCCGGGCGCACGAGTTTCGTCATCGCGCACCGGCTCTCCACGATCCGCGACGCGGACACGATCCTCGTCATGGAGAACGGCGCGATCGTGGAGCAGGGCTCGCACGAGGAACTGCTCGCGGCGGGCGGCGCGTACGCGCGGCTGTACGCGGCGCAGTTCGCGCAGGCGGTGGCCGAGGTCGAGTAGGGGCGCGGGGGGCGGGGCGTCTTCGCGGCGGTACGGGGTCCTCTCCTCGTACGGGCGCGGGGGCGACCCGTTCGCGTACGGGCGCCGAGGCGCCGGGCGGTCGTCCCTCCCCCGTACCGGGCGCTCCTCCTCCGTACCGGCGTCCCGTTCGCCGTATCGCGCCTCAGTCCAGGTAGCCCCTGAGCTGGTCGGCGAAGGCGTGGGAGCGGAGTTTGGCGAGGGTCTTGGCCTCGATCTGGCGGATGCGTTCGCGCGTGACGCCGAAGAGGGTGCCGATCTCCTCCAGGGTGCGGGGGCGGCCGTCGTCGAGTCCGTAGCGGAGCTGGACGACCTGGCGTTCGCGCTCGCCCAGGGTCGAGAGGACGTCTTCGAGGTGGCGGCGCAGCAGGAGCAGCGCGGCGGACTCGGGGGGCGAGGGGGCGTCGCCGTCCTCGATGAGGTCGCCGAGCGCGACCTCGTCCTCGCCGCCGACCGGGGTGTGGAGCGAGACGGGCTCCTGCGCGAGGCGCAGGACCTCGCCGACGCGCTCCTTCGTGAGGCCGAGGAGGGCGGCGACCTCCGCGTGGCTCGGCTCGTGGCCGCGCTCCTGGAGCAGTCCGCGCTGGACCCGTACGACGCGGTTGATCAGCTCGACGACGTGCACGGGCACGCGGATCGTGCGGGCCTGGTCGGCGAGCGCGCGGGACATCGCCTGGCGGATCCACCAGGTGGCGTACGTGGAGAACTTGAAGCCGCGCGTGTAGTCGAACTTCTCGACGGCGCGGATGAGGCCGAGATTGCCCTCCTGGACGAGGTCGAGCATCGTCAGGCCGCGCCCCGCGTACCGCTTGGCGACGGAGACGACGAGGCGGAGGTTGGACTCGATGAGGCGGCGCTTGGCGGCGCGGCCGAGGACGACGAGGCGGTCGAGATCGAGGGCGAGGCGGGTGTCGAGCGGGCCGGGCCCGGCGAGTTTCGCCTCGGCGAAGAGGCCGGCCTCGACGCGGCGGGCGAGGTCGACTTCGTCGGCGGCGGTGAGGAGCGGGATGCGGCCTATCTCGCGTAAGTACTGGCGGAAGAGATCGGGCGCGTGGCCGCCGGGAGGGGCGGGGGTGCGCTCGCGCGTGCGCTGCGGGGGGACGCCCGGGAGGGGCGGGGCGTCCTGCGGGGTGGACGTCGTGGCGCGAAGCTGCGTGGGCACGGAGGGGGCCTCCTGGGGGGTTCGCCGCCGCTGTCCGCGGGGTGGGCGGTTTTCAGTGTGGGACAGGGCGGGGACGGCCCACGAGGGGTGTGCGGGGACTTTTTGTGTCCGGCGCGTGACGGGCGGTCAGCGGGTGGGACGCGTGGGGGCGGGGCGACCGGTGGGGCGGAGGGGGCGGCTTCTGGTGGGGCGGAGGGGGCGGGACGTCGGGTGGGGCGGGGCGTCCGGCAGGAAGGGCGGGGCGTCGGGCGGGGCGCCCGGCAGGAGGGGGCGTCCGTGGGGCGGGGCCCCGTGGAGAGGCCGCGTCCAGGGGAGACCCCGCTCAGGGGATGCCGCTCGCTGGGAGGGCCCCGCTCAGAGGACCCCGCTCACGGGACCGCCGCCGGGAGGGCCGCCGTTCAGAGGGCTGCCGCGCCCTGCTGCTGGAGGGCGCGGCCGTACTGCTCCAGGACCCACAGTTCGCTCTGGACCTCGGCCGCGCGGGCCTGGTCGCCCTGCGCGGAGACGCGGGTGAAGGTGCCCTGGAGTTCGGTGACGCGGCGCTGGACGGCGCGGACCCGGACCCGGACCAGTTGCTCGCTCGCGTAGATCTCGTCGACGACGCGGCGGCGGATCGGTTCGACGGCGAGTTCGGTGACCATCGCGCGGACGCGGTCGTCGGGGGCCGCCTCGCGCACGGCGGTGAGGTAGGCCATCGCGTCGTGGACGCCCTCCTCGGCGCCGCCCGCGTCGGCGATGGCCTGGCGCACGGCGGCGTACGGCTCGGCGGTGAACTCGTCGATCTCGTACGCGTCGAAAGCGGGCGAGACCAGTTCGGGCCGCTGGAGAGCGAGTTTGAGCAGTTCGCGCTCGGTCATGTGCGCGGGGTTGCGCAGGATGAGCGCGGGGCCCGAGTTGCCGGGACGCTGAGGGGCGCCCGAGGTGGCCGTGGCGGGGCGGCGCGGGCCGCCGGGGAGGGGTTCGCCCCGGTGCTCGCGGGCCCAGCGGGCGACGGTCGCGACGCGCCGTACGACCTCCTGCTGGTCCATCGGGCCGTAGCCGAGCATCCCGGCGAGCTGGACGGCGACGGCGTGGCGCAGCGCGACGTTCTTGACGCTCGCGACGACGGGCGCCGCCTCGTCGAGCGCGGCGGCGCGGCCCGCGGGGGTCTCCAGGTCGTAGCGCGAGACGATCTGGCGCAGCGCGAACTCGAAGAGCGGGACGCGCGGCTCGACGAGTTCCGCGACCGCCTGCTCGCCCTTGGCGAGACGCAGGTCGCAGGGGTCCATGTTGTCGGGAGCGATCGCGATGTACGTCTCGGCGGCGAACTTCTGGTCGTCCTCGAAGGCGCGCAGGGCGGCCTTCTGCCCGGCCGCGTCGCCGTCGAAGGTGAAGATCACCCGGGCGCTGCCGTTGTCCATGAGCAGGCGGCGCAGGATCTTGATGTGCTCGGTGCCGAAGGCTGTGCCGCAGGTCGCGACGGCGGTCGTGACGCCGGAGAGGTGGCAGGCCATGACGTCGGTGTAGCCCTCGACGACGACGGCGCGGCTCGCGCGGGCGATGTCCTTCTTGGCGAGGTCGATGCCGTAGAGGACCTGCGATTTGCGGTAGACGGGGGTCTCGGGGGTGTTGAGGTACTTCGGTCCGTTGTCGTCCTCGCGCAGACGGCGGGCGCCGAAGCCGACGATGTCGCCGCCGATGTCCTTGATCGGCCACATGAGGCGGCCCCGGAAGCGGTCGATGGGGCGCCCGCCGCGGCTCTCCTGGGAGAGACCGGAGGTGATCAGCTCGCGGTCGGTGAAGCCTTGGCCGCGCAGGTAGCGGGTGAGGTGGTCCCAGCCCGCCGGGCTGTAGCCGACGCCGAAGTGCGCGGCGGCGCTCTGGTCGAAGCCGCGCTCGGCGAGGAACTTGCGGCCGATCTCGGCCTCGGGTCCGGCGAGCTGCTCCTCGTAGTACTTCGCCGCGGCGCGGTGGGCGTCGATGAGGCGGATGCGCTCGCCGCGCTGCTGGGTCGGGTTGTAGCCGCCCTCCTCGTAACGGAGGGTGATGCCCGCCTGACCGGCGAGGCGTTCGACGGCTTCGGAGAAGCTGAGGTGGTCCACCTTCATGACGAAGGTGATCGTGTCGCCGCCCTCTTGGCAGCCGAAGCAGTGGAAGAGGCCCTTCGCGGGGCTGACCTGGAACGACGGCGACTTCTCGTCGTGGAAGGGGCACAGGCCCTTGAGGTTCCCGCCGCCCGCGTTCTTGAGCTGGAGGTACTCCGCGACAACGGAGTCGATCGGGACCGCGTCCCTGACCGCCTTCACGTCCTCGTCCTTGATCCTGCCAGCCACGGGGGAAGTCTACGGGGCCCGGAGCGGTGGGTGGACGAGAGGAGGGACGGACGGGAGGAGGGGGTGGGGCGGGGGCGCCGATCCGGGCGGGCCCCGGGGGCGGGCGGGCGTCCCGGGGGGCCGTCCGCGGGGCGGGGTCCGGGGGGCTATCTGCGGGGCGGGGTCCGGGGGCCGTCTGCGGGGCAGGGCTTCGCGGCCGTCCGCGGGGCGGGGTCCCTGCGGCCGTCCGTGGGGCGGAGTCGGTCCCGGCAGCCGTCCGCGGGGCGGGCGCCTCAGGGGGCCGGGGCGGCGGGGGTGCCGTCGCCGGGCGGGGTGTCCCCGGGGCGGAGTGCCAGGGCGTCGACGCGGGCGGCGAGGGCGGGATGGCGGGCGGCCAGGTGGGGGCGGGCGGCCTTGAGCGGCGCGAGGAGGCGGGCCGGGTCCTGGTGGCCGAGGGCTTGGGCGAGGGGGGTACGGGCCGGTGCGGGCAGCGCGTCCAGGGCGACGACCTCGGCCGCGAGGCCGCGCAGCGTGGTGGCGTGCTCGCGGGCCCAGGCGGCGACGGCGCGGTCGGCGGCGCGGCGGTCCCGGGTGGCCTGGATGCGCTCCTCCCCGGTGCTGCCGGGGGTGCCGGGACGGCGGCGGAGGTAGCGGCGCTCGGCCGACTGCCGGTTGGCGACCCCGAGCGGTCCGGCCAGCTCGGCCCAGCTCGCACCGGCCTCCCGCGCGTCCTCGATCAGGCCGGTCTCCCAGCCGCCGAGCTGTTCGCGCAGTTGCCGCAGCAGGAGCAGCGCCGCGAGCGCCTGCTCGGCACCGGTGCCGGAGGCCGCCGGGGACGTCGGCGGGCTCGACTGGGCCGTACGGACCACGTCGGCGATGGTCTCCAGGGCCGCTGTCACGGCGGGCAGGGGTGCGGCGGGGGTGGCCGGAGCGGGCGGAGTGCCGTGCCCGGCAGGCGCGGACGGGTCCGGGGCGGAGGGCGTGCCGGGGGCGGTCCCCGGCGTCGGCGGGGTGCCGGACGGGGTCGGGGGCTGGTGCTGCCGAGGGTGTTCGTCCGCTGCGGCCATGAGCCACCTCCACTCAAGGTGTCATCCATCGGGTGACACCCTTGCTTGTCATCTCTTGGATGACACGCTATAACAGAGACAGGCAACCACGCACGGGGCCTGCGAGGGCCCGTCTCGACCATGGAGGTGTCTTCCCCATGCTGATGCGCACCGACCCCTTCCGTGAGCTGGACCGCATCACCCAGCAGTTCTTCGGCAACTCCGCGTCCGGCACGTGGTCGCGGCCGTCCCTGATGCCGATGGACGCTTACCGCGACGGCGGGGAGTACGTGCTCGCGCTGGACCTCCCGGGCGTCGACCCGGACGCGATCGACATCGACGTCGAGCGGAACATGCTGACCGTCAAGGCCGAGCGCCGTCCGGTCGGGCGGAGCAAGGAGGCCCAGGTCGAGCTGTCCGAGCGCCCGCTGGGCGTCTTCTCGCGGCAGGTGATGCTCGCCGACACCCTCGACACCGAGCGCATCCAGGCCGACTACGAGGCGGGCGTGCTGACGGTGCGCATCCCGATCGCGGAGCGCGCCAAGCCACGCAAGATCGCCATCGGCGCGGGCTCCGGGCGCAAGGAGATCAGCGGCTGAGGCCGGGACGAGGCCGGCACGGGCCGCGCGCCGGAGGACGGGCTCCCTCCCGTACCCGTCCTCCGGCGCGGGCCCCCGGCCGGCGCACCGGCGGTCCGCCGCGCACCGGCCGTCCACCGCAGGACGCGCTCGCAGAAGACGCGCTCACGGAGGACACGGACACAGGCAGGGGGCAGTCATGACGATGCGAGAGGAAGCGTTCCTGGAGCAGGTGCGGGAACGCGGCGAGTACGCGAGCCGGAGCGAGGCCGGACAGGCGGCCCGTACCGTACTGGCGCTGCTGGGCGCGCATCTGGCCGGCGGGATACGGGCAGAACTGGCGGCCCGGCTCCCGGAGACCTTCGCCCTGGTCCTCCTCGACCCGCTCCGGGCCGCCGGGCCCCTCTCCGCCGAGCGGTTCGTACGGGCCGCCGCCGCCTGGATCGAGGGGGCCACCGAGGCCACCGCGGCCTGGGACGTGAGCGCGGTGCTCAGCGTCGCGGCCGACGCGGCGGGCGAGGAGCTGACAGAGCGCGTCCTGCTCCAGCTCCCCCCGGGGTACGACCTGCTCTTCGGCCGCCCGCGGGCGGCCGGGGACGCCGGGGAGGAACAGCGCGCCGCCTGACCGAAGGCCGGGCCCGGCCGGGGGAAGGCGTCCGCGACGGACTCAGAAGTCCTCCTCGTCCGTCAGCACGCACCTCTTGATGCCCGTGGGGTCGAGGGGCTTGACCTTCACCGTCTTCGTCTTCCCCTTGGCCACGCTCACGTCGACGATGCCCTGGAGGTCGACGTAGCCGCCGTCCTTGTCGTAGAAGGTCACGCTGCCGGTGTAGCGGCCCGTCCTGGTGCCGGTGTTCTTCAGGCGCACCGTGGACCAGGGCTTGCCCGCGCTCACGCAGGAGACGAGGGTCGCCGTGACGGTCGAGGCGCGGGTGCTCCCGGAGCCGGTCCCGCTCGCGGCGGGGCCGGGGGTGGAGGTGTGGCGCCGGTTCGTCCCGCTGTTGTAGCCCCGGTTGTAGCCCGAGTCGTAGGCATCGTCGTCGTCGGAGGAGCTGGAGCCGTTCTGCCGCTGCGAGGAGCTGCTGCATCCGCCGCCGTGCCCGCCGCTCCCGTGCCTGCTGCCGGTGCCGTGTCCCCGCCCTGTCGAGAAGCCCGTCAGGGCGAGGACCGTTATCGCCGCCATCGCGGTCAGTTTGATTCCCCGTGTCTTCACGCGGGGCACCTTACGGATGCGGGCAGGACCGTGCCCCGCGTTCGAACGAATGCGCACACAGCCTTTTCAGGGTGACGGCAGGAAGGACTCCAGCGGGACGTTCGGGTCCGCGAGGGCCTCCGGGTCGGGGCGGCTGCCGGCGCGGATGAGCTTCTGGAGCGGTTCGGTCACGTCCCAGACGTTGACGTTCATCGCGGCCCGCACCTGCCCGTCGAGCAGCCAGAAGGCGAGGAAGCGGCGCTTGGCGGCGTCGCCCCGTACGAGCACCTGGTCGTACTGCCCCGGCGGCGCCCAGCCCGAGTACTCCAGGCCGAGGTCGTACTGGTCGGAGAAGAAGTACGGGACGCGGTCGTACGTGACGTCCCTGCCGAGCATCGCGCGGGCCGCGAGCGGGCCGCCGTTGAGCGCGTTGGCCCAGTGCTCGACGCGCAGGGGCGCGCCGGGGAAGAGGCCGAGCGGCACGGAGGCGACGTCCCCGGCCGCGTAGACGTCCGGGTCCGAGGTGCGCAGCCCCGCGTCGACCGCGATGCCGCCGCCGTGCTCGGGCGCGGCGAGCGTGAGCCCCGCGGACTCGGCGAGGGCGGTGCGGGGCGCGGCGCCGACGGCCGCGAGGACGTCGTGGGCGGGGTGCTCCTCGCCGTCGTCGGTGAGCCCGGCGAGGACCATGCCGTCCTGGCCGATGATCTCGGTGAGGCGGGCGCCGAAGTGGAAGCGGACGCCGCGCTCGGCGTGCAGGTCGGTGAAGAGCCTGCCGACCTCGGGGCCGAGCACGTGGTGCAGCGGGGTGGGCGCGGCGTCGACGACGGTGACCTCGGCGCCGTACTCGCGCGCGGCGGCGGCGACCTCCAGGCCGATCCAGCCCGCGCCCGCGATGAGCAGGTGGCCGTTGTCGCGGCCGAGGTTCGCGAGGGTGCGGCGCAGGCGCTCGGCGTGGGCGAGGCGGCGCAGGTGGTGGACGCCCGCGAGATCGGTGCCGGGGATCTCCAGGCGGCGCGGCTCGGAGCCGGTGGCGAGGAGCAGCTTGTCGTAGTGGAGGGGCGTGCCGTCGCCGAGCGTGAGGGTGTGGTTGGCCGCGTCGAGCGACACGGCGGGCTGGCCGAGGTGGAGTTCGACCTCGGCGCCCGCGTACCACCCGGGCTCGTGCACGAAGACGCTCTCGCGGGCGTCCTTGCCGAGCAGGTAGCCCTTGGAGAGCGCGGGGCGCTCGTACGGGTGCTCCCGTTCGTCGCACACCAGGATCACCCGCCCGGTGAAGCCCTCCGCGCGCAGCGTCTCCGCCGCTTTGGCGCCGGCCAGGCCCCCTCCGACGATGACGAACGTCTGATCCGCGTCGACCACGTGCTGCCTCCTCAGTACCCGAGCCCGCCGCGCACCGCCCTTGCGGCGGACGCGGACGGGGGCGGCGGTCCCCTGCGAGCGTCCCGCACGGGGGCGGGCGGGGGGAAGGGGGGTGACTCGATCGGGGGGGTGATCGAGTTCCTGGGTCCCGGTTGCCTCGGTGCGGGGGATTCCTGACGGTACAGCAGCTCAGGCGGGGGGCGCGGGGCGAGGGTTCCTCGTTTCCACCGGAGCGGCCGTGCGGGGGCTCCACGCCCGCGCCCCCGCTCCTCAGCCGCCGGAGGGGGCTTGAATGCGCCCCTGCTGGGTCAGTTCGGCGTGCAGTGAGCGCGCCGCCTCGTCCGTCAGGGAGGCGATCTGGTCGATCAGGACGCGGTGGCGGGCGGGATCGTCCCCGGCCTGGTCGAAGAGGGCGCGGAACTGGGGGTCCAGGCCGTGCGGGGCGCGGGCCGCGAGCGCGGCGCCGAGTTCGGTGAGGAGCACGCGCTGAGCGGCGCGGATCTCCTCCTGTTCCGCGCGCTGGATGACGTAGAGGTCCGCGACGGCCTTGAGGAGCCCGCACTCCAGGCGGGCGGTGCGCGGGACGACGAGGCGGGCCGCGTAGCGGCTGAGCGGCGCCGGTCCGTGGGCGGCGCGGGTCGCGGTCTCGGCGGCGAGGCAGAAGCGGCCGATGAGTTCGCTCGTGGCGTCCTTCAGGCGGGCCTGGGCGGTGCCGGTGCCGTCGTAGTGGTGCGGCCACCACTCCTCGGCGAGGAGGCGGTCGAGTGCCGCGTCGAGTTCGGCGCGCTCCGCGTCGGGCGGTACGTGGCCGCGGTCGAGCGCGACGCGGTGGATCTCGGCCCGCTCGGGCTCGGAGAGCAGCGCGTTGGGGTCGATGTGGCCCGCGTGCAGGCCGTCCTCCAGGTCGTGCACGGAGTAGGCGACGTCGTCGGACCAGTCCATGACCTGGGCCTCGAAGCACGTACGGTCCCGGGGCGCCTCGGCGCGGAGCCAGCGGAAGACGGGGAGGTCGTCCTCGTACACGCCGAACTTCGGGTGCGCGGGGTCCAGCGGGTGCCCGCCGCGCGGCCAGGGGTACTTGGTGGCGGCGTCGAGGGCGGCGCGCGTGAGGTTGAGGCCGACACCGATCCGGGTGTCGTCCGGGCCCGGCACGAAGCGCTTGGGCTCGATGCGGGTGAGCAGGCGCAGGGACTGGGCGTTGCCCTCGAAGCCGCCGATGTCGCGGGCGAGTTCGTCGAGGACCTGCTCGCCGTTGTGGCCGAAGGGCGGGTGGCCGAGGTCGTGCGAGAGGCACGCGGCCTCGAGGAGGTCGGGGTCGCAGCCGAGCGCGCCGCCGAGGTCGCGGCCGACCTGGGCGCACTCCAGGGAGTGGGTGAGGCGGGTACGGGGGCTCGCGTCCCAGGCGTGACCGCCCGTGCCGAGGGTGACGACCTGCGTCTTGCCCGCGAGTCTGCGCAGCGCGGAGGAGTGCAGGACCCGGGCCCGGTCGCGCTGGAAGGCGGTGCGGCCGGGGCGCTTGTCGGGCTCGGGTGCCCAGCGCTCGGTGTCCGCCGGGGTGTAGTCCGCCGTGTCGTGGGACAGCCGATTCGTCTCGCCATCGGCCTGCCGGGAAGTCGCTGCCATGGGACAGAGCCTAAGCGGAGGGAGGGACATCCCGGACAGATGTGCGGGGGCGAGGCAGGGCAGGGGCGGCGGGGCGGGGTACGGAGCGGGGCTCAGGGGCGGGGCCGGCCGGGGCGCGGGGCGTGCCCGGCCGGGTTCCGGGGAAGGCCGGCGGCGGGCGGGAGCGGGCCCCGACCGGCTTTCCGGGGCGTTGTCAGTAGTGGGTGCGAGACTCGGCGGCACGTGGCAAACGTAGGGATGAAAGCGGGGGCGATCATGTCGTTCAACGGGCCTGTGGCCGATCTGCACCGGTACCTCCAGGAGGCGCGCGAGGCCGTGCTGTGGAAGGCGGAGGGCCTCTCGGAGTACGACGTACGGCGCCCGTTGACGCCGACCGGGACGAACCTGCTGGGGCTCGTGAAGCACTTGGCGGCGGTGGAGCTGGGGTACTTCGGGGACACGTTCGGGCGGCCGTACTTCGCGAAGGGCGAGGAGCCCGACTTCCACTGGACGCGCGAGCCCGAGGACGACCTGTGGGCGCGCCCCGAGGAATCCAGGGCCGCGCTCACCGGCCTGTACCGGGCGGCGTGGGCGCACACGGACGCGGTCCTCGCGGAGCTGCCGCTCGACGCGGAGGGCCGGGTGCCGTGGTGGCCGGAGCACCGGGCCGTGACGACGCTGCACCACGTCCTGGTCCGCGTCCTCGCCGAGACGCAGCGGCACGCGGGCCACGCGGACATCACGCGCGAGCTGCTCGACGGGCGCGCGGGGGCGGGCCGCGAGGACGCGAATCTCCCCGAGTGGGACGGCGGGGAGTGGTCGGCGTACCGCGAGAAGGTCGAGCGCGCGGCACGCGAGGCGGACCCGGAGGGGGCGGAGCGGGCGGGTGAGCGGGAGGGGGCGGGGGCGTGACGGAGGGGCGAGGCGGTCCGCCCGCTGGGAGGCGGGGGCCGGAGGACCGGAGGGACGGGGCGGAGACGTCGGGGGGCGGGGCGCGGGCGTCCGGGGCGGACGTTCCGTGGGTCGGCGCGGCGGCTCGATCCGCCGGGGTGGAGCTGCGGGCGCTCGGGTCCGCCGACTGGCCGTTGTGGCGGGAGCTGCGGCGGGCGGCGCTCGCGGACGCTCCGCACGCGTTCAGGGCGCGGCTCGCCGACTGGGGTCCGCGCGAGGAGCGGCGCTGGCGGGACCGGCTCGTGCTGCCGGGCGCGTACCACCTGGCGGCCTTCGTGGACGGGACCGCGGTGGGGACGACGAGCGGCCTCCCCGCCGGGGACGGCACGGTCGAGCTGCACTCTGTGTGGGTGGCGACGGCGGTACGCGGACGGGGCCTCGGGGGCCTGCTGCTCGGCGCCGTGGAGGAGTGGGCGCGACGGATAGGCGCGGCGCGGCTGCGGCTCGGGGTGCTGGCCGGGAACGCGGAGGCACGGGAGATGTACCTGCGGCGGGGGTTCGTGGTCGAGGGGCGGGACGGGGAGGGGGAGGGCGCGGAGCTGCGGATGACGAAGCGGGTCGAGCGGTGAAAGGCGGGAAGCCGGGCGGGACGCTTGTGGGGACGCAGGGGCCCCGCCCGGCCGTCGGCGTGGCGGGGATAGCCGGGTGACGAGGCAACCCCTGGGGCTCGTCGAACGGATCACCTCAGGGTTTGGCGGGCCCCCGGTGGCTACAACGCCGGGGCGGGCGGCCGGGGTTCCCGAGAGGCGGGTCCGGGGCGGGGAGTCCCCGGACGGGACCCGGAAGGGGTTCGCGCGCCGGAAGGGCGCGCGGAAGGCGGCTCCCCGAGGGATTCGCGCCGGGATGGCGTGGGGGCGGCTCCCCGGAGGGGGGTTCGCGCGCCGGGCTAGCGTGGGGGGCATGGTGAACGAGGACGGCGCGGGCGTGTCGGGCGGGCTCGGGCCGCTGGCCCGGGAGCTGGGGATCGAGCTGGTCGAGGTGGACGGGCGGGCGGCCACCGCTGACGACCTGTTGTGGCGGGCCGTGCGCGGGGACGGGCACTTCACCGCCGCGCAGGTGCGGGGCGGGAGGGTGCGCGGGGTCGGAGTGCATCTGGAGCGCTTGCGCGCCGCCTCGCGGGAGTTGTGGGGGGAGGAGCTCGATCCGGGGCTCGTGCGGGAGCGGGTGCGGCACGCGCTCGGGGGCCGTGCGCGCGACGCCGCCCTGCGCGTGTACGTGCACCGGCCCGCCGGGGCGCTCTCGCTCATGGTGACCCTCGCCGCGCCCGGCGAGGTGGGCGACGAGCCGCTGCGGGTCCGCCCGGTCCCGTACGTACGGCCCTTCGCGCACGTCAAGCACCTCGGCGGCTTCGGCCAGACGCACTACGGTCGGCTCGCCGCGCGGGAGGGGTACGACGAGATCCTGCTCACCGGGCCGGACGGCGAAGTGGCCGAGGGCGGGGTCACGAACGTCCTCTTCTGGGACGGCGAGCGGCTCGTGCTGCCCACCGCGCCCGCGCTCGCCGGGACGACGCTCACGCTCCTGGAACAGGGGCTGCCCGCCGCCGGGCTCGCCCCCGTGCGGCGCCCGGTGCGCCTCGCGGACCTGGCCGGTTTCCGCGCGGTGTTCCTCGCGAACTCGCGCGGCATCGTGGCCGTCGGCGAGATCGGCGGGCACTCCTACGCGGTGGACGGGGCCCTGCTCCGGCGGCTGCGCGCGGTGTACGAGGCGGTGCCCTGGGAGGAGGTCTGAGCCCCGGGCCGCCTGATGGGCTGTCACCCGTACGCCCGCGCTGAGCGCGCGGCGGGGGGCGGGGCGGGCTTACCTCTTAGGCGGGGCGCGTTCGGCTTCGCGGCACGCAGAGGTCGCGAGCGGGCCCCCGCGGAAGGAGGACCATGCCCGCGAGGCGTACGCGGAACGGTGCGGTGGCCGCCCTTGTCCTGGCCGGGGGGTGCGCGCTGCCGGCGGTCGCCGTCGCGGCGGAGCCCGCACCGGCCCCCGCCCTGCGGCTGGTACCCGCCGCGGCGGCACCCGGAACGAAGGTGACCGCGCACGCGGCCGGCTGCCCCGGGCACGCCGCGACCGGCACGGTGCCCGCGCTGCGCTCGGGCGGCTTCGCGCTCAGCGGCGGCACGGAGGCGCCCGACGCGGTGGGGAGCTTCCGCGTGCCGGGCACCGCGAACCCGGGCACCTACGAGGTGGTGGTGCGGTGCGGCACGGGCGGCGCGGAGACCAAGGCCGACCTGCGGGTGGGCCTGAGCGGCGCGTACGGGCCCTCGGGGGTCGCGGCCGGTACGGCGGCGGCGGACACCGGCCGCGGGACGCAGCTCGCCGGCGGCCCCGGGCCGCTCGGCCGCGACCCGGTGCGCGTCGCCTGCGGCGTCGGGGTGCTCGCCTTCGCGACGGTGTGCGGGACGTGGCTCCTGCACCGGAGGACGCGGGGCACCGTGTAGCCAAACGGGGCCCCACAGCCCGGCACCCCGCTCCCGGCCCCGCGACCCGGAGCACGTGCGCGCGGCCCTGGACAGGGGCGGCCCGGGAGGGGCCGGGCCCCGGGGCTGAGTCCGTTCAGGCCACCCACTGGTCGTAGGCCAGCTTGGCCACGAGCCCGAGCACGACCACCACGAGCACCGTGCGGACGAAGCCGCTGCCCCGCTTGAGGGCCGTGTGCGCGCCCGTCATGCCGCCGATCAGGTTGCACGCCGCGAGCGGGAGGGCGAGGCCCCACATCACGTTGCCCTGCACCGCGAACGTGACGAGGGCGCCGAGGTTCGTGCACGTGTTGACGATCTTCGCCGTCGCCGAGGCCGAGACGAGGTCGAGGCGCAGCACGGCCGTGAGCGCGAGCACGAGGAACGTTCCCGTACCGGGCCCGAAGAACCCGTCGTACGCGCCGATCCCGAGCCCCGCGAGGAGGATCGCGGCGACCACCCGGCCCCGCCCCGCCGCCGGTCCCGCGGCCTGCGTGCCGAACGCGGGGCGCAGCATGACGAAGGCGAGCACCGCGAGGAGCACCACCATGATCATGGGCCGCAGCACGTCGCTGGAGATGCCCGCGGCGAAGAGCGCCCCGATCGTCGAGCCGAGCAGCGCGGCGCCCCCGATCCCCACCGCGATCCGCACGTTGACGGGCGCGCCCTTGCGTACATAGGTGAACGCCGCGCCTCCCGTCCCCACGATCGCGACGGCCTTGTTCGTGCCGAGGATGTGCGCGGCTGGTACGTGCGGGACGCCGAGGAGCAGCGCGGGCAGCAGGAGCAGGCCGCCGCCGCCCACGACGGCGTCGATCCAGCCCGCCGCGAGCGCGGCGAGGCACAGCACAAGAACCGTGGTCAGGGGTATGTCGGGCATGAGCATGACCTTATGCGCACGCCTGTACGGGGCACGCACGCCCGTCCCGGACCGCTCGCCGCGCGGGCGGGACGCCCACGGCTGACGGGGTAGAAGGGCCCGGACAGCGGCCCGTCCGGAGCCGCGCAGCACGACACACGACGCAGACACGAGGAAGGGAGCGGCGCGATGGCCGCCGGTACAGGAGGAAGCGGAACACGCACGCGGGGGTGGAGTGCCGCCCGTATCCCCGCCCAGGAGGGCAGGACCGCCGTCGTCACGGGGGCCAACAGCGGCATCGGCTACGTCGCCGCGCGCGAACTCGCCCGGCACGGGGCGCACGTCGTGCTCGCCTGCCGCAGCGAGCGGCGGGGCGCCGACGCGGTGGCGCGGCTGCTCTCGGAGGTGCCGGGGGCGCACGCGGAGTTCTCGCGGCTCGACCTCGGCGACCTGGGCTCGGTACGGGAGTTCGCGGCGCGGCACGTACGGCGGCCCGTCGACGTGCTGCTCGACAACGCGGGCGTCATGGCGCTCCCGTACGGGCGCACGGCGGACGGCTTCGAGCGGCAGTTCGGCGTCAACCACCTCGGGCACTTCGCCCTCACGGGTCTCCTGCTGCCCGCGCTGCTGCGCACGCCAGGAAGCCGGGTCGTGACGGTGTCCAGCATCCTGCACGTGCTCGGCAACCTGGACCCGCAGGACCTCGACAGCGCGCGCCACTACCGCCGCTGGCTCGCCTACGGCCGTTCCAAGACGGCGAACCTGCTCTTCACGCACGAACTCGCCCGCCGTCTGGACGCGGCCGGCGCGGACACGGTGGCCGCCGCGGCGCACCCCGGGTACGCGCGCACGAACCTCCACACGGCCGGGTCGCGGCTGGAGGGGCGCAAGGCGGCCGAACGGCTCGCCAGGCTCCGCACCCGGCTGGTCGGGCAGCCCGCCGAAGCGGGCGCGCTGCCCTCGCTCTACGCGGCGACGGCGCCCGGTGTCGGCCAGGACTCCTTCACGGGCCCCCGCTTCCTGATGTGGCGCGGCGCCCCGGGCCCGTCCTGGCGCGCCCCGTGGACGCGTGACGACGAGACGGCGCGGCGCCTGTGGGCGGCGTCGGAGGAGCTGACGGGGGTCCGGTACGAACTGCCGGAGGCGTGAGCCGCGCGGTTCACGCGCCGCCCCGGGGCCCGTACCCGATCGCGGGCTCCCGGGCCCGCGCGGTTCGCCCGCCTCCCCGGGCCCGCACGGTTCGCCGTCTCCCCCGGACCCGCGGGCCCGTACGGTTCACGCGTCCCCGAACCCCTCCCCCAGCACCTCCCTGTCCACCCGTTCCTCCAGCCGTTCCAGCAGCTCCGCGCCCGTGCGCAGGAGGCCGAGGCGGTGGGAGGTGCGGAGGTCGGTGTCGAGGCGGTGCCACAGGAGGGGGTTGGCGGTGAGGACGGCGGTCTCGCAGCTCAGGCGGTGGCCGCTCGTGTCGCGCAGGAGGAGGCGTGGGACGAGGCCGCCGGTCTCGGTGAGGGAGACGAGGCGGTCGGTGCGGACCGTGTGGCGGCGGATCAGGCCCCACGTGCGCAGTTCGCCGGGGCGGGTTCCGGTGCGTACGGGGTGCAGGGCCGCATGGAGGAGGACGGCGAGGCCGAGCCACAGCGCGGCGCGCGGGGCGTCGAGCGAGCCCCGTACCCCGTCGATGAGCAGCGCGAGCGCGAGGAGGAGCCCGGCGCAGAGCAGGGCCGTGCCCAGGTCGTGGCGCCAGCGGCGGTCCGTCGTCCAGCGCGCGGGCGCGGTCCCCGTACGGGGGAAGGCCCGCCCGCCCCGTACGGGCCACCCGGCCCGCGCGCTCCGTGTCCCCCGCGCTCCCCGTACCGCCTTCGTCATCGCGCGTACCCCTTCCTGTTCCTCGCCGGAGCGTAGGCCCCGCGCGCGGCGGCCTGCCCGCGCTCTGACGTGGTGCTGACGCGGAAGGGTGCGGTCCCTACGGCGTGTTGACGCGCACCTGACGCAACTTTGACAAAACGTTCGAGCCCTTCTGTCACAATGCTCACGGCACACGCCGGTCGAGAACACTCCCGGTGGGAGGTGCCCACGAAGCTAGGGGGGACGCCACGATGGCGATCCAGACCGTTGTGCGGAAACGAAGAGTGTGGGGCACGGCCGCGACAGCGACAGCGCTCGCGGTGGTGACCGGCGTGCTCGTGACCAACGGGGGGCCCGGGGGCGGCGGTACGGCGCAGGCGGCCAAGCGGCCCGCGCCGCACGCCGTGCGCACCGCGCTGCACACCGTCGCCGTGAAGGCCGAGGGCGACCAGGCCGCGCTCGGGAAGCGCGACACCGGGCCGTTCAGCCTGCTCGGCCTGTCATGGACCAAGCCGACCGCCGAACTGCCGGGGACGGTCCGGGTCCGGGCGCGCGCCACGGGGACGGGGACCTGGGGCCCGTGGCAGAGCCTCGGGACCGAGGGCGACGGCACGGCGCAGCCCGAGAGCACGCGCGGTGCGACGGAGCCGCTGTGGGTCGGGCCTTCGGACGGCGTGCAGGTCGACGTGGACGGGCGCGGCTCGGCGCTCCCCGCCGGGCTGCGGCTCGAACTCGTCGACCCGGGGAAGTCGCCCGCCCCGGCGTCGGACGCCGACCCGGCGGCCTTCGTCGCGGACGACGAGCCCGCGGGAGGGACCGGTGCTGCCGAGGGGGACGAGGCCGCCGACGCGGACTCCGGTACGGGGACGGCCGACCCGGCGTCCTCGCCCACCCCCGCCGAGAGCACCCCGGGAGCGGAGTCGAGCCCAGCGGCGGGCAGCCCCGCGCCCGGCGCGTCGGCGCCGGTCGCCCCCTCGGCCCCCGCCTCGCCCTCCACACCGGCCGCGCCGACGACGACCGCGACGACACCCGCCGCGGGCGCCACGACGACGCCTCCGCCGACCGCTCCCCCGTCCACGGCGCCGCGCCCGCCCATCGTGACGCGCGCACAGTGGGGCGCCGACGAGTCGATGAACGACGAGGCCCCCGAGTACGGCACCAAGGTGGAGGCGGTCTTCGTCCACCACACGGTGGACGCCAACTCGTACTCGTGCGACCAGTCGGCCGCGATGGTGCGCGCGATCCGCACGTACCACATCAAGACGAACGGCTGGAAGGACGTGGGGTACCACTTCCTCGTCGACAAGTGCGGCACGATCTTCGAGGGCCGCAAGGGCGGTGTGGACCTGCCGGTGATCGGCGCGCACACGTACGGCTTCAACACCGACACGACGGGCGTCGCCGTCCTCGGCGACTACAACAAGGCGGCGCCGTCCTCGGCCGCGAAGACCGCGGTCGCGCGGATCGCCGCCTGGAAGCTCGGGCAGTACAAGGAGGACCCGACCGGCAAGGTCGGGCTCGTCGCCGGGGCCGACGGCTCGGGCACGGGCGGGAAGTTCAAGAAGGGCCAGACGGTCACCCTCAACCGGATCTCGGGCCACCGCGACGGCTACGCGACGGAGTGCCCCGGTACGCAGCTCTACGCCGCGCTCCCCGAGATCCGCACCCTCGCGGGCGGTGCCGTCGCCGGGCTGAAGATCACCGGCTTCACCGGGGCGGGCGTCTCGGGCACGAAGGCGTGGACGAAGGGCACGGCGACGGTGCGCTGGTCGGCGACCACGCCGAGCACGCTGGTCAACCGCTACGAGGTGCTGGTCGACGGCAAGGTCTCCGTCACCGCGAAGGCCACGGCGACCTCCGCGGCGCTGACCTTCGCCTCCGGCACGCACACCGTCGCGGTGCGCGCCGTGCACGTCTCGGGCAAGGCGAGCACGACGGCGGGCACGACCGTCGTGGTCGACAGAACGGCGCCCTCCTTCGGCACCAAGCCGTCGACCGCGCTGCGCACGGGCACGGTGGGCAGCACGTCCGTGCCGGTCACCCTCAAGTGGGCGGCGACGGACGCGGCGGCGCTCAAGGAGGTGCGGCTCACGAAGCCGTCCGCCGTGACCTACGGGCCCACGACGAAGAGCGCCTCGCTCACCGCGAAGCCCGCCGCCACCACGACGTGGTCGCTCACCGCGTACGACCAGGCGGGCAACACCGCCTCGGCGAGCACCACTTCGGCCCCCGCGATCCTCCAGGAGAGCAGCGGCAAGAAGACGGGCAAGTGGACGACGAAGTCCTCGTCGAGCTACCTCGGCGGCACGTCGTACAGTTCCTCGGCGAAGAACGCCTCGCTCACCTACACCTTCACGGGGCGCGGCGCCTCGCTCGTCTTCTCGCGCGCGTCGACCTCGGGACAGGTGTACGTGTACGTGGACGGCGTGAAGAAGGCGACGGTCGACCTGAAGTCGAGCACGACCAAGTACCGCGACGCGCAGTGGACCACGGCCTGGTCGAAGAGCGGCAAGCACACGGTGAAGGTCGTCGTGGCGGCGACGAAGGGCCGGCCGACGATCACGACGGACGGCCTGGTGTACCTGAAGTGACGTACGGGGCCGCCCGGTGCACGCACCGGGCGGCCCGCACTCGTCCGGCGTGAACTCCGGGACGCGCCGGGCTCCCCCGTACTTGTACGGCGTGAACCTCGTGCGGCGGACCGCCCGGTTCGCACTCGCACGGCATGCACTCCCGTACGGGCACGCCCGGACGGCGAAGGAGCGGCACCCCCGCACAGGGTGCCGCTCCTTCTTCGTGCTCCGGGCGCTTCCCGTGCCCCGCCCCGGTGAGGGTGGGACGGGCGGGGGCGGGGGCCCGGGGCGGGGACCCCGGAGGGGTGGTCGGTGGCGGAACGGTGGCTCAGGCCGTCGTGTCCGTCCCGGGCTTCGCGGCGGCGCGGGCCGCCTCCAGGCGGGCGACCGGGATGCGGAAGGGCGAGCAGGAGACGTAGTCGAGGCCGACCTCGTGGAAGAAGTGGACCGACTCCGGGTCGCCGCCGTGCTCGCCGCACACCCCGAGCTTGAGGTCGGGGCGGGTCGCGCGGCCCGCGCGGGCGGCGTCGGCGACGAGCCTGCCGACCCCGTCGCGGTCAATGGTCTCGAAGGGCGAGACGCCGAAGATGCCCTTCTCCAGGTACGCGGTGAAGAAGCTCGCCTCGACGTCGTCGCGCGAGAAGCCCCAGACCGTCTGCGTGAGGTCGTTGGTGCCGAAGGAGAAGAACTGCGCGGCCTCGGCGATCTGCCCCGCGGTGAGCGCGGCGCGCGGCAGCTCGATCATCGTGCCGAGCGAGATCCCCAGGTCGGTGCCCAGCTCCGACTCGATCGCGGCAATGACCTCCTCGGCCTCCTCGCGGACGAGTTCGAGTTCCTGGACGGTGCCGACGAGCGGGATCATGATCTCGGCACGCGGGTCGCCGCTGTTCTCGCGGCGGTGCGCGGCGGCCTCCGCGATGGCCCGCACCTGCATCGTGAACAGGCCGGGGATGACGAGGCCGAGGCGTACGCCGCGCAGGCCGAGCATCGGGTTCTGCTCGTGGAGGCGGTGGACGGCCTGGAGCAGGCGGAGGTCGTTCTCGTTGGCGTCCCTCCGCGATTCGGCGAGGGCGACCCGTACCGACAACTCGGTGATGTCCGGCAGGAATTCGTGCAGCGGGGGGTCCAGGAGGCGCACGGTGACGGGGAGTCCGTCCATCGCCTCGAACAGCTCGATGAAGTCCTGCTTCTGGAGCGGGAGGAGTTCCGCGAGCGCTTCCTCACGCTCCTTGTCGGTGTCGGCGAGGATCAACGACTCGACGAGGGTGCGGCGTTCGCCGAGGAACATGTGCTCGGTGCGGCACAGGCCGATGCCCTGGGCGCCGAAGCGGCGGGCGCGCAGCGCGTCGGCGGCGTTGTCGGCGTTGGCGCGCACGCGCAGGCGGCGGGTGCGGTCGGCGTAGGCCATGATCCGGTGGACGGCGGCGACGAGTTCGTCCGCCTCGTCGGCGCCCGCGTGCATGCGGCCCTCGAAGTACTCGACGACCGGCGAGGGCACGACGGGTACTTCGCCCAGGTAGACGCGGCCCGTGGAGCCGTCGATGGAGACGAGGTCGCCCTCCTCGACGACGGTGCCCGCGCTCGTCGTGAGGCGGCGCCGCTTGGTGTCGACCTCCAGCTCCTCGGCGCCGCAGACACAGGTCTTGCCCATGCCGCGCGCGACGACGGCGGCGTGCGAGGTCTTGCCGCCGCGTGAGGTGAGGATGCCCTCGGCGGCGATCATGCCGTCGAGGTCGTCGGGGTTGGTCTCGCGGCGGATGAGGATGACCTTCTCGCCGGAGCGGGACCACTTGACGGCCGTGTACGAGTCGAAGACGGCCTTGCCGACGGCCGCGCCGGGCGAGGCGGCGATGCCGCGCGCGACCGCCTCGGCGCTCGACTTCTCGTCGAAGCGCGGGAACATGAGCTGCGCGAGCTGGTTGCCGTTGACGCGCTGGAGAGCCTCGGCCTCGGTGATGAGGCCCTGGTCGACGAGCTGGGTCGCGATGCGGAAGGCGGCCGCGGCCGTGCGCTTGCCGACGCGGGTCTGGAGCATCCACAGCTTGCCGCGCTCGATCGTGAACTCGATGTCGCACAGGTCCCTGTAGTGGTTCTCCAGGGTCTCCATGATGCGCATCAGCGCGTCGTACGAGGGCTTGTCGATGCCCTCCAGGTCGGCGAGCGGCACGGTGTTGCGGATGCCCGCGACGACGTCCTCGCCCTGCGCGTTCTGCAAGTAGTCGCCGTAGACGCCCTGGTGGCCGCTGGCGGGGTCGCGCGTGAAGGCGACGCCCGTGCCGGAGTCGGGGCCGAGGTTGCCGAAGACCATCGAGCAGACGTTGACGGCGGTGCCGAGGTCGTGCGGGATGCGCTCCTGGCGGCGGTAGAGCTTGGCGCGCTCGGTGTTCCACGAATCGAAGACGGCGTGGATCGCCAGGTCCATCTGCTCGCGCGGGTCCTGCGGGAAGGGGCGGCCCGCCTCGCGCTCGACGAGCTTCTTGTAGCTCTTGACGAGCTTCTTCAGGTCGGCCGCGTCGAGGTCGACGTCGGTCGCGGCCTTCTTCGCCTTCTTCGCCGACTCCAGCGCCTCTTCGAAGAGTTCGCCGTCGACGCCGAGGACGGTCTTGCCGAACATCTGGATCAGGCGGCGGTAGGAGTCCCACGCGAAGCGCTCGTCGCCGGCCTGCGCGGCGAGCCCCGCCACGGAGGCGTCCGAGAGGCCGATGTTCAGGACGGTGTCCATCATCCCGGGCATCGAGAACTTGGCGCCGGAGCGTACGGAGACGAGCAGCGGGTCGTCCGCCTGGCCGAGCTTCTTGCCCATCGTGGCCTCCAGCGCGTCGAGGTGCGCACTCACCTCGTCGCGCAGGGCCGCGGGCTCCTTGCCGCTCTCCAGGTACGTCTTGCACGCCTCGGTGGTGATGGTGAATCCGGGCGGGACCGGCAGGCCCAGGTTCGTCATCTCGGCGAGATTCGCGCCCTTGCCACCGAGGAGATCCTTCAGGCGACGGTTGCCCTCAGTGAAGTCGTAGACGAATTTAGGCGTCTCGCGCGGCGCGCGCGGCGTCTCGGGGACGGACGCGACGGACGTGCCCGCACCGGCACGGCCTGCGGCCTCGGGGTGCTGCTGCTTTGTGGACGACACGGGACTGACTCCTCGCGGCTGACTGCCCTGACGGCGAGGAACATACCCAGATCCAAGGTGGTTCGGCACCTGGACCTGGGGGTCATGCGGGCACAACGCGCCGCCCGCCAGGAGATCGAAAGTGTCGTCAGGGGCGGGGGCGGACCGGCGCGCGCTTCAAGCCCTGAAAACGGAAGATGCAGCTCCGGTACATTCCGCTCACATGAGCAGGGGTTGCCGTCATGTGCGTTCACTTCCTGAAATCACGGATGGTGGCACCGGGTGCCATTCTTCGGGAGCTGAAAACCCACCTATCTCGCTCATCTGAGTTAAACGACTCTCAGACGTGGCGTGAATCACGCGAAATCCAGGCCCCGAAGGGCCACGATGCGGACGCGCGTGCGAGCGCGGGGTACGGCCGTACGGGTGAGCGCGGGCCTGGCGGGCCACGTGCGACATCGAGTGCCGGAGCACCGGAGCGAGGCGGCCTGGGAGGCGTCGGCGATCACGGAGAGTCGTGAAATACGGGGCCGAGTGGCGGGAAGGGACGGCGGCGCCGAGGCTGGAGCGGTGGCGAAGATCCGCTCCCCGGAGGAGCGGTGGCGAGGCCCCACTCCCCCGGAGGTACGCGTGATGGCGGTTGCCCCTCCCCTCCCCCCTGGGCTCGACGGCCTGTGGACGCTGCCCGGCGTGTACGCGCCGCAGGCCGACACCCACCTGCTCGCCCGCGCCCTCGGCACCGAGCCGATCGGCCCGCACACGCACGTGCTCGACCTGTGCACCGGCAGCGGGGCGCTCGCCCTGCTCGCCGCCCGGCGCGGCGCGCGGGTCTGCGCGACGGACCTGTCCTGGCGGGCGGTGGTCTCGGCGCGGATCAACGCGGCACGGGCCGGGCAGCGCGTGCGCGTGCTGCGCGGGGACCTCTCCGGCCCGGTGCGCGGACAGCGCTTCGACCTCGTCGTGAGCAACCCGCCGTACGTGCCCGACCCGGCCGCGCGCACGGGCCCGCGGCGCGGCCGGAGCCACGCGGCCTCCCTCGCCTGGGACGCGGGCCCCGGCGGGCGCCACCTCGTCGACCGGGTCTGCGCCCACGCCGGCGACGTCCTCTCGCCGCGCGGGGTGCTGCTGCTCGTGCACTCGGCGATGTGCCGGGCCGAGGAGACCCTCCGGCGGCTCGGCGAGGCGGGGCTGCGCGCCGAGGTCGCCGAGCGGTGCGAGGTGCCGTTCGGCCCCGTGACCCGGGCCCGGCTCGCGTGGCTGCGCGCGGAAGGCCTCCTCGACGCGGGGGCGGGGACCGAGGAACTGGTGGTGATCCGTGCCGAACGCGCCTGAACACCCCCGCCGGAGCGAGGCCGAGCGCCCCCGCGGGAACGAGGCCGAGCGGCGCCGCAGGATCTCGGTGGACCGTGAGGGACCGCTGCTGGTCGAAGGCCCGGTCGAGGTGGTCGCGGACGACGGGACGGTGTCGGTCTCGGACCGCTTCGTCGTCGCGGTCTGCACGTGCCGCCGCAGCCGTACGTACCCGTGGTGCGACACGAGCCACCGCGGGCACCGCCGCCCGGCACGCCCCGCGACCCCGCCGCGCGAACGCGAAGGAGGCGGCGCATGACGACGACCACCGACCGCGCACCCCGCACGGGCCCCGCGCTCCCCGAAGCCCGCGGCCCCCTCTCCGCCCGGGTCCGCGCCGCGCTGACCGCGCCCGAGGTCCCGGCCGTGGACACGGCGGGGGCGGCGACGGCGGACCCGTACGGCGAGGACCTGCACGTCGCGCTCCACACGCTCTACGAGCTGCACTACCGGGGCTTCGCCGGGGTGCCCGAGGACCATGAGTGGCACCCCGCGCTGATGCCGCTGCGGCGGGCGCTGGAAGAACGGTTCCTCGGGGCGCTGCGGGCCGACGTGCCCGGCGGCCGGGACGTCGCCGAGGTCTTCGACGGGCTGCTGGTGGAGCCCGCCGACCACACCGGGAGCGTCGCGTACCACCTCGAACACGAGGGCACGGGGGAGCAACTGCGCGAGTACGCGGCCCTGCGCTCGCTCTACCACCTCAAGGAGGCCGACCCGCACCTGTGGGTGGTCCCCCGGCTGACCGGCCGCGCCAAGGCCGGGATGGTCGCGATCCAGTACGACGAGTACGGGGCGGGGCGGGCCGAGGGCATGCACGCGCGGCTCTTCGCGGACCTCATGACGGACCTCGGCCTTGAGACGCGGTACGGCCACTACGTGGACGCGGCCCCCGCCGCCGCGCTCGCCGTCGTCAACATGATGTCGCTCTTCGGCCTGCGCCGTTCGCTGCGCGCCGCGCTCGTCGGCCACTTCGCCGCCGTCGAGGTCACCTCCTCGCCCGGCTCCCGCCGCATCGCCGCCGCGATGCGCCGCACCGGGGCGGGACCCGCCGCCGAGCACTTCTACGCCGAGCACGTCGAGGCGGACGCGGTGCACGAGCAGGTCGTGCGCCGCGAGGTGATCGGCGGCCTCCTCGCGGACGAACCGGGCCTCGCGGCGGACGTCGCCTTCGGCGCGGAGGCGACGGACCTCCTGGAGGACCACCTGGCGGCGCACCTGCTGGGGGCGTGGCGGGAGGGCCGGTCGGCGCTCAGGGACACCCGGGACGCGCGCTGACGCACCGTACGGGGGCAGGCGGCGGAACCCAGACGACGGGAGCCCTCATGGCGGTCCGGCACAAACTGATCGAGCGCCCCAGGCCGAGGTGTGGGCGGTCCTCGCGGACGCCGCGCGCTACGGCGACTGGGTCGTGGGCACCGACAGGTCCTGGTCCCAGGAGGGGCACTGGCCCGAGGAGGGCGCGAGCATCGGGTACACGGTGCGGCTCTGCGGCCGGACGCTGTCCGGGCACACCTCCGTACGGCGCTGCGAGGCGCCCGCGATCCTGGAACTCGAAGTCGACAGCGGCCGGCTCGGCACCGCCCGTATCGCGCTCGACGTGCGGGAATGGGGCGCGGACACCCTCGTCGTCCTCGACGAGCACCCCCTGCGCGGGCCCGCCGGGCTCCTGCACAACCCGCTGGCGGACGCGCTGAGCCAGGTGCGCAACCGCCTCATGCTGTCGCGCCTCGCGAAGACGGTGGCGGCGGGTTCCCCGCGCGCGGAGGGGACGGGCTGATGGCGGACGCGGTGGTGATCGGCGCGGGCCCCAACGGGCTCGTCGCGGCGAACGTGCTCGCGGACGCCGGGTGGGGCGTGGAAGTCCTGGAGGCGAACCCGGAGCCGGGCGGCGCCGTCCGCTCGGACCGCGGCGTCGACCCCGCCTTCGTCTCCGACCTCGGCAGCTCCTTCTACCCGCTGGCCGCCGCCTCGCCGGTCCTCGCCGGCCTCGGCCTGGAGCGGTACGGGCTGCGCTGGAGCCACGCCCCGCGCGTCCTCGCGCACCCCTTCCCCGACGGGAGCTGCGCCGTCCTGGAGCGTCGGCCCGAGGACACGGCGGCGGCCCTGGAGGCGGCGGCGCCGGGCGACGGCGAGGCGTGGCTCGGCCTGTACCGGACGTGGGAGCGGGTCGGGCCCGGTCTCATCGGCGCGCTGTTCACGCCGTTCCCGCCGGTGCGCGAGGGGCTGCGGCTCGCGCGGCTGGTGCGGGCGGGCGGAGGGCTCAGGCTCGCGCGCTCGCTCGTCCAGCCGGTGCGGCGGCTCGGCGAGGAGGAGTTCCGGGGCGCGGCGGGACGGGTGCTGCTCGCGGGCAACGCGCTGCACGCCGATCTCGCCCCCGAGGCGGCGGGCAGCGGCGGCTACGGCTGGCTCATGTCGATGCTCGGCCAGACCTACGGCTTCCCGGTCCCCGTGGGCGGGGCGGGCGCGCTCACGGCCGCGCTGGTACGGCGCCTGGAGGAGCGCGGCGGGACGGTGCGCTGCGGGGAGCGGGTGACGCGGGTCCTCGTGCGCGGCGGTCGCGCGGCGGGGGTGCGGACGGCGGGCGGCGAGACGGTGCCCGCCGGACGCGCGGTGCTCGCGGACGTGTCGGCCCCGGCGCTGTACGGGGAACTGGTCGACGCGGGGGACCTGCCGGGTCGCGTGCACGCCGATCTGGCGACCTTCCAGTGGGACTTCGCGACCTTCAAGGTCGACTGGGCGCTGAACGGGCCCGTCCCGTGGACGGCGGGGGACGCGGCCGGGGGCGCGGGCACGGTGCACCTCGCGGACGGCGTGGACGGCCTCACGCGCTTCGCCGCGCAGCTCGCCATGGGCCGCGTGCCCGACCACCCCTTCCTCCTCTTCGGGCAGATGACCACCGCCGACCCCTCGCGCTCCCCGCCGGTACGCAGGCGGCCTGGGCCTACACGCACGTGCCGCACACGGTGAGGGGCGACGCGGGGGACGCGGGCCTGGACGGCCGGTGGACGCCGGGGCAGGGCGAGGAGATGGCCGACCGGATCGAGCGCGAGGTGGAGCGCTGGGCGCCGGGCTTCCGCGCGCGGGTCAGAGCCCGCCGCGTCCTCGCGCCGCCGACGCTCCAGGCGCTCGACGCGAACCTGAAGGGCGGCGCGATCAACGGCGGCACGGCGGCGCTCCACCAGGAACTCTTCTTCCGCCCGCTGCCGGGCAGCGGACGCCCCGAGACCCCGGTCAAGGGCCTGTACCTCGCCTCGGCCTCGGCCCACCCGGGCGGCGGCGTCCACGGCGCCCCGGGCGCGAACGCGGCGCGCGCGGCGGTACGGGGGCACTTCCCGCCCAGGATGCTGAGCCGCCTCCAGCGGCACCTGGCCCGGCGGGACCGGGAGGGGACGTGGGAGGAGGAGTGAGCGATGGGCGGGGCGGCGCGCTCCGTCCCGTACGGGCGGCGGACCAGCCGCGGGCGGCACGCCTCGTACGGACGGCGGGTCAGCAGTCGGCTGCACACCCGGCCTCGTACGGGCGGTGGACCAGCCGTGTCCGTCTTCCGTACTACACCCCCAGCGCCGTCAGGCGTTCCTCCGCCCGTCCCGGGGCGTAGAGGTGTTCCACCACGAGGTGGGCCGCGCCCACGAGGGCCGCGCGGTCGCCGAGGCGTGAGGTGACGACGTCGAGGTGGGCCGTGCAGCGGGGCAGGGCACGCTGGTAGAGGAGTTCGCGGACCCCGGTGAGGAAGGGGGTGCCCGCGAGGTCGCCCGCGATCATGAGGACGCCGGGGTTGAGGAGGGTCACGACCGTCGCGAGGACCTCGCCGACCTGGCGGCCCGCCTGGCGGGCGAGGCCCGCGGCCTCGGGGTGGCCCTCGGCGAGGAGGGCACGGACGTCGGAGCCCGAGGCGGCGGGGACGCCCGCCGCGCGGAGCCGCGCCGCGAGGGCCCGGCCGCTCGCGACGGCGGCGAGGCAGCCCTGCGCCCCGCACATGCAGTCGAGCCCCTCCCCCGCCGGGACCCTGATGTGCCCGATGTCGCCCGCGCCGCCGTCCACGCCCCGGTACACGGTGCCGTCCACGACGACCCCGGCCCCTATCCCGGTCGACACCTTGACCAGGGCGAAGGCGCGGCACTCCGGCCAGCCGGTGCGCTGCTCCCCGTACGCCATGAGGTTGGCGTCGTTCTCGACGAGCACGGGGACGGGCGGGAGGGCCCCTCCCTCGAAGCCGCCCGCCGCACCGCCCCCGGAGCCGCCCGCCGGACCGCGCACCGAACCGCTCGCCTCGGCGAAGGCGCGCGCGAGCCGGCCGCTCAGGTCGAAGCCGCCCCAGCCGGACATGATCGGCGGGTCCACGAGGGTGCCGCTCTCGCTGTCCACGGGCCCGGGGACGGCGACGCCGATACCGCAGACGGAGGCGGGGTCGAGGCCCTCGTCCCCGAGAAGGCGCGCGAAGCGGGCGCCGAGTTCGCCGAGGACGTGTTCGGGCCCCTCCGAGAGGAGGACCGGCCAACTCGTCTCGGCGAGCACGTCCCCCGTGAGGCTGAGCACGGCGGCGCGGGAGTGACGGGTCTCCAGGTCCGCCGCGAGGACGATCGCGTGCCGGTCGTCGAACTCCAGGCGGACCGAGGGGCGTCCCCCTTGCGGCGAGGGCGCGCTCGGCGCCGCGTCGCCCTCGCGGAGCCAGCCGGCGCGGAAGAGCCGGTCGAGGCGCTGGCCGACGGTCGCGCGAGAGAGCCCGGTGACGCGCTGGAGGTCCCCGCGAGTCGTCGCGGAACCCGTGCGCACCAACTGGAGCAGATCCCCCGCGCTAGCCTGGTTAGCCACCGTGTCCTACCCCCTTGCGTTCGCCGAGTTCGCATTACACAGTAAGTTCTGCGTGTTAAATAGACGTAACCCTACGGTACCCGGTACCGCGGGCCCGGGACCTCGTGTGCCCGGACTGTCCCAGGACCTCCCCGGGGAGCGCTACGTGGAACCCACATCCCGAGTCACCAGCCGTCCCAGCCGTATCACGCGGCATGCGGGGCCCGTTGAGCTCCCCCACCAGGGTGCGCCGGGCCCCGCGACGGCGGCTCCCCCGGGTTCCGCGCCTCCCCCGCACCCCGCCGCGCCCCTCGTTCCCGCGCCGCGGATCGCATCCCATCCGCGTCCCCGTACGGGTGAACGTACGCGTGAGCTGCGCCACCTGTGGCGAGGCGCCGCCGCCGTGCTCGCGGCGAACCGGACGGGCGCCTCGACCGTGCCCTCGCGCTCCCTGTACCCGCACCAGTGGTCGTGGGACTCGGCCTTCATCGCGATCGGCCTGCGGCGGCTCGACCCGGCGCGGGCGCGCCGCGAGATCGAGACGCTGTTCGCGGCGCAGTGGGCGGACGGCCGCGTGCCGCACATCGTCTTCAACCCGGCGGTCCCGCTCGACGCGTACTTCCCGAGCCCGGACTTCTGGCGCTCCTCGCACGCCCCCGCCGCCCCGGCCGCGCCCGAGACCTCGGGGATCGTGCAGCCGCCCGTGCACGCGCTCGCGGTGTGGCTCGTGCACCGCGCGGCGCCGCGCGAGCCGGGCTCGCTCGCCTTCCTCGCGCGGATGTACCCGAAGCTCGTGGCGTGGCACCGCTATCTCTCCGAGGCGCGCGACCTGGGCGGCGCGGGGCTCGCCGCGCTCGTCCATCCGTGGGAGTCGGGCATGGACAACAGCCCGTGCTGGGACGCGCCGCTCGCGCGCGTCGTGCCTGCCCCGCGCGACTCCTACCGGCGCGCCGACCTCGACCACGGCAGCGCGGAGGACCGGCCGACGGATCTCGACTACGGGCGGTACGTGCGGCTCGCCGCCGCCTACCGCGACAGCGGTTACGCGGACCGGGCCGAGCGGCCCGACGGGGCGCGGTTCGCGGTCGAGGACCCGGGCTTCAACGCGCTCCTCATCGCCTCGGAGTACGCGCTCGCGGCGATCGCGGCCGAGCTGGGCGAGGACCCGGGGCCGCGCACCCGGCGGGCGCGGGAGCTGACCGGGGTGCTGGTCGAGCGGCTGTGGGAGCCGGGGGCGGGGCTGTTCCTGAGCCGGGACCTGGAGGGGAAGGCGGCAAAGCCGCCGGAGTACGGGGCCGCCGGGCTGCTCCCGCTCCTGCTGCCCTGGCTGCCGGAGGGGATCGCGGGGGCGCTGCGGGCGAGCCTGCGCGGGCCGCGCTTCGGGCTCGGCACGCGCAGCCTGCTCGTACCGAGCCACGATCTGACGTCACCCGCGCAGGACCCGCGTCGTTACTGGCGTGGGCCCGCCTGGTTCAACGTCAACTGGCTGCTGCTGCGCGGGCTCCGGCAGCACGGGGACCCGGTGGGCGCCGCGGCGCTGCGGGACGCGTTCCTTCGGACGGCGGGTGCGACGGCATTCGCGGAGTACGTCGATCCGGCCACGGGGCGGGGGCTCGGGGCGCGTGAGTTCGGCTGGACGGCCGCGCTCTGTCTCGACCTGCTGGCCGAGGAAGGGGTTGGGGAGTGAACAGGGAAGACACCGCTCGGCGGACGCTCGTGCACGGGTCGAGCTTCGCCGCCGTCGACGCGGCGGGGGACATCACGGGGGCGCGGGGCACGGCCCCGGACGGGCTCTTCGTACGGGACGCGCGCCACCTCAGCCGCTGGCAGCTCACCGTGGACGGCCGGGTGCCGCAGGTGCTCGCCCCGGCCGCGGGCAGCGGAACGCTGCGCAGCGTACTGAGCCCGCACGGCAGCCGCACCGAGCCGCCCGCCTGCACGCTCTTCCGCGAACAGGCCGTCGTGGACGGCTCGTTCGTGGAGACGGTACGGGTCCTGAGCAATCGTCAGGGCCCGCTCGCGGTCCGGCTCGCGCTCACCGTGGACGCGGACTTCAGCGACCAGTTCGAGCTGCGCGCCGACCACCGCACGTACAGCAAACCCGGGGCGGTGCGGGGCCGGGAGCTGACCGAGGACGGGGCTCTCGAATTCCGCTACCGGCGGGGCGACTGGCAGGCCCGTACCGCCGTGACCGCCGAACCGCCCCCGGACGCCGTCGAGGAGACGGGCACGGGGGCGCGGCGGCTCGTGTGGCAGCTCGACTGCGAGCCCGGCGACAGCACCGAAGTGACCTTGCGGGTACGGGCTTCGGGGAACGGCGGTCTCGCCCCGCTCCTCGTGCCGGACTCGCCGCGCGAGGCGGCGCGACTGCTCGCCGAGGAGGCGGCGGACTACGCGGAGGGGGTGGCGCTCGCGGCCGGCTGGCCCGAGCTGGGCGCGGCGTGCACGCGGGGGCTCGCGGACCTCGCCGCGCTCCAGGTCCCGGCGGCGGGCCCGGACGGGGAGCCGCTGCGGGTCCCGGCCGCCGGGGCCCCGTGGTTCCAGACGCTGCTGGGCCGTGACGCGCTCTTCACCTCGCTCTTCCTCCTCCCCTACCGCCCCGAACCGGCCGCGGCGACGCTCGCCGCGCT
Organism: Streptomyces sp. Tu6071; assembly: GCF_000213055.1. Classification (NCBI taxonomy): domain Bacteria; kingdom Bacillati; phylum Actinomycetota; class Actinomycetes; order Kitasatosporales; family Streptomycetaceae; genus Streptomyces; species Streptomyces sp. Tu6071. The sequence continues at coordinate 5,514,708 of NZ_CM001165.1, read as the reverse complement.
CGCCGCCGCGCAGGCCACCGAGGAGACGGCCGCGCGCGTCGCGCAGCCGGGCAAGATCGTGCACGAGGTGCGGCACGGGGAACTCGCGCACTTCGGGCAGGTGCCCTTCGGCCGCTACTACGGCTCGGTCGACGCGACGCCGCTCTTCCTCGTCCTGCTCGGCGCGTACACCGAGCGGACCGGCGACAAGAGCGCGGCGCGGCGCCTGGAGAAGCACGCGCGCGCCGCCGTGACCTGGATGCTCGACCACGGCGGGCTCACCTCGCGCGGCTACCTCGTGCACCGCGCGGACGAGGGCGGTCTCGCGCACCAGAACTGGCGCGACACGCCGGGCGCGATCTGCGCGGCCGACGGGACGCGCCCGAGCGGCCCGGTCCTGACGGCGGGCGCCCAGGGGTACGCGTACGACGCGCTGCGCCGGACCGCGCGGCTCTCCCGGCAGGTGTGGGACGACCAAGTGTACGCGGACCTGCTCGACCAGGCCGCGACCGATCTGCGCGACCGTTTCCAGCGCGATTTCTGGATGCCGGAGCACTCCTTCCCCGCGCTCGCGCTCGACGAGGACGGGCGCAGGCTCGACGCGCTCGCCTCGGACGCGGGACACCTGCTGTGGTCGGGGCTGCTCGACAAGGAGTGGGGCGAGTCGGTGGGCCGCCGACTGCTCGCGCCCGACTTCTTCTCGGGCTGGGGCGTGCGGACGCTGGCGGCGGAGCAGGCCGCGTACCACCCGCTCGCCTACCACCGGGGCGCGGTCTGGCCGCACGACAACGCCCTCCTCGCCCTCGGCCTCGCCCGCTACGGCCTCCATGACGAGGCCCTCCGCGTCGCCCACGGCCTCACGGAGGCGGCGGCGCACGAGGACCACCGCCTCCCGGAGGTCCTGGCGGGGTACGAGCGGACCCGGCACCCGCTGCCGGTGGCGGCACCGTACGCGTGCGTGCGCGAGTCGCGGTCGGCGGCGGCACCGCTGGCGTTGCTGACGGCGGTGAGCGGGGGGTAGGGGGCGGGGGCAGCGGGGGGCGAGAGGTCGGGGTGCCGGGGAAGCGGGGGCGGACGGGCGTGAGCGGACGAGCGGGGCGGACGGGCGTGAGCGGACGGGGCGCGGGGCGGGAAAAAGGACGTGCGGCCACGCGCCGCGCCCCCTAGGGTCGTCCGCATGTCTTTCCGTCAGATCTACGGCTGAAGCGAGCGGGCCGCCACCGGCCCCCTCCCCCGCCACGTGCCGCCCGGCCCTGCGCGCCGGTGCGTCGGCACGCGCTGCCCCTGTAGACCCGTAGACCTGAAACGAGTGTGTTCCCATGCCACTTGCCCCCGCCCACCTCGCGATGGTGTGCGCCCCCCTCGTGAGCCACATGCGGCCGAGCCTGGACATCGTGCGCGAGCTGGTCGCCCGCGGCCACCGGGTGACCTACGCGACGGCGCCCTCCGTCGCGCACCTCGTCGAGCCGACCGGTGCCGAACTCGTCCCCGTCACCTCGGTGTTGCCGCACGTGGACAACGAGTGGCCCGAGGACCCCATCGGGGCCATGGGCCTCTTCCTGGACGACGGCGTCCAGTCCCTTCCGCAGCTGAGCGCCGCCTACGACAGCGACCCGGCCGACCTCTACCTCTACGACATCGGCGCCTACCACGCCCGCGCGCTCGCCGAGGCGCAGGGCAGGCCGCTCGTGCAGCTCTCGCCCGCTTTCGTCGGGTGGGAGGGGTACGCGGAGGAGGTCGGCGCGCGGATCAAGGCGTTGCCCGGCGCGGACGCGTACCAGGAGCGCTTCGCGCGCTGGCTCGCGGAGTGCGGGGCGACGACGCGGGACGTCGACACCTTCATGGGCCCGCCCGCGCGCTCGCTCGCGCTCGTCCCGCGCGCGATGCAGCCGCACGCGGACCGCGTGAACACGGATGTCGTGACCTTCGTGGGGCCGTGCTTCGACGCGGAGGCGGAGACGTGGGAGCGCCCGGCGGACGCCGAGCGCGTCCTGCTCGTCTCGCTCGGCTCCGCGTTCACCCGGCAGCCCGCCTTCTACCGCGCGTGCGTCGCGGCCTTCGGGGAACTCCCGGGATGGCACGTGGTGCTCCAGATCGGCAAGTACGTCGACCCTGCCGAACTCGGCCCCGTACCGGCCCACTTCGAGGTCAGCTCCTGGGTTCCGCAGCGCGCGGTCCTCGCGGCGGCCGACGCCTTCGTGACGCACGCGGGCATGGGCGGCTGCGGCGAGGCACTGCTCGCGGGCGTCCCGATGATCGCCGTTCCGCAGGCCGTCGACCAGTTCGCCAACGCGGACCGCCTCGTCGAGCTGGGCATCGCCCACCGCGTCGACACGGCCGAGGCAACGGCGGACCGCCTGCGCGAGGCACTGCTCGACCTGGTCGGCGACCCCGAGGTGTCCCGCCGTTCCGCACGCCTCCGCGAAGAGGCCCTGCGCGAGGGCGGGACCACGCGGGCGGCTGATCTCATCGAGGCGGAACTCGTGGCGCGCGGCCACTGAGGGACGCCGGGCGGTCGCCCGGGAGACCCCTCGCGGTGTCTCCCGGGCGACCCGCCGACAATCGTCACGCCGGTACGGGAGCACGCGGGAAGGCCGGGGCTCCAGCCGATGGGATGCGGCTCAGCCCACCTCCTGGATGCGGATCAGGTTGCCCGCCGGGTCGCGGAAGGCGCAGTCGCGGATGCCGTAGGGCTGTTCGACCGGTTCTTGGACGACCTCGGCACCCGCCTGCGAGAGCGACGCGAACGTGTCGTCGAGATCCTTCGTCGCGAGGAGAATCCAGCCGTACGTGCCCTTCGCCATCATCTCGGTGACCGTGCGGCGCTCCTCCTCCGTGATGCCGGGGTCGAGGGCGGGCGGGGCGAGGAGGAGGGAGATGCTGTCCTGGCCCTTCGGGCCGACCGTGAGCCAGCGCATCGTGCCCTGGCCGACATCGGTGCGCACCTCGAAGCCGAGGATGTCGCGGTAGAAGCGGAGGGACGCCTCGGGGTCGGTGTGCGGGAGAACGGTGGTGTGCAGTGTGAGGTCCATGCCCCCGACGTTAGGCGGGGCCGGGACCGGGCGCTTCTCGAATCCTGACCGGTCGGGTGACCTGCTTGGCGAGGCACGCGGGGACGCCTTCCGCCGCGCCCCCGCCCGCCTCCCCGGCCGCACGCGCGGCCCGCTCCCGGTAGACGCTCGGCGGCATCCCGACCAGTTCGGTGAACCTGGTACTGAACGTGCCGAGCGAGGCGCAGCCGACCGCGAAACAGACCTCGGTGACGCCGAGGTCGCCGCGCCGCAGGAGCGCCATCGCGCGCTCGACGCGGCGCGTCATGAGGTACGCGTACGGGGGCTCCCCGTAGGCGAGGCGGAACTGCCGGCTCAGGTGCCCGGCCGACATGTGCGCGCCGCGCGCGAGGGCCTCGACGTCGAGCGGGCTCGCGTACTCGCGGTCGATGCGGTCCCGTACCCGTCGCAGGACGGCGAGGTCGCGCAGGCGGCGCGCCTCGGCCCCGCCGTCCCCCGTGCGCGGTGAAGTGCTCATCACGCCAGCGTGCCACGGACCGCCGACAAGGGCGCCCGCTCAGGGCTCGCGGGCCGGGGCTCGCGGGCCACGGGTCACGGCTTGCGGGTCACGGCTTGCGGGCGACGAAGCCCCACTGCTCGATGGGCTCGCGGTCGAGCGGGGCCTCGGGCTTCCACAGGTCGATGGAGCCGAAGCCGGGCTCCAGTACCTCCAGGCCCTCCGTGAAGCGCTCCATGTCCTCGCGCGGCCGGGAGCGGTACGCCATCGCGCCGCCCTCCTCGTACTCCTCGGACGCCGCCTTCGACTCGGGGGTCTCGATGGTGTCGCACTGGACGAGGTAGCTGCCCGAGGGGAGCGCGTCGAGGTAGGAGCGGAGCAGGGCGTGCGCGGCGTCGCTGTCCGGGACGTGGCCGAGGGTGGAGAGGATGAGGACGGCGACGGGCCGGGTCAGGTCGAGGGTCCGCGCGGCCTCGGCGAGCACGGCCGGGGCGTCGGCGAGGTCGCCGTGCACGTAGTCGGTCGCGCCCTCGGGGCCGCTCGTGAGCAGGGCGCGGGCGTGCGCGAGGACGATCGGGTCGTGGTCGACGTAGACGATGCGTGCGGTGGGGGCGACGGACTGGGCGACCTCGTGCGTCGCGTTGGCGGTGGGCAGGCCCGTGCCGAGGTCGAGGAACTGGCGGATGCCGGCCTCGCCCGCCAGGTGGCGCACGGCGCGGGCCTGGAAGGCGCGCGAGGCGCGCGCTATCTCCTTGATCTGCGGGTACGTCTCGGCCATGTACTGGCCGAGCTTGCGGTCCGCCTCGTAATTGTCCTTGCCGCCGAGCCAGTAGTTCCACATGCGTGCGGAGTGCGGCACGCTCGTGTTGAGTTCCTGCTCAAGGCGCTGCATACGGTCGTCGAGGGGAGAACTCATCGGCGTGCCTTCCTCTGCAACTCAAGTCCCACGAGGTCGCGTTGATCTCGTGTCACCTCATGATCGCATCTGTCCGGCCAGGCACAATGCCCTTTCGGCGGCTCCTTGCGCCCGACCGCCTCTCGGGCGCCCCGTCTCCCTCCGCCCTCAGCCTCCCCTTCCGGCCCTCTCGCGGCTCCCTCTCGACCCCCTCGCGGCTCCCTCCCGGCCCCTCTCAGCCGCCCGAGGTCTCCGATTCGGCGTCCTCGCCGAGGGCCGCGCAGTCCCAGGGGTCTTCGAGCCAGCCGTCGGGGAGGGCGACCCTGTTGTTGCCCGAGGTGCGCCCGCGCGGGCCCTCGGCGGCGGCGGGCCAGGGCTGGTCGAGGTCGAGGCCGTGCAGGCCCTCCTCCAGTGCGGCGAGGGTCGAGGTCGTGGCGAGCGCGCGGCGCTTCTCGGAGCCGACCGAGAAGCCCTTGAGGTACCAGGCGACGTGCTTGCGGAAGTCGATCACGCCGCGTTCCTCGTCCTCCAGCCACTCGCCGAGGAGCGCCGCGTGCCGCAGCATGACGGCGGCGACCTCGCGCAGGCCCGGCGGGGTCGGGCGCAGGGCGCCCTCGAAGGCGGCGACGAGGTCGGCGAAGAGCCAGGGGCGGCCGAGGCAGCCGCGGCCGACGACGACGCCGTCGCAGCCGGTCTCGCGGACCATGCGCAGGGCGTCCTCGGCAGTCCAGATGTCGCCGTTGCCGAGGACGGGCAGCTCGGGGACGTGCTCCTTGAGGCGCGCGATGGCGTCCCAGTCGGCGGTGCCGCCGTAGTGCTGGGCCGTGGTGCGGCCGTGCAGGGCGATCGCGGTGATGCCCTCGTCAACGGCGATGCGGCCCGCGTCGAGCGCGGTGAGGTGGTCGTCGTCGATGCCCTTGCGCATCTTCATCGTGACCGGGAGGCCGTCCGCGCCCGCGACGGCCTCGCGCAGGATCGCGCGCAGCAGGTGCCGCTTGTAGGGGAGGGCCGAGCCGCCGCCCTTGCGTGTGACCTTCGGCACCGGGCAGCCGAAGTTGAGGTCGATGTGGTCCGCGAGGTCCTCGTCGCGGATCATGCGGGCCGCCTTGCCGACCGTGACGGGGTCGACGCCGTAGAGCTGGATCGAGCGGGGCGTCTCGGCCGGGCCGAACTGGACGAGCCGCATCGTCTTCTCGTTGCGCTCGACGAGGGCGCGGGTCGTGATCATCTCGCTCACGAAGAGACCCTTGCCGCCGCTGAACTCCCGGCACAGCGTGCGGAAGGGCGCGTTGGTGATCCCGGCCATGGGGGCGAGCACGACGGGTGGGGCGACCTGGTGCGGGCCGATGGCCAGGGGGGAGCCCGCCGGGGCGGGGGGCGGGGTGGGCCCGGTCGGTGCGGCGGGGTCGGCTGCGGTGGCGAGGGGGACTGCGGAGGACATGGCTCCATTGTCACGTACCGCCGCAGGAGTCCAAGCCGGTTGTCCACAGGCCCGGTCATTAGTTAGTAAAGCGTACTAATGATTTACGATACTGCTCATGCCCGAGCTGAGTCACCGGCGGCGCATGGCCGTCCTCGCCATCTGCTGCATGAGCCTTCTGATCGTCTCCCTGGACAACACCGTCCTCAATGTCGCCCTCCCCGACCTGCAAAAGGAGTTCGACGCGAGCGTCTCGGGGCTCCAGTGGACGATCGACGCGTACACGCTCGTCATCGCCTCGCTGCTCATGCTCTCCGGCTCGACGGCGGACCGCGTCGGCCGCCGCCGCGTCTTCCGCATCGGCCTGATCGTCTTCACGGTCGGTTCGGCACTCTGCTCGATCGCCCCGAACCTGGGGCTGCTCGTCGTCTTCCGCATGGTGCAGGCCGTCGGCGGATCGATGCTCAACCCGGTCGCGATGTCGATCATCACGAACACCTTCACGGACCCGCGCGAGCGCGCCCGCGCGATCGGCGTGTGGGGCGGCGTCGTCGGCCTCTCGATGGCGGCGGGCCCGCTCATCGGCGGGGTGCTCGTCGACACCGTCGGCTGGCGCTCGATCTTCTGGCTCAACCTCCCCATCGGCGTCGCCGCGCTCATCCTCCTGTCGCTGTTCGTGCCCGAGTCGCGCGCCCCGCACGGGCGCCGCCCCGACCCGGTCGGGCAGATCCTCGTCATCGTGCTCCTCGCCGCGCTCACGTTCGGCATCATCGAGGCCCCCGACGCGGGCCTCACCTCGCCGCTCGTGCTCGGCTGCGCCGTGCTCGCCGTCCTCGCGGTCGCCCTGCTCGTCCCGTACGAGCTGCGCAGGCCCGAGCCGCTCATCGACCCGCGCTTCTTCCGCAGCCTGCCCTTCAGCGGCGCGACCGTGATCGCCGTGTGCGGCTTCGCGGCGCTCGGCGGCTTCCTCTTCCTCTCGACGCTCTACCTCCAGAACGTCCGCCACTACAGCGCGCTGCACGCCGGGCTGTGGATGCTCCCGATGGCCGCCGTGACCTTCGTGAGCGCGCCGCTGTCCGGGCGGCTCGTCGGCTCGCGCGGCACGCGGGTGCCGCTGCTGATCGCGGGGCTCGGGATGACCGCGAGCGGGGTCCTCTTCGCGGCCTTCGACGGGCAGACCCACACCGTGACCCTCGTCGTCGCCTTCGTCCTCTTCGGCCTCGGCTTCGGCTTCGTCAACGCGCCCATCACCAACACGGCCGTCTCCGGGATGCCCCGCGCGCAGGCCGGGGTCGCCGCCGCCGTCGCCTCCACGAGCCGCCAGACCGGCTCGGCGCTCGGCGTCGCGCTCCTCGGCGCGATCCTCGCCTCGGGCATCACACCGCAGCGGTACGAGGCGACCTTCACGGACGCCGCGCGCCCGGCGTGGTGGGTCCTCACCGGGTGCGGAGCGGCCGTCCTGGTCCTGGGCCTCGTGTCCTCGGGACGGCGGGCCAAGGAGAGCGCGGTGCGGGCGGCGGCACGACTCGAAGAGGCGGGACACGTCCCGGTGGCGGCCAAGCGCTAGGGGCGCGTACCGGTGGCGGCCAAGCGCTGGGGGCGCGTACCGGTCGCGGCCAAGGGCCAGGGGCGCGTACCCGTCGCGGCCAAGCCCCAGGGGCGCGTACCGGTGGCGGCCAAGCGTTAGGGGCGCGTACGGGAGGAACCCGCGCGCCCCGGGCAACCTCCCTGCGAGCGGGGGGAGTTCCCCACCCCGAGGTCGGGCGCCCGCCGCATGGGCCCCGGCCCCGGGGCGGAGGAGGGTTCACGGTATGACGACTCCTCGGAAAGCCCGGCGCCCCGGCCGCTCGCGCGGCTCCGCCCCCCACCCCGCTCTTCGGTCGCCACAGGGGCTGCTGGTTCCCGCCCTCGCGCTGGCCCTCGCGCTCACCGCCCTCCCCACCGCCGCCCACGCCTCCCCCTCTTCCCCCGCCCTCACCTGGTCCCCCTGCGGCAGCGCCCGCCAGGAGTGCGCCACCCTCACCGTCCCGCTCGACTACTCCCGCCCCCACGGCCGTACCGTCCACCTCGCCGTCAGCCGTATCCGCGCCGAGGGCGCGCGACGCGGGACGCTCGCCGTCGTCCCCGGCGGGCCGGGCAGTTCCGGGGTGCGACGGCTCGCGGACAAGGGGGCCGCGCTCATGGCCGCGACCGGCGGGCGGTACGACCTCGTGAGCTTCGACCCGCGTGGGGTCGGCGGCAGCACGACGGCCGCTTGCGGACTGCCCGAGGAGGACCGGCGGCTCGCGACGGTCCGGTCCTGGCCGGGTGCGGGGGGCGGCATCGCGGAGAACGTGGCGCGCTCGCGCCGTACCGCCGAAGCCTGCGGGAAGAACGGCGGGGCGGTGCTCGCGAGCTTCACGACCGCCAACGAGGTCCGCGACCTGGACCGCCTCCGGGCCGCGCTCGGCAGCGCGAGGCTGTCCGTGTGGGCGACGTCCTACGGCACGTACGTGGCGGCCGGGTACGCCCAGAAGCACCCCGGGCGCACCGCCCGCGTCGTCCTCGACAGCAGCGGCGACCCGGACCCCGCGCGCGTCGAGCGCGGCTGGCTCGCGAACATGGCGCTTGGCGCCGAGGACCGCTTCCCGGATTTCGCCGCGTGGGCGGCGGACCCGGCGCGCGGGGCGGAGCGGCTCGCCGAGCGGCCCGCCCGGGTCCGTACCCGCGTGCTCGGCCTCGCCCGGGAACTCGACGCGCACCCGCGCGCCACCACGACCCCCGGACTCGCGCTCACCGGCGGCATGCTCCTCCAGGCGCTCCAGACCGCGCTCTACGACGACGCGGCCTTCCCGGAGTTCGCCGGCCTCGTGCGCGCCGCCGACGCCACGACGGCGGGACCGGTCGTTCTCCCTCCGTCCCTCGCGCAGCCCATGTCGCAGCAGGACGCGGCCGTCACCATCAGCGTGATCTGCAACGACGTCGACTGGCCCGGCTCGGTCGCGGACCACGCCCGGGGCGTCGCCGAGGACCGCGCGCGGTACCCGCTCACCGGGGGCATGCCCGTGAACATCACGCCGTGCTCGTACTGGAAGAACGAGCCCGCCGAGCCGCCGGCGCGGATCACGGACGAGGGGCCGTCGAACATCCTCATGGTGCAGAACCTCCGCGACCCCGCGACGCCCTACGCCGGTGCGCTGCGCATGCGCGCGGCCCTGGGACGCAAGGCGCGGCTCGTGTCCGTGGACAGCGGGGGGCACGGCTCGTACCTGGGGACGGGCAACGCCTGTGGGGACGCGGCGGTGACGGCGTTCCTCGTCGACGGGGTGCGGCCCGACCGTGACATCGCGTGCCCCTGAGCGGGCGGCCTCCCGCGCCTCCTCACGGCACGTGAAACGGCACCTCCGTGATCACGATCTTCGGGAGGGGCCGCAGGGCGCGGCGGAGGCGGGCCGCGTCGTGGCTGTGGAGGAGGCGGTGGTGGGGGTGGCGGGGGACGATCTCGGGGAGGACGACCGTGATCGTGAGGTCGGGGCGCTCGGCGTGCAGGGTCGCGATGTAGTGGACGAGCGGGGCGATGAGGGCGCGGTACGGGGAGAGGACGACGTGCAGCGGGACGTGGTCGCCCCAGCGGTCCCAGTAGTCGCGGAAGCGGTCGGCCTCGGCCTCGCCGGGGCTGATGTGGAGGGCGAGGAGCGGCTGGCCCAGGGAGGCCGCGTAGGCGAGGGCGCGCAGGCCCGAGAGGTCGAGCACGGCGAGCGCGACGACGGTGAGGTGGCGTACCTGCTGCGGCGTCTCCTCCTCCTCGCCCCGGCAGGCGGGTCCCTCCTCGCGGGCGCCCGTCTCCTCCGGCACCGTGTCCTTCACGGGGAGCCGCGCGTCCACGTGGGTCACCGCCTGCGGGCGCAGGCGCAGCGCCGCGCGGACCGTCGCGTAGTGCCCCCGTACCCGGGAGGCGAGCACGACGAAGACGGCGATGGCGAGGAGCGCGACCCAGGCGCCTTCGAGGAACTTCGTGATCGCCGCCGTCACGAGGACGAGCCCGGAGAGCACGCAGCCCGTCGCGTTGAAGAGCAGGTTCTTGCGGCGGTGCGGCTCGGTGCGGCGGCGGTGCCAGTGCGCGACCATGCCCGCCTGCGAGAGCGTGAAGGCGAGGAAGACGCCGACCGCGTAGAGCGGGATGAGCGCGGCGGTCTCGCCGTCGAAGGCGACGAAGACGAGCGCGGCGGTCGCCGAGAGCGCGGTGATGCCGTTGTTGAAGGCGAGCCGGTCGCCCTGGCGCTGGAAGATGTGCGGGGCGTGGTCGTCGCGCGCGAGCAGGTGCAGGACGCGCGGGCAGTCGTTGTACGCGGTGTTCGCGGCCAGGAGCAGCACGGCGGCCGTCGCCGCCTGCGTGTACCCGTAGAGGAAGCCCGGCCCGAAGGTCAGGCGCGCCATGTGCGAGAGGACCGTCTCGCCGCCGCCCGGGACGACGCCGCTGAAGTGCGCGCTCGCGACGACGCCCGCGAAGAGCGCGATGAGCAGGCCGGTCATCCACGTGAGGGTCGTGCGCGCGTTGCGCCAGCGCACGGGGCGGAAGGCGGGCACGGCGTTGGAGATGGCCTCGATCCCGGTCATCGCCGTCGAGCCGGAGGCGAAGGCGCGCATGACGAGGAGGACGCCGACGCCCTCGGTGGCGTGCGGGAGCGTCGGCGGCACGGGCACGAAGTCGCGGTGCGCCGCGTCGGCCAGGGAGGAGACGACGAGGGCGAGGACGGCGATCAGGAAGGCGTACGTCGGCGCCGCGAAGATCATCCCGGCCTGCCGGACGCCCCGCAGGTTGCCGAGCAGGAGCAGCGCGACGGCGGCGAGCCCGAGCGGCACGACCGCGGGGCGCAGCGCGGGCAGCGCGGAGGTGACGGCGGCGATCCCGGCCGAGAGGGATACGGCGACGGTGAGTACGTAGTCGATGAGGAGCCCGCCCGCGGCGAGCAGCCCCGGCACGCGCCCGAGGTTGTCGCTCGCGACGATGTACGAGCCGCCGCCGTGCGGATAGGCGCGGATCGTCTGCCGGTACGACAGTCCGACGGCGAGCATGAGGAACGCGATCGTCGCCGCGATCGGCAGCGCCCAGTCGAGCCCGGCCGTGCCCGCGAGCACGAGCACGGTGAGCAGCGCCTCGGGCCCGTACGCGACCGAGGAGAGCGCGTCGGCGGCGAGCACGGGCAGCGCGACGAGCTTGCGCATGCTCTCGTGGGCGAGCGTGGTGCTGCGCAGGGGGGCGCCGAGGAGGAGGCGGCGGGCGCGGTGGAGGGGCGTCGGGGCGCCCCCGGGGCCCCCGTCGGCGGTGTCCTCGGCTTCGCGGTCCTCGGTACGGGGCGGGGCGAGCGGACCGACGGGGGCGAGGCGGCCGAAGGGACCGCGGCCCACCTCGGCGCGGCGGAACTCGCCGAGGTCGGGGTCGACGGGCAGCGCTTCGTACGTCCTGGGGCGGTACGGGGCCAGGCGCGGCCAGCGCCGGCCCAGCTCGGCGAGCACGTCGAGCTGTTCGGGGTCGAGGGGTGGCAGGAGCTCGGAGGGGTGCGGGAGACCGGGTTCCTCGTCTCCGCCCCGGCGGGACGCGTTCACCCGGCACAGTGTGGCGACCGGGACGGGTGAAAGCGGGCGAAACGCCGCGCGCGTCCCGGTACACGTCGCGCCGGGGCGTCTCCGCGGACGTCACGCGGCGCGCGTCCCCGTACGCCTCACGCCGCGCGCGCCCTCGTACGCCCGATGCCGCCCGCTCCCGTACGCCTCACGCCGCGCACACCTCCGTGCCGTCCGCCTCCCGGTCCGCGCCCCGCTCGGCCGCCCGCCGGGCCTCGCGCTCCAGCGACATCTCGCGCAGCCGCTCCATGCGCCGCCGCGTCTCCGCGTCCGCCGGGGTGTAGGTGACGAGGCGGGGGCCGTGCGAGGGGCCGAGCCACAGGTCGGTGTGGATGACGGTGAGCAGGCCGACGTGCCGGTTGCGGAAGTGCTTGGTGCGCGAGGTGGAGTCGATGATCTCCTGCCGCTCCCAGTGCGCGCGGAACTGCGGGTTGCGCATGAGGCGGGCGTGCAGGGCGCGGTAGGCGGGCTCGTCGAGGTGGTCGGCCATCGCGGAGCGGAACTTGGCGGCCATGACGCGCAGGGAGCCCTCGCCGTCGGAGAAGGAGTCGCGCCACTCCTCGTTCACGCAGGACAGGACCATGCAGTTGCGGTCCTCGGGGGCCACCTCTTCGAGGTCGCACAGCATGAGCCCGTAGACGCGGTTGTGGGCGAGGATGTCGTAACGGCTGTTCTGCACGCAGGCGGCGAGGGGTTCGAGCTGGTCGAGCATGGCGCGGACCGCGTCGGTGACGACCGGGCAGCGGGTGCCGGGGGCGGGGTCCGTGACGTGCGCGAGGCCGAAGACGTGGCGGCGCTCGTGCGGGTCGAGGAGGAGGGCGCGGGCGACGGCGTCGAGCACCTGCGCCGAGACCTGGATGTCGCGGGCCTGCTCCAGCCACGTGTACCAGGTCACGCCGACGGCGGCGAGGGTCGCGACCTCCTCGCGGCGCAGCCCGGGGGTGCGGCGCCGGGGGCCGCGCGCGAGGCCGACCTGCTCGGGCGTGATGCGCTCGCGGCGGCTGCGCAGGAAGGCGGCCAGCTCGCGGCGCCGCTCGGCGGCGGTGTCGCCCTTCGGCGCCCCGGCGCTCGCGGTGGCGCCGACGGGGGCTCCGGCGCTCACGCTGCCGCCGCCCGGTGCCGTACCGCTCGCCGTGGCCGTTCGGCCGCTCGCCGTGGCCGTTCCGCCGCCCGCCGTCCTGGTGCTCGTTCCCTCGACCGTCCGCATACCGCAAGGGTGCCGCAGTCGGGGCGCCCGTGCCAGGGCCTCCGCACTCCCAGCCTGGTGCGCCCGGTACCCGTATAAGCAAGCTCTGGTACCCGTCTGGGAGCGCCCGCAGGGTGGGGGACGTGACAGACAGCGTGACACCCACCGTGACCCCGTCCACCCGAACCGGCCTCCCCTCCCCCACCACCCCGGCGACGGGAGGGCCGGGCCCCCGCCTCCACCCGCACGGCGCGGTGCTCGGCGCCTTCGGTCTCTTCTCCGTGCTGCTCGGCGCGGCGCTCCCGCTCGTGGACTTCTTCATCGTCAACGTCGCCCTGCCCGACATGGGCCGCGACCTGGGGGCGAGCGAGGCGATGCTCGAACTCGTCGTCGCGGGCTACGGCGTCGCGTACGCGGTGCTGCTCGTGCTCGGCGGGCGGCTCGGCGATCTCTTCGGCCGCCGCAGGCTCTTCCTGTGGGGCATGGCGGCCTTCGGCGTCACCTCGCTGCTGTGCGGGCTCGCCCCCGGGGCGGGCACGCTCGTCGTGGCGCGGGTCGCGCAGGGCGCGGCGGCGGCGCTCATGCTGCCGCAGGTGCTCGCCACGATCCAGGCGACGACGTCGGGGCCGCGCCGGGCACGCGCGATGAGCCTGTACGGGGCGACGGCCGGGCTGTCGATGGTCGCGGGCCAGATCCTCGGCGGCGTCCTCGTCACGGCGGACGTGGCGGGGCTCGGCTGGCGGACCGTCTTCCTCGTCAACGTGCCGGTCGTCGTGGTCGGGCTGCTGAGCGCGGGACGCGCGCTGCCCGAGACGCGCTCGACGGCCCCCGCGCCGGTCGACGGGGCGGGGACGGGGCTGCTCGCGCTGAGCCTCGTGACGCTCCTGCTCCCGCTCACGGAGGGCAGGGCGGCGGGCTGGCCGCTGTGGACGTGGCTGCTGCTCGGTGTCTTCCCCTTCGCGCTCGCGGGGTTCGTGGCCGTGGAGCGCTTCAAGGAGACCCGGGGCGGGGTGCCGCTCGTGCCGCCGAGCCTGCTGCGGCTGCCGTCGATGCGGCACGGGCTGCCGCTGCTCCTGCCGTTCTGCGTCGGCTTCGGCGGCTTCATGTTCGTCGTGGCGATCGCCCTCCAGGAGGGGCTGCGTCTGTCGCCGGTCGCGGCGGGAGTGGCGCTGGCGCCGATGGCGGTGGCCTTCTTCGCGGGGGCGCTCGCCGGGCCGCGCCTCGTGCGGCGCTGGGGCGGGCGGGTCGTGACGAGCGGCGCGCTGGTCCAGGGCCTCGGGCTCACGGTCCTCGCGGTGACGGTCTTCCGCGGCTGGCCGGACCTCGACGTGTGGCGGCTCGCGCCGGGCATGGTCCTCGGCGGCTTCGGCCAGTCGCTCCAGCTCCCGGTCCTGCTCCGGTCGATCCTCGCGGACGTCCCCGCCGAGCGGGCCGGGGTCGGCGGCGGCGTGATGTCGACGACGCAGCAGACCTTCATGTCCCTGGGCGTCGCGACCCTCGGCACCCTCTTCCTCTCCCTGACCCCGCACCTCGGCACGGGCGACGCCTTCGGCACGGCCCTCCTCGTCCAGCTGGGCCTGGTCGTGGTCATGGCGGCGGCGAGCCTGCGGCTGCCGCGCCAGTTGGACTGAGCGGGAGGCGCGGTGGAAACGCGGCGAGGCGCCCCGCGCAGGGTGCGGGGCGCCTCGGGCGTGCGTGCGGGGTGGGGCGGGGGTCAGGCGCGCGGCTCGGCGGCGCTCTGGTCCGTACCGGCCGCCGAGGGCTCCGTACCGGGCCCGGCGGCGTCCGTACCGGCCCCGGATGCCTCCGTGGCCGTCTCCTGCTCCGTTCCCGTCACGCGCTCGCGCATCCGGCGGGCCAGTTCCTGCTTGCGGGTCTCGGCCGCCTGGCGGTCGCCCGCGCCGTGCGGGCCGCCGGAACCGGGGCCGCCGTTCTTCGGCAGGTGGCCTCGCTGGCCGCCTACGCCCAGCAGGTTGTTACGGCTCTTGGCCATGACTGAACTCCGATCGTGTGGAAGGTGGGGTGGGGGGCGGGCGGTACCCGCGCGCGCTCACTCGTAGATCGGCGTCATGAAGAACATGGGGAAGACGGTAGCGGACCCGGAGCGTGCCGCGCACCACGTTTCCGGGGCCTGCCCCGCGGCGGCCCGGCGCGCGAGGATGGCGGACGCACGCATCCGGATCAGGAGGACGACGTATGAGCAAGAGGACCGCCCCGAAGTCCGACCCGCTGGACCTCGCCGGGATCGACGACCTGCTGAGCCCCGAGGAGAAGGCGGTGCGGCAGGCGGTGCGGCAGGTGTGCGACGCCTCCGTGGAGCCGAACATCGCCGAGTGGTACGAGAGCGGCGAGCTGCCCGCCGTGCGCGAACTCGCCAAGGAACTCGGTTCCTTGGGGCTGCTCGGGATGCATCTGGAGGGCTACGGCTGCGCCGGGACGAGCGCCGTCGAGTACGGGCTCGCGTGTCTGGAGCTGGAGGCGACGGACTCGGGGCTGCGCTCGCTCGTGAGCGTGCAGGGCTCGCTCGCGATGTACGCGATCCACCGCTTCGGGAGCGAGGAGCAGAAGCGGGAGTGGCTGCCGCGCATGGCGACGGGCGAGGCGATCGGCTGCTTCGGGCTCACCGAGCCCGACCACGGCTCGGACCCGGGCGGGATGCGGACGCGGGCGCGGCGCGCGGGCGGCGACTGGGTGCTCGACGGGCGCAAGATGTGGATCACCAACGGTTCGGTCGCCTCGGTCGCCGTCGTGTGGGCGCGGGCGGAGGAGGGCGTGCGCGGCTTCGTCGTGCCGACGGACACCCCCGGGTTCTCGGCGCCGCCCATCAAACACAAGGGTTCGCTGCGCGCCTCGGTGACGAGTGAGCTGCTGCTCGACGGGGTGCGGCTGCCCGCCGACGCGGTGCTCCCCGAGGTCACGGGCCTGCGCGGGCCCTTGTCGTGCCTCAACGAGGCGCGGTACGGGATTCTCTGGGGCGCCCTGGGCGCGGCGCGCAGTTGTTTCCGTACCGCCCTGTCGTACGCGAAGGAGCGCGAGCAGTTCGGGAAGCCGCTCGCGGGCTTCCAGCTCACGCAGGCCAAACTCGCGGACATGGCCGTGGAGCTGACCAACGGCACGCTGCTCGCGCTGCACCTCGGGCGCCGCAAGGACGCGGTGGGGCTGCGCCCCGAGCAGGTGAGCCTCGGCAAGCTCAACAACGTCAACAAGGCGCTCGACATCGCCCGCACGAGCCGTACGATCCTCGGCGCGAACGGCATCTCGCTCGAATTCCCGGTCATGCGCCACATGGCGAACCTCGAATCGGTCCTCACGTACGAGGGCACCGCGGAGATGCACACGCTGATGATCGGCCAGGCGCTGACGGGCGAGTCAGCGCTGCGCTGAGGCGGGGGCGGGCGGCCCGGTGTCCCGGACCGCCCGCCCCGTGCCGTTCAGTCGCCGTTCAGTTGCTGCTCAGTCCCCTTCCCCCGCCGGGGCCAGCGTGAAGCTGTCGATGTCGAAGAGGGAGCCGGCGCCGCCCGTGAAGCTCAGGTAGAGCGGGCCGGTGCCGCCTGCCGTGAGCGGCGTCGTCACGGACTGGAAGGTTTCCCAGGAGCCCGTGTTGGGGACGTCGGCCGTGCCGAGTTCGGGGCCGTCGGGGGCCCCGGCGCGCACGTGGATCGTGCCGCCCGCCCCCGCCGAGGAGACCTTCGCGGTGAAGGTCGCCGCGCCGTCGACCGGGACGTGCGCGTAGCCCGCCCAGTCGCCGTTCTCGATGAAGCCGAGGGTCTGGCCGCCGCTCGCCGCGCCGTGCCCGGCGGGCTGCACGCCCTGCCCGTCGGTGTAGGACTCGGCCTCGACGGGTGTGCCGCCGGGGACGCCGCTCGGGGCACAGTCGGCGTCCTTCTGCCCGGCCGCGTACTCCAGTCCGCCGAGGAGCAGTTGGCGGAAGTCGGGGTCCGCGTAGGACTCGTTGGTGTGCCCGAGCCCGGTGTAGAAGGACCGTCCCGTCTCCTGCGGGTGGCACCACGTGATCGGGTGGTCCTCGCCCATCTCGCCGCCCGTGTAGCTGGACTCGTCGAGGGTCTGGAGGACGTGGACCCGGCCGCGCGGGTCGGTGCGGTAGTTGTACAGCTCGTCGTTGTGGAGCCAGGTCGGGCCGAAGTGCGCGGTGGCCGGGTGCTCGTGGTCCTCGGTCTCGACCACGGCGTCCTGGATGGCGGGGTGGCTCTTGAACCACGCGCCGACGAGCTGCTGGTAGTAGGGCCAGTCGTACTCGGTGTCGGCGGCGGCGTGCACGCCCATGAAGCCGCCGCCGTCGTCCACGTACGCCTGGAGGGCGTCCTGCTGGGTGTCGTCGAGCACGTCACCGGTCGTGCTGAGGAAGACGACGGCGTCGTACCCGGCGAGGTTCGCCGGGGTGAAGGCGCTCGCGTCCTCGGTGGCGGTGACGGTGAAGCCGTGCTCGCCGCCGAGTTCCTGGAAGGTCGCGATCCCGGTGGGGATCGAGTCGTGCCGGAATCCGGCGGTCTTCGAGAAGACGAGCACGTCGTACGGTTCGGCGGCGCCGGCCTGGGCGACGGGGCCCGTGAGGAGGGCGCCGCCGAGGGCGAGTGCGGCGAGCGCCGCGAGCCTGCGGGGGTGCTTGCCGCCCTGCCTGCGGCCGGGCTTGCGCGCTGGGGTCATCGCGGTCACTCCCCGAGGGTGAAGGAGTCGAGGTCGAAGAGGTTGCCCTGCCCGGTGGGCCCGGTGAAGACGAGGACGAGCTTCGTCGTCCCGGTGGGCGCGTTCGACAGGTTCGCCTTCACGTCCTTGAAGGTGTCCCAGTCGCCGGTCGGGGTCACGTCCACCTTGCCGAGCAGCGTGCCGGTCGCGGACCCGGCCCGTACCTCCAGGCTGCCGCCCGCGCCCGCCGAGGCGACGCGCGCGGTCACGGTCTTGGCCTTGGACAGCTCGTACGGCGTGAAGGAGATCCAGTCGCCGTTGTCCGTGAAGCCGACCGTGGAACCGCCCTCGGCGTTGCCGTGGCCGGCCTTCTCGATGCCGGACATCTCGCTGTAGTGCTCGGCCTGGCGGTGGCGGGGCTGGAGCTTGTGCACGCTGTGCGTCGTGAGGCCCGCGCTGTCGGTGTACTCGGCGTCGAAGACCCCGAAGAGGTTCGCCGCCGCGTCGTGCTCGCCGTCGGTCGGGACGTTGATCTCGCCCGAGCAGCCGTTCTTGGAGGTGATGGAGTGCGTGTGGCTGTCGTGGCCGAGCGAGTAGGTGACCTTGACCTTCGCGCAGTCGAGCGGGCCGTCCTCGGGGTCCGAGCCCGTGACGGTGAAGGGCACGGTGTCGCCGAAGGAGAAGAGCGCGCCGTCCGCGGGGGCCGTCAGGTTGACGGTCGGGGCGGTGTTGCCCGCCGTGATCACGGTGCTCGCGGTGCCGGTCAGGCCCTCGGGGTCGGTGACGGTGAGGGTCGGGGAGTAGTCCCCGGCCTTGGTGTAGGTGTGGCTCGGGTTGGCGTCGGTCGAGGTGGCGCCGTCACCGAAGTCCCACTTGTAGGTGATCGCGCCGCCCTCGGGGTCGCTGCTGCCCTCGGAGGAGAACGTGACCGCGAGCGGGAGGGCGCCGGAGGTCTTGTCGGCGCTCACCTTGGCGACGGGGCTGCGGTTGCTGCCGGCCAGGTACTCGATGCGGTAGAGCGCCTGGTTGTCGCTGCCCGTGCCGTAGTCGAGGACGTAGAGCGCGCCGTCGGGACCGAACTCCATGTCCATGACCTGGCTGCCGCTCCAGGGGAAGTCCTCGATGGCGCCGGGCGAGCCGTCGCCCTTGACCTCGATGGCCTTGATCCATTTGCGGCCGTACTCCCCGGCGAAGAAGCGTCCGTCGAGGCTCTCGGGGAACTTCACGGCCGAGTCGAGGTCGGCGTCGTAGCGGTAGACCGGGCCGCCCATCGGGGACTCGGAGCCGCTGCCGAACTCGGGCGGGGAGCCCGCGTCACCGCCGTACTTGATCCACGCGGCCTGCGGGGCGGGGAGCTTGGTGAGCCCGGTGTTGTGCGGGGAGTTGTTCGTCGGGCCGTTCGCGCAGTCCGACTTGGCGCCCGAGGGGCCGTTCGGGAAGGTGTACGCGTTGTACGACTCGGTCTCGGTGTTGGTGCCCGTGCAGTAGGGCCAGCCGAAGTTCCCGGCCTTCGTGACGCGGTTGAACTCGACCTGTCCGCCGGGGCCCCGGTTGGGGTCGGTGACGCCCGCGTCGGGGCCGTAGTCGCCGAGCCAGACGGTGTCGGTCGCCTTGTCGACGCTCATCCGGAAGGGGTTGCGGAAGCCCATGCCGTAGATCTCGGGGCGGGTCTTGTCGGTCCCCGGCGGGAAGAGGTTGCCGTCCGGGATCGTGTACGTGCCGTCGTCCTGCGGGGTGATGCGGAGCAGTTTGCCGCGCAGGTCGTTGGTGTTCCCGGCCGAGCGCTGGGCGTCGAACTGCGGGTTGCGGTCGGTGCGTTCGTCGCGCGGGCTGTAGCCGGAGGACTCGAAGGGGTTGGTGTCGTCCCCGGTCGTCAGGAGCAGGTTGCCCTTGCTGTCGAAGGCGAGGTCGCCGCCGACGTGGCAGCACTGGCCGCGGTCGTTGTCGACCTCCATGACGACCTTCTCGCTCGCGGTGTCGAGCGTGTTGTCCGCCTTGAGGGTGAAGCGCGAGAGGTTCAGGTGGCCCTTGAACTTGTCGAAGTCGGCCTGGGAGCCCGTCGTCGGGGCGTCGCCCGCCGGGGTGTCGAGCTTCGGCGAGTAGTAGAGGTAGATCCACCGGTTCTGCGCGAAGTCCGGGTCGGCCGCGACGCCTTGGAGCCCTTCCTCGTCGTGGTCGTAGACGCTGAGCTTGCCCGCCTGCTTCGTGCTGCCGTTCGCGTCGGTGATACGGACCGTGCCGTCGCGCGAGGTGTGCACGACGGACTTGTCCGGCAGGACCGAGAGCGACATGCCCTCGCCGCCGATCTCGGCGGCGCCGCGGGCGAGTTCGACCTGCTGGTAGTCGCCCGCGGGGATGTCCTGCGCCGCCGCGCCCGCGCTGGTCGCGGTGCCGAGCGCGGCGGTGGGGGCGAGGAGCAGCGCGAGAGTCGTGAGCATGCGGAGCCCGCGTCTGCGGGGTCCGGAGCGGGAGTGGGGTGAGGGTGACATGAGGGGGGAGTTCCTTCCTGACCGAAGTGGGGGTCGTCAGGCAAGGCGCGCGCCGGCCGCGCTTGCTGGGCATCAACTGCCGCGAATCCGCAAGGGTTTCACGTGGTGTTAACAGCTTCGGAATCGTCACCAGCGCGGCGTGAATTTGTCAATGCCGTGTGCAAAAGAACGGCCCGAGGCCATTACGGCGGGAACCCGACTCCCTTGCCCACCGGCCCTCTTGACGACCGGCCAGGGCAAATTTCTCCGTCCCACCCGTAGACCGTCTTACAACTCTCTGCAATATTCCAATAATCGAGCGCAAGAACATGAGTTCACCCGCTCGGACCGCCGTGCCCTCCTCCGGGTCCGGCGGTCCGGCCTCGTACGGTCCGGACGGCCTCCCCGCCGCCCGCCGGACGGGGCCACCGCTCTGCCCCCTGTTCCATGAGCCGCCCTCGCGCGCCCCCGCGTACGAGGCCCCCCGCAGAGAGGGACCCCCGCAATGTCAAGATCCGCGTCCAGACGCTGGAGACGCCGCACGGCGACCGCCGTGCTCGCCTCCAGCGTCATGGTGCTCGGGCTGCCGGCCCTCGGCGCCCAGGCGGCCGGAGGACCCGACGCCGCCGCCCACGCCACGACCGAGGCAGGCAGCACCTTCGGCAAGCACTCCGCCGCCAGCGCGACCGACGGCGACGCGTCGACCTACTGGCAGGCCGGCAAGAAGTCGGCGCAGTGGGTGCAGACCGACCTCGGCAAGGCCAAGCGCGTCAAGCAGGTCGTGCTCAAGCTCCCGGCGGGCTGGGAGAGCCGCAAGCAGACGCTCGCCCTCCAGGGCAGCGCGGACGGCACGAGCTGGGCGACGCTGAAGACCTCGGCGCAGTACACCTTCGGCCCGGCCAACGGGAACACCGTCAAGATCTCCGTGCCCGCGACGCTCGCCCGGTACGTACGGGCCGAGTTCACCGCCAACTCGGTGACGGGGACCGGGCAGCTCGCCGAGATGCAGGTCCTCACGACCGCCGCCGCGAGCCCCAACCTCGCCCAGGGCAAGACCTTCAGCGAGTCGGGCCACTCCGACGTCTACGGCGCGGCCAACGCCGGGGACGGCAACAGGAACACCTACTGGGAGAGCAAGAACAACTCCTTCCCGCAGTGGGTGCAGGTCGACCTCGGCTCCTCCGTCAAGGTCAACCAGGTGACCCTGCGGCTGCCGAGCGGCTGGCCGAGCCGGCAGCAGACGCTCAAGATCCAGGGCTCGACGGACAACCAGAACTTCACGGACCTGTCCGCCTCGAAGGCGTACACCTTCGACGCGAACAACGACCAGTCGACGGACATCTCCTTCGACACGACGACGACGCGGTACGTACGGGTCCTCGTCACCGCCAACACCGGCTGGCCCGCCGGACAGCTCTCCGAGCTGGAGGTCTACGGGCCCGCGACCGGCGACACGCAGGCGCCGAGCGCCCCCTCGGGGCTCGCCTACACCGAGCCCGCCTCCGGGCAGATCAAGCTCGACTGGAAGGCCGCGAGCGACGACACCGGGGTCACCGGCTACGACATCTACGCCAACGGCCAGCTCCGCGCGAGCGTGGCGGGCAACGTCCTGACGTACACCGACAACCAGCCCGCCTCCACGGACGTCACGTACTACGTGCGCGCCAAGGACGCGGCCGGGAACGTCTCGTCGAACAGCAACAGCGTCACGCGCAAGGGCCAGGGCGGCGACACCCAGGCCCCGACCGCGCCGGGCAACCTCGCGTACACGCAGTCCGGTTCCGACGTGAAGCTCACCTGGCAGGCCGCGAGCGACAACGTCAAGGTCACCGGGTACGACGTCTACGCGAACGACAAGCTCGTCAAGTCGGTCGCCGGGGACGTCCTCACGTACACCGACACCCCCTCGGCCGCCGCGACCGTCACGTACTACGTCAAGGCGAAGGACGCGGCGGGCAACGTCTCGGGCGCGAGCAACAGCGTCACGCGCGCCGGGTCCCCGAGCGGCCCCGGGTCCAACCTCGCCCAGGGCAAGCCGATCGACGCCTCGTCGAGCACCTTCACCTTCGTCGCGGCGAACGCCAACGACGGGCTCACGAGCACCTACTGGGAGAGCGCGGGCGGCTCCTACCCGGCGACGCTCACCACGAAGCTCGGCGCCAACGCCGACCTCAACCAGGTCGTCGTGAAGCTCAACCCCGACACGGCCTGGTCCTCGCGCACCCAGAACATCCAGGTGCTCGGCCGCGACCAGGACTCCACCTCCTTCACGAGCCTCGCCGCCGCGAAGGACTACACCTTCGACCCGGGCAGCGGCAACACGGTGACCATCCCGGTGACCGGCTCCGCCGCCGACGTCCAGCTCAAGTTCACCAAGAACACGGGCGCCCCGGGCGCGCAGGTCGCCGAGTTCCAGGTCATCGGCACCCCGGCCGCCAATCCGGACCTCAAGGTCACCGGCATCACCAACGCGCCCGCCGCGCCGGTCGAGTCGGACGCCATCAGCCTGAGCGCGACCGTCACCAACAGCGGCACCAAGGCCGCCAAGGCGACGGACCTCAACTTCTCGCTCGGCGGGACCAAGGCGGGCACGGCGGACGTCCCCGCGCTCGCGGCCGGCGAGTCGAAGACGGTCACCGCGAGCATCGGCGCGCGGGACGCGGGCAGCTACCCGCTGAGCGCCGAGGTCGACCCGTCGAACAAGGTCATCGAGCAGAACGAGTCGAACAACACCTTCACGCGGTCCGACGCGCTCGTGGTCAAGCCGGTCTCCAGCTCCGACCTCCTCGCGTCCCCGGTCTCCTGGTCGCCCTCCAGCGCCACCGCCGGGCAGAACGTCAACTTCAGCGTCGCGATCAAGAACCAGGGCACCCAGGCCTCGGCCTCCGGCGCCCACAACGTCACGCTGACGATCCAGGACGCCTCGGGCACCACCGTCAAGACGCTGACCGGCGCCTACAACGGCTCGATCGCCGCCGGGTCCACGACCTCCGCCGTGAACCTCGGCTCCTGGACCGCCGCCAACGGCAAGTTCACCGTCAAGACCGTCATCGCGGCCGACGGCAACGAGCTTCCGGTCAAGCGGGACAACAACACCACCGAGCAGGCGCTCTTCATCGGGCGCGGCGCGAACATGCCGTACGACATGTACGAGGCCGAGGACGGCACCGTCGGCGGCGGCGCCAAGGTGGTCGGTCCCAACCGCACCATCGGCGACGTGGCGGGCGAGGCGAGCGGGCGCAAGGCCGTGACCCTCTCCGGCACCGGCCAGTACGTGGAGTGGACGACCCGGGCCGCGACCAACACCCTGGTCACCCGCTTCTCCGTCCCGGACGGCACCAACACCTCGCTGAACGTGTACGTGGACGGCCAGTTCCTCAAGGCCATCGACCTCACGTCGAAGTACGCGTGGCTGTACGGCAACGAGACCGCGCCCGGCAACTCGCCCGGCTCCGGGGCCCCGCGCCACATCTACGACGAGGCGAACCTCCAGCTCGGCAAGACCGTGCCCGCCGGTTCGAAGATCCGCCTCCAGAAGGACGCGGCCAACTCCTCCACGTACGCGATCGACTTCGTCAACACCGAGCTGGCGACCGCCGCCGCCAACCCGGACCCGGCCGCGTACACCGTGCCCGCGGGCTTCTCGCACCAGGACGTGCAGAACGCCCTGGACAAGGTCCGCATGGACACGACGGGCAAGCTCGTCGGCGTCTACCTGCCGGCCGGTGACTACGAGACGTCGAGCAAGTTCCAGGTCTACGGCAAGGCGGTCAAGGTCGTCGGCGCCGGGCCCTGGTTCACCCGCTTCCACGCCCCCTCCTCGCAGGAGAACACCGACATCGGCTTCCGGGCCGAGGCGAGCTCCAAGGGCTCCTCGTTCGCCGGGTTCGCCTACTTCGGCAACTACACGTCCCGGATCGACGGTCCCGGCAAGGTGTTCGACTTCTCGAACGTCTCGGACATCACCATCGACAACATCTGGGTCGAGCACATGGTGTGCCTCTACTGGGGCGCGAACACCGACAACATGACGATCAAGAACTCCCGCATCCGTGACATGTTCGCCGACGGCGTCAACATGACGAACGGATCGACGGACAACCACGTCGTCAACAACGACGCCCGGGCCACCGGCGACGACAGCTTCGCGCTGTTCTCGGCGATCGACGCGGGCGGGGCCGACGAGAAGAACAACGTCTTCGAGAACCTGACCTCCACGCTCACCTGGCGTGCGGCGGGCCTCGCGGTCTACGGCGGCTACAGCAACACCTTCCGCAACATCCGGATCGCGGACACCCTCGTGTACTCCGGCATCACGATCTCCTCGCTCGACTTCGGCTACCCGATGAACGGCTTCGGGACCGAACCGACGACCGTCGAGAACGTGACGCTGGAACGCACCGGTGGCCACTTCTGGGGCTCGCAGGTCTTCCCGGCGATCTGGATGTTCTCCGCGTCGAAGGTCTTCCAGGGCATCCGCGTCAACAACGTCGACATCAACGACTCGACGTACGGCGGCGTGATGTTCCAGACCAACTACGTGGGCGGCCAGCCGCAGTTCCCGGTGAAGGACACCATCCTCACCGACATCAGCATCACCAACTCCAAGAAGAGCGGCGACGCGTTCGACGCGAAGTCCGGCTGGGGCATCTGGGCCAACGAACTCCCCGAACCGGGCCAGGGCCCGGCGGTGGGCGAGGCGACCTTCAAGAACCTCAAGCTCTCGGGCAACGCGCAGGACATCCGCAACACGACGTCGACCTTCAAGATCAACATCGTTCCCTGACGAGCCGCACGGCTCACCGGCGGCGGGGCCCGCTCTCCTCGGGAGGGCGGGCCCCGCCCGTGTGTCCGGGCGGGGCGCGGAGGCGGGGTACGCCCGGTCCCCGCTCCTCACTCGCCGAAGGGGCTCGCTCTCGTGGCGCCGTCCGTCCGCGCCGCCCGGAGCCGGGACGGAAGGAGGAAGAGGGCGCCGCCGAGGTCCGCGCCCCGCAGGTCCGCCCCCCGGAAGTCCGCCCCCGTCACGTCCGCGCCGCGCAGGTCCGCCCCGCGCAGGTCCGCTCCGATCAGGTGGGCCCCGCGCAGGTTCGCCGCGCGGAGGTCGGCTCCGCGCAGGTGCGCCGCGAAGAGGTCGGCACCCCTGTGGTCCGTGCGGGGGCCGGGGAGGGCCGCGCGGATCGCCTCGCTGACGCGGGTCAGGACGGGGTTGGCGCGGGCACGCTCGGCGGCGATGTCCACGGCGGGGAGCTCGTCGGGGCCGTACGCGGTCAGGGCCGCCACCCGGGCGCGGGCCGCCTCCGTCTCCTCGTACAGGCTCCGCGGCGCGCGCTCCGCCGCCTCCGTGAGGTAGCGGAGGAGTTCGTGGAGGTGGAGGAGGACGGGGAAGGCCCGGAACATCGGGGCGCGCAGTTCGGGGTGGGCGCGCCAGTCGCGACCGCCGAAGGTGTGCTGGGTGAGGTGCTGACCGGCGCCGTGGCAGTCGAAGACCGTGCAGCCGCTCCAGCCGGAGGGGCGCAGGCGCTCGTGGATCGTGCAGCGGAAGTCCGCGGCGAGGTGCGTGCAGGGGGTTCCCGCCGGTTTGCTCGCGGCGAAGTCGGCGGACTTCGCGAAGGGCAGCGCGACGCAGCAGAGCCCGGCGCAGGAGGCGCAGTCGGGTGTGAGGGGCGGCGGGTCGGCGGGCACGGGCTGCCTTCCGGTGGGAGGGACGAACGGCACCGGGCCGCCCTCTCCCGTACGGACGGGGGAGGGCGGCCCGGCCCGCGTGGTTCAGCAGCCGATGAGGCGCGCCGAGAGGTAGCCCTCGATCTGGTCGAGCGAGACCCGCTCCTGCTTCATCGTGTCGCGCTCACGCACGGTGACCGCGTTGTCGTCGAGCGTGTCGAAGTCGACGGTGACGCAGAACGGCGTGCCGATCTCGTCCTGGCGGCGGTAGCGGCGGCCGATGGCGCCCGCGTCGTCGAAGTCGATGTTCCAGTGCTGGCGCAGCGCGGCGGCGAGGCTCTTGGCCTTCGGCGACAGCTCCGGGTTGCGCGAGAGCGGGAGCACCGCGGCCTTGACCGGGGCCAGGCGCGGGTCGAGGCGCATCACGACGCGCTTCTCCAGCTTGCCCTTGGCGTTGGGTGCCTCGTCCTCGGCGTACGCGTCGAGCATGAAGGCGAGCATCGTGCGGCCGACACCGGCGGCGGGCTCGATGACGTACGGCGTCCAGTTCTCGCCGGCCTCCTGGTCGCGGTAGGAGAGGTCCTGGCCGCTCGCCTTGGCGTGCGCGGAGAGGTCGTAGTCCGTGCGGTTGGCGACGCCCTCCAGCTCACCCCACTCGGAGCCGCCGAACTGGAAGCGGTACTCGATGTCGGCGGTGCGCTTGGAGTAGTGGGAGAGCTTCTCCTTCGGGTGCTCGAACCAGCGCATGTTCTCCTCGCGCAGGCCGAGGCCCGTGTACCAGTTCCAGCGCTGCTCCATCCAGTACTCCTGCCACTTCTCGTCCTCGCCCGGCTTGACGAAGAACTCCATCTCCATCTGCTCGAACTCGCGGGTGCGGAAGATGAAGTTGCCGGGCGTGATCTCGTTGCGGAAGGACTTGCCCATCTGCGCGATGCCGAACGGCGGCTTGCGGCGCGAGGTGAGCTTGACCTGGGCGAAGTTGGTGAAGATGCCCTGCGCGGTCTCGGGGCGCAGGTACGCGACCGAGCCGGTGTCCTGCGTCGGGCCGAGGTGCGTCTCCAGCAGGCCCGAGAACTGCTTGGGCTCGGTGAAGGTGCCCTTGTTGCCGCAGTTGGGGCAGTTGAGGTCGGCGAGGCCGCCGGGCGGGAGGTGGCCGTGCTTCTCCTCGTACGCCTCCTCCAGGTGGTCCGCGCGGTAGCGCTTGTGGCAGGAGGTGCACTCGGTGAGCGGGTCGCTGAACGTCGCGACGTGGCCCGAGGCCACCCAGACCTCGGTCGCGAGGATGACGGAGGAGTCGAGGCCCACCACGTCGTCGCGCGAGGTGACCATGTAACGCCACCAGTTGCGCTTGATGTTCTCCTTCAGCTCGACGCCCAGGGGCCCGTAGTCCCAGGCGGCGCGCTGGCCGCCGTAGATCTCGCTGCTCGGGTAGACGAAGCCACGGCGCTTGCTCAGGCTGACGATGGTGTCGATCTTGTCGGCGGCCACGGTGCTCTCTTCATTACGACGACGAAGCGGTCTTCTGGGCCCGGCGAGCCCGCCACTGCCCAGCGAATACCTCAGGTTACCGGCGGCCCCGTACCCCGGATCAAATCGGTTCCCCGGTAGGCGGTTCCGGGCCGGTGGTCACGGAGTGCGTCCGGGTGCGCACTGCTTTCGTAATTGACAATCGTTTCCAGTTTTGTTGAAAATGACTGTCATGAAGTCCAGCTCCCGCCGCCGCCCCCGCATATCCCTCCGCGCCGCCGCCGGCTCCCTCGCCGCCGTCCTCGGCGCGGGCGTCCTCGCCGCCTGTTCCTCCACCGCATCCGGCACGGGCGAAGACGGGAAGCTCAGGATCACCTCCGCGTTCTACCCGCTCACGTACCTCGCCGAGGAGATCGGCGGGAGCCACGTGGACGTCGACACCCTGACGAAGCCGGGGCAGGAGCCGCACGACCTGGAGATCAGCGCCAAGCAGACCGTCGAGGTCGAAAACTCCGGCGTCCTCCTCTACCTCAAGGGCCTGCAGCCCTCCGTGGACGACGTCGTCGCGCAGTCCTCGGTGAAGCACAAGCTCGACGCGGCCTCGCTCACGACGCTGGAGAAGCACGGCACGGAGGTCGGCGGGCACGCCGAGGAGCACGACCACGACCACGGCGGCGAGGCGGGCGAGGACCCCCACGTGTGGCTCGACCCGGTCCGCTACGCGCAGCTCGCGAAGGGCGTCGGCAAGGAGCTGGAGAAGGCCGACCCCGACCACGCGGACACGTACGCGAAGAACACGAAGACCCTCGTCGGCAAGCTCGGCGAGCTGGACACCGACTACCGCGAGGGCCTCAGGAACACGAAGACGAAGGTCTTCCTGACGACGCACGCCGCCTTCGGCTACCTCGCCGAGCGCTACGGCCTCACCGAGGAGGCCATCGCGGGCCTCAACCCCGAGAGCGAGCCGAGCCTCTCCCGCATGAAGGACCTGCGCGAGATCGCGAAGGCCGACCACGTCACGACGGTCTTCTACGAGACGCTCGTCTCCGACCGCACCGCCAAGACCGTCGCGGGCGACTCGGGCCTCAGGACCGACGTACTCGACCCGCTGGAGGGCATCACGGACACGTCGCGCGGCGACGACTACATCGAGGTCATGCGCGCGAACCTCACGGCGCTCCAGAAGGCGCTGGGAGCCTCCTGAGCGCCCGTACGGCGCAGGGCACCTCCCCGTACACCCCCGGCCGCCCCGCGCCCGCCACGCCCCGTAACCTCGCTCCGCCCCCACCGCACCCACACCTCGCCCCCAGGAGGCGCGCCCATGATTCCCGAACCCCGCTCCGGCGCGGACGACGGCGGAGAACCCGAGGACGGCCGGCAGACCGTGCTCGCGCTGCGCGAGGTCTCCGCGCGGCTCGGCGCCCGCCCCGTCCTGCACGGCGTCGACGTACGGGTGCGGCGCGGCGAGGTCGTGACGCTGCTCGGCGCCAACGGCTCGGGCAAGTCGACGGCCGTGCGGGTCGCGATCGGGCAGGTGCCCGTCTCCGGGGGCGGCGTCGAGCTGTTCGGGACGCCGCTGCGGCGGTTCCGCGACTGGGCGCGCGTCGGGTACGTACCGCAGCGCACGACCGCCGCCGGAGGGGTCCCCGCGACCGTCTCCGAGGTCGTCGCCTCGGGGCGGCTCTCGCGCGCGAAGCTGGGCTTCCTCGGCCGCGCCGACCGCGCGGCGATACGCGCGGCACTCGACGAGGTGGGGATGGCGGACCGTGCGAAGGACCCCGTCGAGGCGCTCTCCGGCGGCCAGCACCAGCGCGTCCTGATCGCCCGCGCGCTCGCCTCCGAGCCCGAACTGCTCATCATGGACGAGCCGATGGCGGGCGTGGACCTGGAGAGCCAGCAGGTCCTGGCCCGTACCCTCGCGGCGCAGGTCGAGCGCGGCACGACGGTGCTCCTCGTGCTCCACGAACTCGGGCCGCTCGAACCGCTCATCGACCGCGCGATCGTCCTGCGCGACGGCTGCGTGCGCCACGACGGCCCGCCGCCGCGCGCCGTGGGTCAGCACGCCCTGCCCGGCCACGACCACGTCCACCCCCACTCCGGCGCGGCCGAACCGGTCCGCAGCGGGCTGCTCGGCTGAGCGGCGAGGAAGGCACAGCGAATCCATGGACATGCTCCAGTCCGTCATCATGCAGCGCGCGCTGCTCGCGGCCGTGCTCGTCGGCATCACCGCGCCCGCCATCGGCATCTACCTCGTGCAGCGCCGCCAGGCGCTCATGGGCGACGGCATCGGGCACGTGGCGCTCACCGGCGTCGGCCTCGGCTTCCTGCTGTCGGCCTCGCCGCTGTGGACGGCGGCGGCCGTCTCGGTCGGCGGCGCGATCGTGATGGAACTCATCCGCTGGTACGGCCGCACGCGCGGCGACGTGGCGCTCGCGATGCTCTTCTACGGGGGCATGGCGGGCGGCGTCGTGCTGACGAACCTCGCCCCGGCCGGCTCCAACGCCAACCTCACCTCGTACCTGTTCGGTTCGCTCTCGACGGTCTCGCCGAGCGACGTCGTCGCGGTGTGCGTGCTCGCGGCCTTCGTCGTGCTCGTCACGGTGGGGCTGCGGCGGCACCTCTTCGCGGTGAGCCAGGACGAGGAGTACGCGCGCGTGACCGGGCTGCCCGTGCGGCTGCTCAACCTGCTCGTCGCGGTCACCGCGGCGGCGACCGTCACCGTCGCGATGCGGATCGTGGGGCTGCTCCTGGTGAGCGCGCTCATGGTGATCCCGGTCGCCGCGGCCCAACAGCTCACCCGCAGCTTCGCGTTCACCTTCGCGGGCGCGGTCGCGATCGGCGTCGTCACGACGCTCGGCGGTACGACGCTCTCGTACTACCAGGACCTCCCGCCCGGCGGCACGATCGTGCTCCTCGCGATCGCCGTGTTCGTCGTGCTCTCGCTCCTCGCGACGCCGCTGGCGCGCCGCCGGGCCAGGGCGAAAGCGGTTGCCGACCCGGTCGGATGCCCGTTGGAACCGGGCACGGACGTACGGTCGGAAGAGCCCGTCGCGGGCGTCGGCGGCGGTTCCGGCACCGCCGCACCTGGCACAATGACCAGCCAGCAGACGTGAGGAGGCAACCGGTGACCACCGCTGGACCCCCGGTACGGGGGCGTTCGACCCGGCAGCGCGCCGCCGTGGCCTCGGCCCTCTCCGAGGTCGAGGAGTTCCGCAGCGCCCAGGACCTGCACGACATGCTCAAACACCGGGGCGACTCGGTCGGCCTCACGACGGTCTACCGCACGCTCCAGTCCCTCGCCGACGCGGGCGAGGTCGACGTGCTGCGCAACGCGGAGGGCGAGGCGGTCTACCGCAGGTGCGCCACGGAGCAGCACCACCACCACCTCGTGTGCCGGAGCTGCGGCAAGGCCGTGGAGGTCGAGGGCGCGGCGGTCGAGGAGTGGGCGGCGACGGTGGCGGCCCAGCACGGCTTCGTGGAGGTCGCCCACACGGTGGAGATCTTCGGGACGTGCGGTGACTGCTGCGCAGAGGGCCCGGCCCGCGCGTAGGCCCCCGGGGGTGTGATGTGGGCCACCTCGTGGGTGATTCACATGATTGAGGCGCTCCCCGCCGGGTAGGCGGGGGTCACACATGTCCGGTCACCCCGGAGGTCCCCGTGACAGACAGCGTCGCCACTCCTGTGACGAGCCCGCTACCGCGCCCCGCCCGTGCCGTCGCCGCCACGCGCTCCGGCGCGGCCTGGGCCGCACTCCAGTCCCCGGCGCCCGAGCGGGCCCGCGCCTTCTACGCGAAGGTCCTCGGTCTCCGCTTCGAGCCGGGCGGCGGCCCCGGCGGCCTGTGGCGCGGGCTCGACGCGCACGGCTCCCAGGTCCTCGTGGTGGGCCGTGCCTACACCGGCACCGGGCCGGGCGTGTGGTCCCCGTGCCTCACGGTCCCCGACGTGCGGGGCGCGGCCGAGCAGGTGCGCGCGCTGTGCGGCACGGTCGCGGTGGGCCCGCTGCCGCTCGAAGGCGGCCGGGGTCTCCTCGCCGCCGACCGGCAGGGCCTCGGCCTCACCCTGTGGGAGCCGGGACCGGGCGCCCGGATCACCGAGGCGGTCCGCTACCGCCTGCACACCCACGACCCGGCCGACGCCCTCGCCTTCCACACCCGCGTCCTCGGCGCGAAGGCCCACCCGGCCCCGCCGGACGCGACCCTCCTCCTGCGCGGCACCCGCCCGCTGCTCTCCGTCTCCCCCCTGCGCACGGGCGCCAAGCGGCCACGCCCGCGCTGGCAGCCGGACTTCCTCGCGGGCGACCTCGACCGGGCGGTGGCCGCGGCCCTCGCGGGCGGCGCGACACTCCTCGTCGAGGACGCCCCCGCGGCACGCGCGGGCCGCGCGAGCCTGCGGGCGCCGGACGGCACGGTGTTCGGGCTCGTACGGGGGTGAGCCGGGGCCCTGGACGGGACTCGGGGGCGGGAACGGGGGGCACGGCCGGGACGAGACTCGGGCGCGGGACGGGGCTCGCGGCCGGGACGGGGCTCGCGGCCGGGACGGGGTGACGGGGCCGCCCAGGGAGGCGGCGCGCCGTACCCGTACCCGCGCCTACGCGCGCCCGCGCATCCCCTCTTCCATGGCGAGCAGTTGCTCGTTGGGGACCGCGCCGCCGAAGCGGCGGTCGCGCTTGGCGTACTCGACGCAGGCGCGCCACAGGTCGCGGCGGTCGAAGTCCGGCCACAGCACGTCCTGGTAGACCATCTCCGCGTAACTCGACTGCCAGAGCAGGAAGTTCGAGGTGCGCTGCTCGCCGCTGGGGCGCAGGAAGAGATCCACGTCCGGCATGTCCGGGTAGTAGAGGTAGTTCTGGAAGGTCTTCTCGCTGACCTTGGACGGGTCCAGGCGCCCGGCGGCGACGTCCTCGGCGAGGCGGCGCGCGGCGTCGGCGATCTCGGCGCGACCGCCGTAGTTGACACAGAAATAGAGCGTCAGGGCGTCATTGTCCTTGGTCTGCTCCTGCGCGATCTGGAGCTCCTTGACCACCGACTTCCACAGCTTCGGCATCCGGCCGACCCAGCGGATGCGGATGCCGAGTTCGTCCATCTCGTCGCGGCGGCGGGCGATGACGTCGCGGTTGAAGTTCATGAGGAAGCGGACTTCCTCGGGCGAGCGCTTCCAGTTCTCGGTGGAGAAGGCGTAGAGCGAGATGTTCTTGATGCCGAGTTCCAGACAGCCCTTCATGGCGTCCATGACGACCGTCTCACCGACCTTGTGGCCCTCGGTACGGGGCAGTCCGCGCTCCTTCGCCCAGCGGCCGTTGCCGTCCATGACGACCGCGACGTGGCCCGGGACCAGCTCGGCGGGGAGCTTCGGCGGGACGGCGCCGGAGGGGTGCGGATCGGGGGTCCGGTACTCGCGGCGCCGGCGTCCGAGAATCCCGCGTACTGCCATGTGTGCTGTCTCCGCATCTTTCAACGACGGTGCGTCTTGACCGGCGGTGTGCCGTACGGGCCGCCGCTGTCCTACTGCTTCTCGACGTAGCGCAGCGAGCGCAGCCCGCGCTCCAGGTGCCAGGAGAGATAGGCGGAGACGAGCCCGCTGCCCTCCCTGGCGTGCCGCGCCTCACAGGCGTCGGCCGTGGCCCAGTCCCCGGTCAGCAGCGCGCCGAGCAGGGTCAGGGTCTCCGAGGAGGGTACGACGCTACCGGGCACCCGGCAGTCGCCGCAGACCGCTCCCCCCGAGGAGACGGAGAAGAAGCGGTTGGGCCCGGGGAGCCCGCAGCGGGCGCAGGCGTCGAAGCTCGGGGCGTAACCGTTGACGGCGAGGGAGCGGAGCAGGAAGGCGTCCATGACGAGGGCGGGGGCGTGGCTGCCCTCGGCGAGGGTGCGGAGGCCGCCGACGAGGAGCAGGTACTGCTGGATCGCGGGCTCGCCCTCGTTCGCCGTGAAGCGCTCGGCGGTCTCCAGCATCGCGGTGCCGGCGGTGTAGCGGCTGTAGTCGGTGACGATGTGGCGGCCGTAGGGGGCGATCGTCTCGCTCTGCGTGCACAGCGGCAGGCCGCGCCCGATCAGCTCGCTGCCGCGCGCGAAGAACTGCACGTCGACGTGCGAGAACGGCTCCAGGCGCGCCCCGAACTTCGACTTCGTCCGCCGCACCCCCCGCGCCACGGCCCGCACCCGCCCCTGCCCGCGCGTGAGAAGCGTGATGATCCGGTCCGCTTCGCCGAGCTTCTGGGTGCGCAGCACGATGCCGTCGTCGCGGAACAGACTCATAGAGGCCATTGTCGCGCACGGCCCTCATGGCGTCGGCTTCGCCTCCGCGAGCGCCCGAACCGGTGTCCTTCCGCGCAGGGCGCGGGTGAGTGGCCGGGCCGTGGCGAGTACGAAGGCGCCGAAGAGGAGCAGGGGGGTCATTCCCGGAAGCGTTCTTGCCGGTGTCGCGGCGATGTCGGCCGCGTTGGCCGTCAGGTTCGCCGCGAGGTCGAGCGTCATCACCAGCGCCCCGGCCGCCACCCCGGCCACCGGGGCCCGCAGGAGCAGGAGGACGACGAGCGGGTCGAGTACGACGAGGGCCAGGAACAGGGCCCGCACAGGCGCGAACGGAAAGCTCTCGTACGCGTCGAGTCCGCCCCGCACCAGATCGACGACGTGCGCCGCGGTCCCCTCGGCGAACCCCACCACGTACACCGCCCGGCACCACCCCGCCGCACTCCCCCACCACCTCATGCGCCGACCGTACCTACCCGCGCGGCAGCAGGGCGTCCACCAGGAGGTCCAGGAGGCGCGGGGTCTGTTCGCCGCGGGGGCCTGCGGAGAGGAAGACGCCCAGGAGGAGGGCTGTCACGTCGTCCGGGCGGACGTCCGTCCGCAGGACGCCCGCCTCCGTGCCCGCCGCGAGGAGGACGCCGACCGCCTCGGTC
Source organism: Streptomyces sp. Tu6071 (assembly GCF_000213055.1). NCBI lineage: Bacteria > Bacillati > Actinomycetota > Actinomycetes > Kitasatosporales > Streptomycetaceae > Streptomyces > Streptomyces sp. Tu6071. Next base: position 5,480,979 of record NZ_CM001165.1, on the reverse strand, counting down.
ACCCGGGTGCGGGTCGTGGAGGGGGCGAGGCGGCCCGCGTCGAACGCGGAGCGCAGCGTGTCGGCCATGCCGCGCTTCGCGGCGACGAACTCCCCGTACCGCCCGAACCAGGCCCGCAGCGCCCGCTCGGGGGGCTCGCTCGCGGCGAGCCCGGCGGCTGCCGCGACGATCGCGTCGAGTTCGGCCGCGTACACCGCCTCGACGAGTGCCTCGCGGTCGGGGAAGTGCCGGTACAGCGTGCCGATGCCGACGCCCGCGGCCTTCGCGATGCCTTCGAGGGTCGCCTCGGGGCCGCCCTCGCTGGCGACGGCGTAGGCGTGGCGGGCCGCCTCGATCAGCTTCTCGCGGTTGCGGAGGGCGTCGGCGCGGGGGGCGCGGGGCGCTCCGGGGGCGGCGGCGCGGGACGAGGAATCGGCGGCCAAAGCGGAGGCACCTCCGGTATGAGTGCTACGGTCGTCCATAAGAGCGGAGGGACCTCCGCTTCACTCCATGGTCCCACGTCCGCCTTCTCCGCACCCACTCGCAGGAGGACCCCCATGAACCAGCACTCCCCCACCCCCGGCGGCACGGCCGCGCTCGGCACCCACACCATCGCCCGGGTCGGCTACGGCGCGATGCAGCTCGAACGGCTCCACGCCGACCGCCCCGCCGCCGTCGCCCTGCTGCACCGCGCCCGCGAACTGGGGGTGAACCACGTCGACACCGCGCAGTTCTACGGCTTCGGCTTCGTCAACGAGATGATCCGCGAGGCGTTCGGCGACTCCGAGGACGTCGTGGTCGTGAGCAAGGTCGGCGCCGACCCGGAGCCCGAGGGGCCGGTCCCGCTCCGTTTCGCCCAGCGCCCCGAGGAGCTGCGCGCGAGCGTCGAGGACAACCTGCGCACGCTCGGCCGCGAGCGCATCGACGTCGTCAACCTCCGCCGCCCCGACACGGGCCCCGGCCTGCGCGCCGAGGGCGACCAGATCGTGCCGCTCGACGACCAGCTCGCGGTCATGACCGCGCTGCGCGACGAGGGCAAGATCGGCGCGATCGGCATGAGCAGCGTGACGGCCGAGGTGCTGCGCCGGGCGCTCCCGGCGGGGATCGTGTGCGTGCAGAACGCGTACAGCCTGGTCGGCAGGGACGACGAGGACGTGCTCGCGGTGTGCGCGGCCGAGGGCATCGCGTGGGTCCCGTACTTCCCGCTCGGCGGTTCCTTCCCGGGCCTCCCGAAGGTCTCCGAGGAGGCCACGGCGGTACGGATCGCCGACGAACTCGGCGCCACGGTCTCGCAGATCGGCCTCGCCTGGCTCCTGCACCACTACCCGGACACGCTGCTCATCCCCGGGACGGCGAGCGTCGCGCACCTGGAGGAGAACACGGCGGCGGGGTCCCTCGTCCTCGACGAGGCGGCGATGGCGGCGCTCGACGCGGTGGAGTCGCGGAGTTCGGACGTACGGATCGGCTGAGCGCGGGGCGGGGGCGGGGGGCGGGGCTCGCCTTCGGCGGGCTCTCCCTTCTCGGGCCGCCTTGTGGGGCGCGGCGAGAGTTGTGGCGGGGGGGCAGTGCGCCGAGGGAGCCGTCGGCGGCGGTACGCACCCGCCGGGCTCTCCCGCGTCCTACCGCGCCCACTCCGGCGCCCACCGCTCCCCCGCGCCTCCACTCCGCTCCGCCCCCGCGCCTCCGCCCCGCTCCTCCCGCGCGGCGCTCGCCGCCAGCCACTCGCGCAGGGTGGCGAGTGCGGGGTGGGGGTTGGCGCGGCGCCAGACGAGGGCGTGGGGGTAGACGGGGGTCGGGGCGGTGAGCGGGACGCGGCGCAGGCCGAGCCCCGGGGGCCAGTGGAGGCGGGTGCCCGCGCCGACGAGGGTCGCGAGCGCGGGCTCGTGGGCGAGGGTGTCGAGGAGGGGTTCCGCGCCGGGGCCCGAGCGGACGATCGTGAGGCCGAAGGCGGCGGCCAGGTCGGCGTAGTACGTGGCCCACTCGGTGCCAGGCACGAGGCCCGGTATCCACACGCGGTGGCCGACGAGCATCGCGGGGCTCACCTCGGGCGCGGTGGCGAGGGGGTGCGCGGGGCCCGTCACGAGTTCGACCGGCTCGTCGTGGACGCGGACGTGCGCGAGTCCCGCGAGCGGCGCGGGGACGGCGCGGAAGCTCGCGTCGACGCTCCCCTCGCGCAGCGCGGGCACGGCGTCCTCCAGCGTCACGACGTCGAGCACGACCTCCGGGTGCGCGAGCGAGAAGGCGTGCAGCAGTCCGGCGGGGGCGAGCCTGCGCCCGATCACGTCGACGCGCAGGGGGCGGCGTCCGGCCCGTACCGCGTCGAGGGCGCGCGTCTCGGCACGCAGCAGCTCGCGGGCGTACGGGAGGAACGCCGCCCCGTCCGGCGTGAGCGAGGCCCCCCGGGCGCCGCGCGCGAAGAGCCGCACCCCGAGCCGCGTCTCCAGCGCGGCGATCCGCTTGGACACGGCCTGCTGGGTCACCCCGAGCACGGCCGCGGCATCGCGGAAGCGCCCGCCGTCGACGACGGCGACGAAGGTGCGCACCCCATCGAGATCCATCCGCCGGAGCCTACCGGGGACAACCGGGGGTTGTGGCGGAGCCCGCCGGGACGGGGACCGGTGCCGGTCCGCCGCCGCCCCGGCCCCGTGCCGTGACTACCAGGGCAGCGGCCCGTTCTCGTCGCTGAACGTGCCCGTCGGGCCGTCCGCGCCGAGGGTCGCGAGCGGGACGACGACCGCCGCGCTCTCCTCGACCGGCCTGCCGATGCCCATCGCGGCGGTCATGTCGGTCGCCGTCGCGCCCGGCTCGACGGCGTTGAACTTGATGCCCGGGTGCGCCTTCGCGTATTGGACGGTGAGCATCGTGGCCGCCGCCTTGGAGGCGGCGTAGAGCGGCAGGGGGAGCGTGGACTCGACGCGCTCGGGGTTGTTGACCGCCCAGAAGGAGCCGAGGCTGCTGGTCACGTTGACGACGAGGGGGTTCGCGGACTTGCGCAGGAGCGGGAGCGCGGCTTCGGTGACGCGGACGATCCCGACCGCGTTCACGTCGAAGGCGCGCAGCGCGGAGGGGCCGTCGACGGTCTCGCTCGCGAGGATGCCGGCGTTGTTGACGAGGACGTCGAGGCGCCCCTCGGCCGCCTCGACCGTCGCGAGGGCGGCGGCCACCGAGGCGTCGTCGGTCACGTCGAGCCGCACGAAGCGCGCGCCGAGCGCGGCGGCGGCCTTCTCGCCGCGCTCGGGGTCGCGGGCGCCGACGTAGACGACGTGGCCCCGCGCGAGGAGCTGACGGGCCGTCTCGAAGCCGATGCCCTTGTTGGCCCCGGTGATGAGTGTGATGGTCATTCGTGTCCTCACAGGTGTGGACGAGCCGACTCGTCGACTTCCGGAACGGTCGTTGCGGAAGTCGTGGAAGCCGAACATAGCACTTCTGTAGTGGTCGCTGCGGAAGCGGTAGACTGTGCCCGTGGAGAAGACTTCGGGTACGGCGAAGAAGGAGCCGAAGGCGTGCGGCCCCCTCGGCAGGCCGCGGGGATTCGACGCCGAAGAGGCGCTCGAACGCGCCATGCTGGTCTTCTGGGAGCACGGCTACGAGGGCGCGGGCACGGCCCTGCTGACGCGGGCGATGGGCATCTCCACGACGAGCATGTACGCGGCCTTCGGCAACAAGGAGCAGTTGTTCCGCAAGGTCCTGGAGCGCTACAGCGACGGACCGGGCGGGTACTTCGCGCGCGCCATGGAGAAGCCGACGGCGCACGCCGTCGCGACCGCCGTCCTGAACGGCGTCGTGCGCACGACGACCCTCCCCGCCCGTCCCCCCGGCTGCCTCGGCGTCCAGAGCGCCCTGGCCGTGAGCTGCGCGGGGGAGCCGGTCCGCGATCTCCTGGTGGACTGGCGCGAGGACGCGTACGCCCAGCTCCGCGACCGCTTCCGGCGTGCGGCCGACGAGGGCGACCTCCCCCCGGGAACCGACCCCGCCCTCCTCGCCCGCCACCTCACCACCCTCGCCCACGGCCTCGCCGTCCAGGCCACGAGCGGAGTCCCCCGCGAGGAACTCCAGAACCTGGTCGACGCCTCCCTCCGCACCTGGCCCCCGTTCTAGCCGCACCCCGCCGGGGCCCCCACGGGGCGACCGGCGCACGCGGGGCCGTACGGGGCGTGCGGGGTCTGCCCGAGTCGTCCGCAGGGCCGTTGTCAGGGGCCCCCGGCCCCGCCGCGCGGAGCGCGCACCGGCATCTGCTCATGGCGTTGCGGGACGCCTGAGGGAGCCCCGGCCCGACCCCGCACCACCCGGGTCGTGTCCCCGCCGCAGCCTCGGCCCCTCGTCCTCGCGGAAGCCCCGCTCCGCGCTGGCGCACAACCCGCGGTTGTCCCCGCTCCCCCGGTGGTTGTTTGCCGTGCGGGTTCCTCGGCGGCTTGGATGCCGCTGGTCGGGACGGGTTGCGAGGGAGTGGGGCGCGGGTGAGGGGTCGGCTGGGGCGGTCGTTCGGGTGGTTGTGGGGGGCGTACGCGGTGAGCGCGTACGGGACCGGGGTCGGGTTCGGGGCGTTTCCCGTGCTCGCGGTGCTCGTGCTCGACGCGGGGCCCGGTCGCGTCGCGCTGCTCGCGGCGGCCGGGCGGGCGGTGGGGGCTCTGCTCGCGGTGCCGCTGGGGCCGTGGGTGGAGTTCCGGCGCAAGCGGCCCGTGATGGTCGCGGCGGATCTCGTGCGCTGCGGGGCGCTGCTGAGCGTGCCGCTCGCGTACGGCTTCGGGGTGCTCTCCTTCGGGCAGTTGCTGCTCGTGTCGGTCGTCACGGCGGCGGCCGACATCGGGTTCCGGGCGGCGAGCGGCGCGTACCTGAAGTGGCTCGTGCCCCCGGACGGGCTGCTCCTCGCCAACAGCCGCTTCGAGGCGACGACATGGAGCGCGACGGTGCTCGGCCCCCCGCTCGGCGGCGCGGCGATCGGCGTCCTCGGCCCGGTGACGACGGTGCTCGCGGATGCGGTCAGCTACCTGCTGTCCGCGCTCGGGCTGCGCGCGATCGGCGGCAGGGAACCGGAGCCCGTACGGGAGGCGAAGGCGCCCCGTACCACCGAACTCCTGGCGGGCTGGCGCCACTTGCTCGCGGAGCCCGCCTTGCGGCCCCTGTTCCTCAACACCCTCGCGGTCAACGGGCTGCTCATGGCGACCGAGCCGCTGCTCGCCGTGCTGCTGCTCGGGCGGCTCGGCTACGCACCCTGGGAGTACGGGCTCGCCTTCGCCGTGCCGTGTCTGGGCGGGCTGCTCGGGGCGCGCGTGGCGCGACCGCTCGCGCGGCGGTACGGGGCGCGGCGGGTGCTGCGTGTGACGGGGGTGCTGCGGGTGTGCTGGCCGGTGGGGCTCGTGTGCGTGGGGCCCGGGGCGGCGGGGCTCGCCGTGGTGATGGTCGTCGAGTTCGGGCTCATCACGTGCTGCGGGATCTTCAACCCGCTCCTCGCGACGCGCCGTCTCGACCTCACCCCGCAGCACCTCGTGGCCCGCACCCTCGCGGCCTGGACGGTGAGCACGAGCGCGGCGATCGCGGCGCTGACGGCGGCGTGGGGCCTGCTCGCGACCTGGACGGGCCCGCGCGCCGCCCTCGGCCTGGCGGGCCTCGCGATGCTGGCGACGCCCGTCCTGCTGCTGCCGGGGCGGGGACGCGGGCGGGTGCGCGGGGACGCGGTGGCCGCCGAGGGGTGACAGCCCCCCGGCGGCTCCCCGGAGGCCGTCAGTTGTCGCCGGAGGGGCCGAAGAACTCGATCTCCGCGATCGCGAGCTGCTTCTCCTTGGTGGCCCCGTAGGACGAGTCGACCGTGAAGCGGACCTTGGTCACCTCGCCGACGCCGAAGGCGCGGGTCTGGCCGCCGGGGCCCTGGTCGAGGACGAGTTCACGCGTCTTGATCTTGCCGTCCTTCATGGTGATGGTCGCGGTGACGCGGTGCGGAAGGGCGGATTCCCTGATGCGGTTGGACTTCGTCGAGACGCCCGGGGTGATGATCAGGTTGAGGAGGCGGGTCGGCTCGTCGAAGCGGGCCTCCACCCACTCGCCCTGCGCCGGTCCCGAGACCCCGGGCCCCCACCACGTGTTGCTGAGCCCGTCGAAGGCGAGGTCGGGCTTGTGGCCGGGGAAGTTGCGCGAGGCGGCGAAGTCGTCGGGGCTGACGAGGGAGCGCTTCGCGAAGTGGTCACGGGTCGCCTGTATCCCGGCGGGCGCCTTCATGCCGAGGAAGACGACGAGCCCGATGACGACGGCGGCGACGATCCAGCGCAGGACGCGGTCGAAGGTACGGCGCAGGCGCGGGCGTTCGCCCGCCCACGGGACCGCGTTGCGGCGGCCGTCGAGAATGCGGCGCCACCACGGCAGCCGGGCCTCGTCCTCCTCCTCGCCGCGCGCGAGCGGCATCGCGCAGCGGGCGCAGTGGTGCCGGTCGGGGCGGTTCGGGGTGCCGCACCAGGGGCACGGCGGGCCGCCCACGGCACCGGTCTCGGGCCCGGGGGCGCGGACGGTCGGGCGGTCGGCGACAGGGCGGCCCGGCAGGACGGGCGCGACGGAGGGCGTCGCGGGGGCCGGGTGCTCCTCGTCGGCGACGGGCACGAGCAGGTTGCGGGCCCGCGCGTGCGTCTCCGGGCCGGGGCCCGAGGGGAGCGGGCCGGAGGGGAGCGGGCCCGCGGAGAGCGGGGTGCTGGGGGTCGGGGCCTCGGAGGTGACGAGGGGGGTGTGCGGCGTCGGGGCCTCCGAGTCCGGGAGCGGGGCGTGCGGGGCCGGGGCCTCCGCGCCGTAACCCGCGCTTGAGCCCGTAGCCGTGCCCCTGCCCGCACCCGTGACCGCAGCCGGGGTGTGGGGCGTCGGGACCTCCGCGTCGGGGGCCGGGCTTCCGGCCACTTCGCCGCGCGCCCACACCCCGGTCCCCGTCGCCCCGCCGGACGGCTCCAGCTCCTCGGCGCCTATCTGGCGCCCCTGCGCCCCGGCCCGCGCGGGCCACGGGACCTGCTCGACTTGCCCGGTGGGGGTACGGGGCTGCTCACCGGCACCGGGGACACCCGCGCCCGTACCGCCGCCGGAGGTACCCGCACCGCCGGTCGCCTCCGCGCGTGGCCGCTCCATCCGCACCCCGCGCGACCGCGGCACCTCGGCCTCCCGGCCGGCCGCGCCGTCCTCGGAAGCGCCACCGCCGGAAGCGCCCCCAGCGGAAGCACCGGCGCCCGAAGCACCACCGAAGGAGTCACCTCCACCAGAGGCACCCGCGCCGGAAGCACCACCGAAGGAGGCACCCCCACCAGAGGCACCCGCGCCGGAAGCACCACCGAAGGAATCACCCGCGCCGGAAGAACCTCCGCCGGAAGCACCCGCACCAGCGGCACCCCCGCCCGCCGCGCCCGCGTCCTTCCACCGCAGCACAGCCCCGCAGCCGTCGCAGAACGACTGGCCTGGCTCCGCGCGCGTTCCGCACTCGGCGCAGTTCTGGGTCGTCGTCATGTCCGAGGAGTCCTTTCGGCCGTGGTCACCTTGACCGTGTACGGCATGTGCGCGGGGCGGGCCGCCGCGACGAGGGCGCTGAGGCGGTGAGTGTCGGTGGGTTTGGGATCGGCGAGGCGGAGGGTCACGTGCAGGTGGGGCCTGCGCTCGCCGGGGAAGGCGCCGAGCGGGCGGGCGCTCCAGTCGGCGCCCCCGCTCTCGCTGATCTCCGGTTCGGCGCCGAAGGCGAGCCGTACCGCCTCGGCGAGCCCGTGCCGGGTGCCCCGGACCCGGTGCAGGCGCGCGGCGGCGGCGACGGCGTCCCGCAGCCGCGCCTCCGCCTCCGCGTTCTCCGGCGCGTCGCCGTCCGTCTCGGCGCCGACCCACTCCGCGAGCCAGCGCGTGAAGTCGACGGGCGCGAGCGCGGGGTCGAAGTAGGCGGGCAGGCAGTCGAGGACGTTGAGGATCGGCGCGAGGACTTCGTCGAGCCCGCCGACGAAGCGCTGCGCGAGGTCGTCGTCGGCGAAGACGGCGGGCAGCATGGCGCCGAGCGGCGCGGACGAGCCGAGCCCGTCGATCGAACCCCTCACCGGCCCGTCACCTCCCCCGTCGCGAAGGACAACACTACGAACTGCGGCCGAGGCACTACGCGTTGCCCCCGATCACACGGACCCGGTGGTCGTACGAGAAGACGAGCGCCGGTTCGCGCAGGTCGATCCGGTCGGTGGCCTCGCCGCGCTTGCCCGTGAGCGGGTCGGCGGGGTGGAGGGTGACCTCGTCGACGAGTTCGACGCCCGGCACGCGCTGGAGCACCGCGAAGACCTCCCCGGCCTGCACGGGCCGCCCGAAGGGCCAGCCCTTGGCGTCCGCGCCGCCGGTGAGCGGGTCGAGGTGCCGGTAGAGGGCATCGTGGGCCTCGCGCCGTACGCGGTCGGTGTCGACGCCCCGGAAGGCGTGCACCGTCGCGACGACCGTCACGCCCTGGTAGTACGGCGGCCCGACCGCGATGCGCGTGCCGATGAGGCGCCGCTCGTCGAGGTGCCGCGTGATGCGCTGGAGCAGGGCGTCGCCCGGGACCAGTTGCTCGAAGCGCAGCCGCCCTCCCGGGTCGGGCACGGCCTGCGGGACGACGAGGACACGAACCGCGTAGGCACCGTGCTCGTTCTCCTTGCCCTCCAGGCACGTGATGCGCGCCGTCTCGGGCGCGGCGCGGCGGGCGAGTTCCTCGTAGTCGCGCAGGGTCACGGCGCGCTCCTGCGCGCGCAGGGTGATCGGTGCGCGGACCTTCGCCTCCTGCACGGTCTCGCCGTCCACGCCGCCGCGCGCGGCCTCGCGGTTGACGACCTCGGAGACGTACGGGACCGAGGTGCGCAGGACGCGGACCGCGCCGCGCGCCACGTTGCCCGCGCGCCCGCCGCCGATGCGGTAGCGGCGGGCCCGGATGACCGCGCCCTTGGGGGCGACGGCCCCGTACTGCCGCAGGGTCCCGTCCGGTTCGCGTACGGACGGGCCGAAGGCCACCTCGCCGGTCGTGGCGTCGACGGTGATGTGCCGGTCCTCGGGGCCCGAGGCGGCGAAGTGCGGGACGACGTGCCAGTCCTGCCAGCCCTCCTGCTCGGCGGTCTGGAGCAGGAGCGGCGGGGTGTCGCCGACGACGGGCGCGTGCGCGAGGCGCAGGTGCTGGCCGGGAAGGCCGGTGGACTCGCCGAGGGCCTCGTCGGTGACGGTGTCGGCGTGGACCGCGGGCACGGTGCCGCCGACGGTGCAGGCGGCGGCGGAGCGCACGGTCGGGGACGTCGTGTAGAAGGGCTGGTTGGCGAGGGGTTCGGTGACGCGGCAGCGCAGCCAGCCGCCGGGCTGCCCGCCCGAGCGCGAGACGACGTGCCCGCCGGGCACGTGCAGCACGACGTCCCCGGGGCGGTTGAGGCCGCCGGTCCCGTCCTCGTCGATCTCGCACTCCTGCCAGCCGTCCTCCGTCCACGCCTCCCACACGAGCGGGGGCTGGCGGGGGTCGACGCCGACGCCGTCGACGCGGCTGTCGAGTTCGAGCGCGACGACGCAGTGCGGCACGGCGGTGGTGAGGCCGAAGAGCATCGCGTCGCCGGGGCGCGGGGACTCGGCGAAGCAGAGGACGTCCTTCTCCTCGGCAAGGTCGGTGGTGCGGTCGCTGAAGGAGGCGCCCTGGCGCTGCGTGACGAGGTGGCCGAGCGCGCAGGGCACGACGGCGAGGTCCCGTTCGGTCGCGAAGACGACGGCCTCCTCGCTCTCGGTGCGCTGCGTCGCGACCTCGGTGCCCTCGGGCAGGCGGACGGTCTCCTCCTGCGGCGCGGAGAGCCGGAAGGTGACGTCGGTGCGCGCGGCGGCGGGCGGGAAGAGGGTGATGCCGACGAGGTCGAGGAAGGCCAGGTGGTTCTTCTCCGGGACGCGGTTGAGCCGGTAGACGACCTGGTCGGCCATGTGGGCCATGGTCTCCACGAGGGTCACGCCGGGGTCCGAGACGTTGTGGTCGGTCCACTCCGGGGCGCGCTGCTGGATGTAGCGCTTGGCGTCGTCCACGAACTGCTGGAAGCGGCGGTCGTCGAGGTGGGGCGAGGGCAGTGCCATCAGCGGTCGCTTTCGGGGGAGTCACCGGTCGTGCCCGGTTCCTCGTGGGAGGGGATGACGTAGAAGGGGAAGACGAGGCTGCGCGGGTTGTTGGTGCCGCGGATCGAGTAGCGCACGTCGATGAAGAGGATGTTCTGCTCGGCCCCGGCGGTGACGTCGACCTCCTGGACCTCGATCCGGGGCTCCCAGCGGTCGAGGCTCGCGTACACCTCGTGCTGGATGCGCCCGGCCGTCGCCTCGTTGACGGGCGAGAAGACGAGGTCGTGGATCGCGCAGCCGAACTCGGGGCGCATGGGCCGCTCGCCGGGCGCGGTGGCGAGGACGAGCCGGATTGCCTCCTCGACCTCGCGCTCGCCGCTGACGAGCGCGATGCCCCCGGTGGGGCTGATGCGCAGCGGGAAGGCCCAGCCGGAACCGACGAATTGTTCAGCCATGAGGGACGCACCTGCTCTCGTCGTGGGGTGTCGGGCGTACGGGGAAGGGGGGCCGGTGGCTCACGGGATCGGGTACGGCTTCCCGTTGACCATGACGATCCCCTGGACGAGCAGCGAGGCGGCCCGCAGCCCGAGGTTGGCGGTGGCGTTGACCTGGAGGGTGCCCAGGGAGCTGAGCGTGGCCACGCCCTTGGAGCTGAGGCTGAGCGCCGGTCCGCCGTCCACGTTGAGCGCGGTCAGGCTGCGGACGCTCACCGGCCCCTTCCCGTTGATGCTCAGCGGCCCGCCGCTGCTGATGCTCAGTCTGCCCTTGGCGCTGAGCGAGAGGTTCGTCCCGGCGTCCACGGAGACCGACTTGCTGCCCTTGATCTTCACCGTGCCCCTGCTGTCGACGGTGATCTCGGTCTGCGCGCGGTCGAGGTTGACGACGAGTTTGCCGTCCCCGCTCGTCAGGCGGACGCCCTGTTTGCCGCCGGTGCGCTGGCTGAGCAGGTCGAGCCTGTTGCCCGTGCGGTCGGAGAGGGTGTGGCGGGCGGCCTTCTGCCGCGCCCCGTCGTGCAGGGGCACGTCGGTCACCTTGGTCGGTTTGTCCTTGCCGTTGTAGAGGCCGCCGAGGACGTACGGGTGGTCGAGCGCGCCCCGGTCGAAGCCGACGAGCACTTCGTCGCCGACGTCGAGCGGGAAGATCGAGCCGCCGCGTACGCCGCCCCACTGCGTGACGCGGGTCCAGTCGCTGACGTAGGCGTCGTCGAGCCAGGGGAAGCGGAGCTTGACGCGGCCCTGCTTGAGCGGGTCCTGCGCGTCGGTGACGAGCGCGTTGACGACGCCGGGGAGCGCGAGCCCCTGCCGGTCGCCGCCGCCCCCGCCGGAGGCGAGCCCGTACAAGGAGCGCCACTGCCTGCCGCTGACCGTGACCCACGCCTCGTAGTGCTTGCCGTCGCCGAAGACGTGCCGCACCGAGGTCGCGGTGTACTTGCCCTCGAAGGGCGTGCCGACGTCGGCGAGTGCGACGGGAAGTCCCGGGCGCAGCTTGGGCGTTCCGCGGACCACGACCTCCAGCTCGGCGAAGGAGGAGGTGACGTCGTCGGCGAGCGCGTCGGCGGCGTGCTTGACCTCGGCCTGCCGGTCGTAGGGGACCTGCGCGTCGACGAGCTTGGCGCTCTTGAACTTCCCCGCCGCCTTGCCCGGCGTCGTCCCGATGCCGATGGCCGGGTTGCTCTTCGCGGGCGCGGTGGCGGTGAGTTCCTTCTTCGTCGTGACGTCCCAGCCGCGCGCCTCGACGGTCGCGACCTGCTCGGCGGCGGTCACGGAGGTGCGCAGCCGCAGGATGTCCGTGCCGGCCTCCAGGACGTACGGGCTCTTGTCGCCCGGCGTGCTCACGGGCGGCGCGCCGGAGGCCGGGTCCGGCGTGACGAACTGGAGCTTGCCCTTCGCGTCGACGGACATGACCATCTCGTTCTCGTCGGCGAGACGGGCGAGGAAGTCCCAGTCGGTGACGTTCGCCTGGCTGAGGAACTCGTAGACGGTGCGGGTCGATTCGACGCGGCCGATCGGCACGCCGTCGAGCCCGGCGAGCTTGCGCACGATGTCGGACGCGGACTGGTTGCGGTACGCGGCGACGCGGCGCTGGCGGAGCAGCCGGTGCCCGGCGTCGTAGCCGCGGATGACGGTGAAGGAACCGGTGCCGTCGTAGTCGGCCTCGAGCCCCGTCACCTCGCCGGTCAGCAGTGGCTCGGAGGCGCCTTTGCCGTCCGCGACGGGCGCGATGACGACGGGCGTGCCGAAGTCGGCGTTGACCTTGCCGAGGACGATGTGGTGCGGGTCGCGGAAGGTGAGCCGGAAGGCGGCGGGGACGCCGACGCCTTGGTCGACCCAGCCGTCGACGAGCAGCGGCGCGACGTCGCGGGGCAGCGGGGCGCCGCCGATCGTGACGTGGAGGACGGCGGAGTGGGCGGGGCGGGTCATCAGGAACGCACCTCCTCGGCGGCGGGCAGGACGAGTTCGGTACCGCTGGAGAGCCGGGACGGGTCGTCGATGTCGTTGGCCTCGGCGATGGCGCGCCAGGCGGCGGTGTTCCCGTACTCGTTCCAGGCGAGCGACTGGAGCGAGTCGCCCGCGACGACGCGGTGCACGCGGCGCGCGGTGAGGGCCCCCGACGTGGGGTTCTGGCCCTCGGTGGAGCCGGGTATCTCGTGCAGGGTCACCCGGCAGGTCGCGCGGATGGGCACGCCGGTCGTGCCGAAGAGCGAGTACGAGACGTCCACGGCGGCGACGTAGGCGATGAACCGCGCCGTCGAGAACGAGCCCCACTGGAAGACGACCCAGGGCGGCGAGGGCCGCTTGGCGGCGATGCTCTTGCTCGTCACCTCGCAGCAGTCGAGCAGCGACTCGACCTTGCGCAGCACGGTGTTCGAGCTGGGCTCGTCGGACGTGTCGAGGAAGATCTCGACGGTCATCTCGCGCGGCTCGGGCCCCATGAACTCGGGCGTCGCGCCGTCGCGCACGGCGGCGGTCGCGGTCGCCTTCCACACGGTGCGCCGCTGGAGCTGGAGCCCCGTGGGGTTGAAGTCGAAGTCGAAGGTCTTCATGAGCGCGCCGGGCGAGGTGCCGTCGCCGACGGGCGGCTCGTGGATGGCGAGGCTGGCGCGAACGAGACTCTTCCCGGCGCCACTGCTGGAAGCCATGACGTATGTCCCCTCAGTCCGTTCAGTCCGTGAAGCCGTGGTGGGTGATCTCCAGGACCTCGTTGGCGACGCCGGGGTTGGCCGGGTCGAGCGAGGGCCCCTGCCAGCTGACGGGCAGCACGTCGATGAGCCCCCAGCGCGCCACCTCGGAGCCGTCGGCGCGCAGCGCGGCGATCTGCGCGGTGGGCCGCTTGATCCCGGTGGTCACGGAGGAGATCCACTTGGCGACCTTGGTGGTGTCGGGCGTGAGCGGCCGGGTGAGCCGGATCGTGGAGAAGGTCACGCGGGAGGGAAGCTGCCACACGAAGCCGTTGTTCCCGCCCTCCTGGCGCGTCTCGACCTCGACGGTCGACGAAAGCCCCTCGCACCCGTTGAAGTAGCCGAGGCTCTCGCCGTCGATGGTGAGGGTGAAGAAGATGGTGGAACCCGGGTCGAGTTCGCGTGACATCGGGGGCCTTTCTGGGGCGGAGCGTCAGGTGCGGGACGGGCCTGCCGTCACGCGGTACGGGCACGGGGCGGGCCGGGCGGCGGCGGTGCGGGGGGAGCGGCCGGTGCCCCGTGGCGGACGGGGCGGGGACGGGGCGGGCGGGTGGTCATTGGCGGGGGTCGCGGAGTCGGCCGATGCGTTCGCGGTCGAGGCGCAGCTCGGTGCGGAGCAGCCGGGTGATGCGGCCCGTCAGGCGGTGGGTCAGCTCGTCGAGCTGGAAGTCGTTGAGCGCGCGCGGGTCGAAGGACGTCCCGGGGGCGGGCGCCGGTTCGCCGGTGCGCTTCGTCTCCGTCCGCGGCTCCCCGGGCGGGGGCAGCGACACGGCGCGGCGCTGCACGGTCGGGGACTGCGGCGGCGTCGTCGTACGGGCACTCGTGGGGAGCTGGGCCGCCGCGCGCTGGACGGCGAGGGGGACGGGCGTCGGGGCGGGCGGGGCGTTCTCCTCGGGGGCGGGCGGTGCGGGAGGTGCCGTGTTCTCCTCGGGGGCGGATGTCGCGGCGGTGCTCGATGGTACGGGCAGCGGCCTCGCCGGGAACGGGCGGGCGACCGCCGGCGGCGCGCCGGTCGTCCTCGCGGGCGCCCGGCGCAACGGGACGGCGGCGGTACGGCGCTGGACCGTGGGCGCGGTGGCGCCGGGCGCGGAGGCACGCACGGGAAGCGAGGGCGCGGCCGGGGGCGCGGCGGGGGTGTTGTCCGGGGCGGTCGCTGTCCGCGCGGTGGCGCGCTGGACGGCGGGGGCCGGGGCGGACACGGGCGCGGGCGTCCCGGCGGGGGCCGGGGCGGCGGTACGGGGCGGTACGCCCGGGAGCAGACGCCTGGCCACCACGGGCGCCACCGACGACGCGGAGGGGGCGGGAATCCCAGCACTGCGAGGGGTGGCTTGCGGCGCGGGTGACGGCGCCGAACGGGGCGGGTACGCGGCGCCGGGCGCCACGTCCGCGCGAGGCGGGGCCACCGGAGCGGTGGACGGCACGTCAAGGGGCGCGGTCGTGCCCCGGGGACGGGCAGCCGGGGCGGACGACTCGGCACGCGGCGCGGCCTCGGCGGACGGAACGACCCCCGTGGACGGCGTGCTTTCCGGACGCGTGGCGGCGCGCGCAGGGGGCACGGTCTCACCGCGCGGGACGACTCCCCCGCGCGGCCCACCCACGGCCCGCTGCACGGTGGCCCCACGCGGGCCCACCTCCGAGCGCGTCACCGCCCCCGCAGGGGAGGCGCCCTCCCCACGCGAGGCGCCCTCCCCACGCGGGGCGACAACGTCGCCGCGCGAGGAACTGGCTGCCGTGCGGGGGGCGGCATTACGGGAGGCGGTGGCATCGCGGGAGGCGGTGGTCCCAAGGGGGGCGCTGTCACCACGGGGTGCGTTGGCCCTAAGGGGTGCGGCGGTACCAGGAGGTGCGCTCTCTCCACGCGGCGCAACCTCCGTACGCCGCACCGACTCCGCGCGCTGCACGGTCTCGGGACGCTGCACGGATTCCGGGCGCCGCGATGTCTCCGGGCGCCGCACGGCCACCGCGCGCTGCACGGTCGCCGAACGCCGCGCCGCTTCGCCGGGCGCGGAAGCCTCGCCAGGCGCGGAACTCTCGCCGGGGGCGGAAGTCTCCCCCGGCACGGGGGCCTTCGCCCCCGGCGCGGGCTGTGCCGCCCCGGGCCTCACCGGGGTGGGTGTCGCGGGCGGGGTGGGCAGGGACGACGGTTCCGCGCCCGGCTTCCCGGGGTCCACCGGACGGGCGGGCAGCGGGGCGCCGAGCGCGGGACGCGCGGCCCTCGGGCGCGGCGGCGTGCTCGCGGCGGCCCGCTGCACGGGGTTCGCGCGCGGACGGGGGCGCGGAGGTACGGGGGCCGACGCCGACGGTGACGGCGGGACGTCCCCGGGGCCCGGCCGTACGGCGGGACGCGGCGCCGCGTCAGTCGGTGTCCGGCCCGCCTCCCCGCAGCGGACGGGCGCGGCCCCGTCTCTCCCTGCGGAGTGCTGAGCGGTGCGCCGAGTCCCGGTCGTACACGGGGGGTTGAGGCTGAGCGCGATACCGAACGTTCTCCCTCGGCCGGAACGGCAGCGCGCTGCGCTACCGACCGTTCCCCCTCAAGGGGAACGGGGCGTGACGGCGATACCGAACGTTCTCCCCCGCGCGCAACCGGCCCCAGCTCCGGCCGCGACTCCGGGCTCGGTACCGAACGTTCTCCCTCACGCGCTGCGGCACCCGGCACCGGCCCCGGTACCGAACGTTCTCCCTCGCGGCCTCCACGGGCCACAGGGCCGGAACGCGGTACCGACCGTTCTCCCCCACGGGCAGCGGCGGCGGAGGTCCCCGCGTCCGTCGCGGCCGTCGCGCGCTGAACCGGCGCCGAGGAGGAATCGGCCCGCCCCGCCCCACCGGAGTTCCGCACGGCGGACCGCGACACCGGAGTGGAGGACCCCGAAGGCCGTACGGGCGCGGAGGCACCGGACTCCCGCGCCGGACCGGGCACACCGGCGCCCGGCCGCGGACGTACCGGGCCGGGCGCACCGCCCGGCTCCCGTACCGGACCGCGCCCGTCGGAGTCCCTCACCGCGCCAGGCGCACTCGCTGCCCGCTCGGGCGCGGGCGCCCCCGGCCCCCCTGCGGAACCGGGCGCACCCGCTTCCCGCACGGGCGAAGGCGCACCAGTTTCCCGTGTCGGCGAGGGCACACCCGTTTCCCGTACGGGCGAAGCCGGACGCGGCTCGCGCATGCCCGAAGCGGCACTCGGCCCGCGTACCGGCATGGGCGCACCCAGCCCCCGTACCGGCGACGGCGGGGCCCCCGCTTCTCCTCCCGCCGAAGGCGCACCCGGTGCGCGCTTCACCGAAGGCGCGCCCGTAGGCGGCGTCGGCGGCGTCGGCGGCGTCGGCGGCGTCGGCGGCGTCGGCGGCGTCGGCGGCGTCGGCTTCGTGGCCCGTGCCGTTGCTCTCTGCACGGGCGGTGCCGCAGGGGCTGCGGAGCCCGTGGTGCTTCGTACCGGCGGGGTGGGGGTGGCGGCGGTCGGCGCGTCCTGTGCCGCCCGCGTCGTCGTCTTGTCGGTGGTGTCCCGCCGTCCCGCGTGCGGCGAAGGGCCCGAAACCTTCGCGGGGGCCGCGCCGCCGCCCTTCTGCTCGCCCGTGTCACGGGTCCCCTGGCTCGGGGCCCTCGTTTCCGTGGCCCGTACCGGGAGGACTCTCCGCTGCACGGGTGCCGTCGCCGAGGTGAGCCGCCCCTGGCGGGGTGCGGGGGCCGTGCCGCGCGCCACCGGGGCCGAGGCGGACCGGGCCGCCGCCGGGCGGGAGGCCGCAGCGGCCCCGCGCGGAGCGGACGCGGGCCGCGTCCCCGCACTCCGTGCCGCCCCCGGACCAGTTCCCCGGGGCGCCGGGAGCGGAGCCGGGGCCGGAGCGGATGCCGCGGCCGGGCCCGCCGCTCCCGCCGCCAGAAACGCCTCTTCCCCCGGGATCATCGGCAACGCCGCCCGCTGCACCGGCACCTGCGGCGCGGGCGCCTCGACGGGCGCCGGGGCAGAGGGCCCCGTCGGGCCGTCGGCCCTCGTCGTCCCGGCGTCGGCCGACCCCGGCCCGGACACCGAGAAGAGCGGCAGCGCGTTCTCCGACGTGTCGAGCACGCCGGGCCCGCTCCCCGCGCCCAGTGCGGGGCTCTGCCACGTCGCGAGCCGCCCCGCGAACCCCGCGTCGGCGACCCCGGCGGGGGCACCCCCGAGGGCACGCTGAAGCGGCGGCAGCGCACGCCACGCCACGACGGCGGGCCGCGTCACCCCACCCGAACCCGAAGCCGCACCCGAACCCGAGCCAGAACCCGAAGCCGAACCCGGGCCAGAACCCACACCCGAGCCCGAGCCAGCACCCGAAGCCGCACCCAAGCCAGAACCCGAGGCCGGACCCGGCCCCTCAGCGGCCGACACCCCCGCCCCGGAAGCACCCGCCCCCGAGTCACCCGCCCCGGCAGCCCCGCTCCCGGCGGCGCCCTCCCCGGCAGTCCCCGCCGCCGGGGCGGAGACTCCCCGGCCTCCGCGTCGCACCCGCTCCAGAAACCCCATGCGTTCAGCCCCCCGATCCCCGCGCCACCAGTCGTGCGATGTGTTCGGCGTAGCGGCGGCGGTCGTGGTGTTCGAGGTCGAGGATCTCGTCCTGGCCCCAGTGGAAGTGGTAGGCGACGTACGCGATCTCCTCGTGCAGCCGGTCGCTCGCGTACGTCACGATTCCCCCAGGCGGCTCCCGCCGAGGTCGATCTCGAAGGGCTCCGCGCAGTGCGGGCACTCGACCGCCGCGCGCGTGTGGCCCTCGGCGTTGATCTGCCGGTAGAAGTCCTGGAGGAAGGCGAGGTCAGAGGCGAACATGTTCTCCACGACCCCGTCGTGCACGAGCGACAGCGTGCCGAGCCGGGTGATGACCCGGCCGAGGAGCACGACCGACAGGTACGCGGGGTTCTCCTGGACCCGTACGTCCCGCAGCGGCACGAGTTCGTCGCGGGCCGTCGCGAGCCGCATGACGCCCTCGCGGTGGAGCGTGCCCGCGTCGTCCACGTACCCGCGCGGAAGCTCGAAGGGGAACTCGGTCTGGAGGCGGCGGGGTGCCGGGGAGGGCGCGGGGGCCGTGACGGGACCCGTGCCGAGCGGCTCCTCCGACGCCGCGGCGGCGGGCGGCGGGACGGGCCCGCCGCCCGCCGCCCGGGCAGCAGTGCGCCGCATTACTCGATGACCAGTTCTTCGAAGGTGATCGTCACGCTCTCGGTGAGGGCGCTGGCCTCGCCCGCCTTGACGGTGCTGGTGTCGATCTTGCTGCACCAGGCGTTGCGCATGTTGTACCGCTTGACCGGGTTGTTCTGGTAGTCCATCACCATGATCGTGGCGTTCTTGCGGGCGCTGCTCATCTCGCCGCGCACGGACTGGTTGATCCAGTCGTTGAACGCCTTGGACTGCGTCATGCCGCGCACGACGGTGGCGGTGCCGGCCTTCTGGACGCCCGGCATCTTCTTGACGACGGGGACGCCCTGCGCCGAGACCTGCTGGTACTCGATGACGTCCTGTTCCAGGCTCAGGCCGCTGACCTCGGCCAGGTACTCGACCATGACGCCGTCGATCTGGAGGCCGAAATTGTGCGATGTGAGGGCATCGCCCGGCTGGAGACTCATGTGCTCGTCCTTCGCGCTGCTGAGGCTGCTGGAGCTACGGGGACCACGGGGGTGGTGGCAGCCGCTCGGGCTGCTGGAACCGCTGTGGCCGCCGGAGCCGCTGGGGCTGTGGTGCGGGGAAAATCAGGGGGGTGTGGCAACCACGGGAGGGCCCCCGGTCGCGAGGGCCCTCGGCGTGACGCGTACGGCCCTACTCCTCCAGCTCGCCGCTGCCGCTGGAGAACTGGGCGAGGCGGAAGACGACGAACTCGGCGGGCTTGACGGGCGCGATGCCGATCTCGCAGATGACGCGGCCGATGTCGACGGACTCCGGCGGGTTCGTCTCCTCGTCGCACTTGACGTAGTAGGCGTCCTCGGGCTTCGCGCCGAAGAGGGCCCCGGAGCGCCACTCGTTGACGAGGAACGCGGAGACGTTGCGCCGGATGCGGGCCCACAGCTGGTGGTCGTTGGGCTCGAAGACCACCCACTGGGTGCCGATGAGGATGGACTCCTCCAGGTAGTTGAAGTACCTGCGGATGTTGAGGTAGCGCCACGCCGGGTCGGAGGCGAGGGTGCGGGCGCCCCAGACGCGGATGCCCCGGCCCGGGAAGGCGCGGATGCAGTTGACGCCGATGGGGTTGAGCAGGTCCTGCTCGCCGCGCGTGATCTGGAGCTCCAGGTCGACGGCGCCGCGCACGACCTCGTTGGCGGGCGCCTTGTGCACGCCGCGCTCGGAGTCGTTGCGGGCCCACACGCCGGCGATGTGACCGCTCGGCGGGACCAGGCGGGACTGGCCGCTCGCCGGGTCGAAGGACTTGATCCACGGGTAGTACAGGGCCGCGTACTTCGAGTCGTACCCGGCGGTGTCCTGGCGCCAGACGCGGATCTGCTGGGCGTTGAGGCCGGGCGGCGGGTCGATGATGGCGACGCGGTCGCCCATCAGCTCGCAGTGCGCGATGAGGCCGAGCTGGACGGCCTTGACGGCCTCCAGGTCGATCGCGCCGCGCTGGTAGGCGGCCATGAGGTCGGGGACGGCGACCATCGAGATCTCGTCGACGGCCTCCAGGCCGCCGAAGCCGGTGCGGTCGCTGCTGTCGCCGAGGTACTGGGCCGGGCCGGGTGTCGCGACGTCGTCGCGGACGGCGGGCGGGGCCGCGGGCTGGGCGGCGGGGAGGGCGAGCGACTGGTTCTCGGGGCGCGCGAGCTGTGCGGCGGGCGCGGCCTCGGTGACCGTGATGTAGCGGGAGTTCTCCTTGACCTGCGTCACGACGTAGGCGCGGTTGCCCTTCTTCGCGCTCACGTCGAAGGTCTCGACGGCCTTCTCGCCGTCCTTGACGATGAGCTTGAAGCGCTCGGCGGGGCCCTCGCCCTCGGGGTCGGAGACCTCGACGCTGAGCCGCGCGGCGGGCGTCTCGCCGCTCGCGGAGACGGAGAAGGTGCCGAGCTGGCGGGGCTCCCCGGCGGTCAGCGCGGCGGGGGTACGGGGCTTGGCGGCGTCGGTCGCGGACTCGGCGGAGGCGCCCTGCGGGGCACCGCCGACCCGTACGACGTAGGCGGCCGAACCGCCGTTGTTGAAGAAGCCGTAGACCGAGTGCGCGAGGTAGTAGTCCTCGGTGAACTCGCCGAAGGCCGCCGTGTACTGGGTCCAGTTGGTGACGAGGGTCGGCTCGTTGAGCGGCCCGGTCGGCGCGAGTCCGACGAAGGCCGCCACCGAGGTGCCCACTCCCTCGATCGGGCGCGATCCGCTGGCCACCTCCTCGACGTAGACGCCGGGCGACAGGTACGACGGCATGCTCTGATCTCCTCGGGGTACACGATGCTCGTCTTTCACCCTCACGCGCGCGGCGAGCCGGTCGAAACGTCCGCGGGTGCCTTGTCCGGGGCACTCCTCCTGCCCCCTGAGGCACGAGACGGGCACGGGGAGGGGCCGGGGGCCCGTCGGTGGCGTCCCGCCAATGGGGCGTACGGGCCGTACCGGCGCGGAACGGGTCCCCTTCGCGCAGCGGGGTGTGCCCTCACGCCCCCTGACGTGCTCGTACGTGGCAACTAGCCTGCCCGGGTGAGCCTGTGGACCTCCCTCGAACCAGCGTCGGCGACCGTCGAGCCCGGCAGCAGCACCCGCGTGCGGCTGCGCGTGCGCAACACGGGGGACGTGGTCGACGAATACCGCTTCGAACCCGTCGGCGACCTGGCCCCCTGGACCGTCGCCGAACCCGCCGTCCTGCGCCTCTACCCCGGCACGACCGGCACCGTCGAACTGACCTTCTCGCCCCCGCGCACCCCGGACGCGACGGCGGGACCCAACCCGTACGCCGTGCGCATCACGCCGACCGAGCACCCCGACGCGGTGACGGTCCCCGAGGGCAACCTCACGATTCTGCCCTTCACCGAGATGCGCGCCGAACTCGTGCCCACGACGGTCGCGGGACGCTTCCGCGGCAGGCCCAGACTCGCGGTCGACAACCTCGGCAACACCAAGCTGACGACGTCGATGAGCGGCGAGGACACGGGTGATCACCTCTCGTACGAGATCCGGCCGGGCAACGCGCAGATCGAGCCGGGGCGGGCGCAGTTCGTCGATCTGACGCTGCGGCCGAAGCGGATCATCTGGTTCGGTTCGAAGGAGCAGCACCCCTTCAAGGTCGCGGTGCAGCGCGCGGGGGTCTCGCCGGAGGCGGTCGACGGCACGTACGTGCAGCGCGGCTTCCTGCCCCGCTGGCTCGCCACCTTCCTCGGCATCCTCCTCGCGCTGGCCCTCGCCTTCGTCATGTTCTGGTTCGCGCACAAGCCGAACGTCACCACCCGCGCCGAGGAACAGATGGAGCAGGTGGGTTCCTCCCTCGCCCCCAGCCCCTCGGCACCACCCTCGCTCCCCGCCCAGCCCTCCGCCCCCGCCGAATCACCGGCCGCACAACCCCAGCCCTCGCAGTCGCAGAACGACGGCGGCGGGGGTGGTGGCGGGGGCGAGCCGAAGGAGAGCAAGCCTCCCGTGGAGACGGCGGCGACGGCGCTGCACCGGAAGGTCAAGGAGGACCCGGACGCGCCGCACATCTGCTACCGGCTGCGCTTCGAGGGCGGCAAGTGGAGCAAGCCGGTCTGCGAGAACACGCTCGGCGCCTTCGACAGGACGGGCCCGCCGATCACGGGCATGAACATCGCGGCGTCGAGCGTGGACGGCATCTCGGCGCAGGCGCACGTGACCGACCCCTCGGGGACGCCGAAGTGGCTGCCGTGGACCCCGGTGCGGGACAACCAGGACATCTACATCGGCGCCGGCGGGGACTACCCGCCGTTCATGATCGGGCTGAACATCACCGTCGGGAAGTTCGAGATCTGCCACGTGGCGCACTTCCACGTGACGAACAGCCGCGGTGACCTCGTCTGCGACAAGGCCAGGCCCGAGTCGCTCTTCATCGGGACCAACGACAACAGCAAGTCGATCGACGGGATGTTCCTGTACATCAAGTACGTGTGACGGCGGCGGCGGGCGCGGGGCTCCTGCTCGCGGAAGTACGGGTCCCGCGCCCGGAGTCGGGACGCATGGTGCGTCCCGTTCCTGGGTACGCATACATGGCCCTTTCGCGCACCGGGTGTGCCCTGCCGCCCCCTGACGCGTTCTCACGCGGCAACTAGCCTGCCCGGGTGAGCCTGTGGACCTCCCTCGAACCAGCGTCGGCGACCGTCGAGCCCGGCAGCAGCACCCGCGTGCGGCTCCGTGTGCGCAACACGGGGGACGTGGTCGACGAATACCGCTTCGAACCCGTCGGCGACCTGGCCCCCTGGACCGTCGCCGAACCCGCCGTCCTGCGCCTCTACCCCGGCACGACCGGCACCGTCGAACTGACCTTCTCGCCGCCCCGCACCCCGGACGCGATGGCCGGCCCCAACCCCTACGCCGTACGCATCACCCCGACCGAACACCCCGACGCGGTCACGGTCCCCGAGGGCAACCTCACGATCCTGCCCTTCACCGAGATGCGCGCCGAACTCGTCCCTCCGACAGTCGCGGGACGCTTCCGCGGCAGGCCCAGACTCGCCGTCGACAACCTCGGCAACACCAAGCTCACCACCTCGATGAGCGGCGAGGACAACGGAGACCAGCTCTCCTACGAGATACGCCCCGGCAACGCGCAGATCGAGCCGGGCCGCGCCCACTTCGTCGACCTCACCCTGCGCCCCAAGCGGATCATCTGGTTCGGTTCGAAGGAACAGCACCCCTTCAAGGTCTCCGTCCAGCGCGCGGGCGTCCCGCCCGAGGCCGTCGACGGCACGTACGTGCAGCGCGGCTTCCTGCCCCGCTGGCTCGCCACCTTCCTCGGCATCCTCCTCGCCCTCGTACTCGCCTTCGTCATGATCTGGTTCGCGCACAAGCCGAACGTCACCACCCGCGCCGAGGAACAGATGGAGCAGGTGGGTTCCTCCCTCGCCCCCAGCCCCTCGGCACAACCCTCGCTCCCCGCCCAGCCCTCCGCCCCCGCCGAATCACCGGCCGCACAACCCCAGCCCTCGCAGTCGCAGAACGACGGCGGCGGCGGGGGGAAGCCCAAGGAGTCGACGGCGCCCAAGAAGCCCCCCGTCGAGACGGCCGCGACGGCGGTGCGCAGACTCGCCACCCAGAAGCCGGACAAGAAGCACATGTGCATGCGCATCCGGATCGGGAAGGACCACTGGTCCAAGCCGAACTGCGAGGACAACTTCGCCGGTATCAACGCCGACGGGAAGACGTTCGGGGAGCCGTTCACGGCGATCAACATCGCCTCGTACGGCATGAACGGCATCAGCGCCGCCGCGCTGGTGAACAACCCCGGCGGGAAGCCCGTGTGGCGGCCGACGACGAAGGTGATCCCGGACGGTTCGGACCTCTACATCGGCGACCCGGGCGGCAAGGACGACCTGCAACCGCCCACGTTCGCGGGGATGAAGGTCACCGTGGGGACCGGCCAGGTGTGCCACATCGTGCACTTCCACCACACGAACAGCCTCGGGGACTACATCTGCGCCAAGCCGCGCCCCGAGTACCTCTTCATCGGCATCACGTCGAACGGCAACCCGCTCGACGGGCTCGCGCTGCTGCCCCGCGACTGAGCGGGAGCGTTCATGACGGTGCGCCGTGACCCCCCGGGGGGTCACGGCGCACCGTCATGTACGGGGCACGGTCCGTGCCCCGTTCACCAGCCCACGTCCTCCATCACGATGCGCCCCGCCTTGCGGTACTCGCGCACCGCCCCGGTCCGCAGGTCCGCCGCCGTCACCTTGTCCCCCCGCGCGGCGGCGGCGTACGCGGCGGTCACGACCGCGCTGCGGATCGCGCCGCCCGCCAGCTCGAAGTCCCGCGCGCACGCCCCGGGATCGAGGTCCGGGGCGTGCGGGACGTGCGTGAGGCTGTGCCGCCACAGCGCGCGGCGCTGCTCCTCGTCCGGGAAGGGGAAGTCGACGATGAGGTCGAGGCGCCGCGTGAAGGCGTCGTCGATGTTGGCGCGGAGGTTGGTGGTGAGGACCGCGATGCCGTCGAAGGCTTCGAGGCGTTGCAGCAGGTAGGCGCTCTCCATGTTGGCGTACTTGTCGTGGCTGCTCTTGACCTCGGAGCGCTTGCCGAAGACGGCGTCGGCCTCGTCGAAGAGGAGCACGGCGTCGGTGCGATCGGCCTCGGCGAAGATCCGCTCCAGGTTCTTCTCCGTCTCGCCCACGTACTTGTCGACGACGGAGGAGAGCTGGACGACGTAGAGGTCGAGGCCGAGTTCGTAGGCGATGACCTCGGCGGAAAGCGTCTTGCCCGTCCCCGACTCGCCCGCGAAGAGCGCGAGCACGCCGCGCCCCCTGCCGCCGCCCGCGCTGAGCCGCCAGTCCCCGAGCACCTGCTCGCGGTAGCGGCAGCGCAGGGCGAGTTCGCGCAGGTGGGAGAGGGGGTCCGGGGGCAGGACGAGGTCGTCCCAGCCGACGTCGGGGACGATGCGCCGCGCGTGCTGTTCGAGCCCCGAGGAGGTGTGGTGGCGGGCCGCCCGGCGCAGGTGCGCGGCGGTGAGCGGGGTGCCGTCGAAGGCGGCGAGTTCGAGCGCCGAGGCGGCGGCGCGGCGCACGCGGGCGCCGGGGAGCCGGTACGGGGCGACGGTCGCGGCGAGGTCGAAGTCCGGCTCCGTACCGAGCGCGCGGGCCCACAGCTCGGCAGCGCGGGCGTGCGCGGGCGGGGCGTCCAGGAGCACGGCGGCGCCCCACTCGGGGTCGAAGGCCGTCTGCCCGGTGAGGACGAGCGGCACCTCCCCGGCGCCGAGCGTGCGGACGAGCGCGGCGGCCTGCGCGGGCAGCGGCGAGACGACGAGGACGGCGTCGCGCAGTCGCGCTTCGAGGAGCAGGGCCTCGGCGGGGAGTTCCCCGTCCTCCGGCGGCGCGCAGTGCAGCGCCTCGCGCCCGGCTGCGGCGAGCGCGGCGCCCGCGCTCGCGAGCCCGTCGCCCTCGCGCCGCTCGCGCAGGTGCGTGAGCGGGGGCAGCGGACGGGTGAGGAGCGCGGCGAGCCGCTCGGTGAGCGCGTCCGGGGGCGCCGCGGGTACGGGCCCGAGCAGCCCGGCGAGCACGGGATCGGGGGTGTCGTCGCCGAGGAGGTGCGCGACGAGGCGGTCCGGTACGCGCAGGACGCGGCCGAGGAAGGGCGCCTCGGGCTCGTCGACGCGGAGCAGGCCGAGGCGGACGAGCGGGGCCGAGGCGTGGAAGCGGGCGCGGGCCCCCGGATCGGCGGCGGAGAGGCCGCACAGGTCGAGGGCGAGGCCGGTGGAGGCGCGGCGGCGGCTCACGTCGTCGTTGAGGTAGCCGTACAGCGTCTCGAAGGAGCGGTCGACGTCGGGCGCGAGCGCGAGGAGCAGGATCGCCTGCTCGGTGGCGGTGAGGCCGCAGCGCGTGGCGAGCGCGGCGAAGCGGTCGCCGCCGGGCGCGGACTCGGGCGGTACAGGCCGGGAGGG
Source organism: Streptomyces sp. Tu6071 (assembly GCF_000213055.1). Classification (NCBI taxonomy): domain Bacteria; kingdom Bacillati; phylum Actinomycetota; class Actinomycetes; order Kitasatosporales; family Streptomycetaceae; genus Streptomyces; species Streptomyces sp. Tu6071. The sequence continues at coordinate 5,455,278 of NZ_CM001165.1, read as the reverse complement.
GGCCTCGGCGCCGTCCGGCAGGCCGTCGTCCTCGTGCGGCGGGCCGTCGAGGAGCCTGCGCACGGTGTCGGGCGAGATGTAGAGGCCGCGCAGCGGGTCGTCCGCCGTGGGGTCGCCGGCCGCCCGGTCGGCGACGAGGGCGGCCACGCGGTGCCGGAGGGCGTCGAGGCGGGCGGGAAGGCTCGCCCCGGGCGTCGTGGTGACGGCGGGAGCGGTCATCGTCCCTCCTCCACGGCTCCGCGCCGCGCCGCGCGCGCCGCCTCGATCTGGCGTGGCGTGTGCGCGCGCTCGCTCGTGACGGACGGCTCGCCGACCGCCCGTACGCGGACCGCGGCGCCCTCGGTGACGGGCGGGCCCGCGTCGTACTCGGGGTGGGCGGGGAAGGGGACCGTGAGGGCGAGGTCGAGCGAGGGCTTCAGCTCGCCGTCGAGCGCGGACCAGATCTCGGCGAAGGACCGCGCCTCGGTCTGCGCGCTCGCGACGCTGAGCGGCACCGAGAGGCCGAGCGCGGCGAGCGCGGGCGGCAGGGTCGCCGCGGGCAGGAGTTCGTGCGGCAGGAGGCTCGCGAGCACGGCCGAGAGCAGGCGGTGCTCGTCCTGCGGTGTGCGGGTCCAGGCGGTCACGAGGTACGAGAGGCGGAACCAGCGCGGGGGCTGCTTGCGTCGTACGACGATGTCACGCGCGTCCCGCACGGGCACCTGCCCGCGCTGACGCCGGTTCACGTCCTCGCGAATGTCGTACAGGTACACATTGACCGAGGGCCCCGTACGCCGTGCCGCCCAGTCCCGGCTGGGGGCCTCGAAGGAGATGTCGATCCCCGTGCCGGCCAGCGCTCCCCCGCCCAGGAGGCGTTTGACGACCTCGTCGACCTCGTGGATCACCGCGGTGCTCTCCTCGTCGTGGCACGCGTCTCACGTGCCCTTTTGCGTGGGCGGGTTGCGAGGGCTCTCCGTGGGCGGGACGCGCTGTTCCGCGCACCGGCGACCGTCAGACGGCCAGAGCCGCCTGATAAGTTACCGGTTCGGTCAAATTTTCACTCTCGCGAAAGGCATTGCCGTCTTTTCGGTCAGATATAGCCCTGCCGTAAGGCATAAGCCACGGCGTGTGCGCGGTTGCGCAGGTGGAGCCGAGTGGTGAGACCGTGCATCACGTTCTTCACGGTGCGCTCGGAATAGGAGAGCTTCCCGGCGATCTCACCGGTGTCCAGCCCTTCGGCGACCAGGCGCAGCACATCCGCCTCGCGCGGTGCGAGTCCCAGCGTCGTACCGCCCGCCGCGCCGTTCCCCCGGTGCAGCGTCCCGACCTGGCTGATGAGGCGTCCGAGCAGGTCGGCGGGGAGTTCCCCCTCGCCGCGCGCCGCGACCCGTACCGCCTGCACGAGACGCGGGCCGGTCGCCTCGCGGCGCCAGACGACGGCGCGTACACCGCACTCGATGAGGTCGAGGAGTTCGCTCTCGCGCACGGCCCCCACGACGAGCACCGCGCGCGAGCCCTCGCTGCGCACGGCGCGGCGCAGGCGCGCGAACGCGTCCTCGTCGAGTCCCTCCTCGATGAGCAGTGCCACGGACCCCGGGCCCGGTTCCTCGCGCAGTTCTATCTCGGGTTCACGCCGCAACTGGCTGACGGCGCCTTCTCGGGTGAGCGGGTCGGACGCCGTCACGGTCACGGCGATCCGCTCCCGTACGTCGTGCGCCGGAGTACCGGATCTCTGTATCAACAGGTATCCCCGTATCGGTCGTGCAGCCCCCGGCGGCAGCCGGAGGACGTCGTGGTCACCACCATCCTCACGAGCCGCACCCGCCCCGCGCAATCGTGGACGACCACGATCCGTACCACGAGAAGGCCGCCCGCCCCTCACGGTCCGCCGGACGCCGGTGGCCCGTTCGGGCCTCGTGATCGCGGGAACCGCGGAGGCGCCGGCCCCGTCTTCACCACTCGGCCCGACAGTACGTCACCACCCACCGTCGCCACACCCTCTTTCACGACCCCGGCCGCCCCGGCCACCGCACCCCCCGCCGCCCCCGCACCACCGCTCCCCCGAGCGGTCCCCCACCGGGCACCCCTCAGGAGGCAGCCATGACCCCCACGGAACCCGCCGCCTCCCCGGCACCTCGCTCCGGCTCCGGCTCCGGCACCACCGCGCCGGAGCCCACCGCCGCCCTCGTCGAGCGCGCCGAGGCCCTCGCCCTCCTCGCCGCCGAGACCGCCAGGGCCCGCGCGGGCCGGGGCCGCCTCGTGCTGCTGCGCGGAGCGACCGGGACGGGCCGTACCGCGCTGCTCGACGCGGTGGCGGCGGGCGCCGAGGGGCGCGGCGTGCGGGTGCTGCGCGCGCGGTGCGCCCCGGACAAGGACGGCGAAGCGCTCGGGACCGTACGGCAGTTCCTCGGGCGGGGCCCGGAGGGACGGCCGCCGTTCTACGGCGCGGACGCGCAGGCCGAGTCGGACCGCTGCTGGGAGACGCTGCGCGCCTACGCCGAGCGGGGTCCCGTCCTCGTGACGGTCGACGACGTGCACCACGCCGACGGGGCCTCGCGGCGCTGGCTGGTGGGCGCGGCGGAGCGGATCGACACGTTGCCCGTCCTCGTCGTGGCGACCGAACGCAGTCAGTACGACGTCGAGTTGCGTCCCGCCGGGCTCACGCACCGGCTCCCGCCCGACCTCGTCCGTACGCACACGCTCGCACCGCTCGGGCAGGAGGCCGCCGAGGCGCTCGTGCGCGCGGCACGCCCCGAGGCGGGCGCGGCATGGGTCGCCGACGTCGTACGGGCCGGGGCGCGCAACCCGCTGCTCCTGCACGCCCTGCTCGACGACCTCGCGGGCCTGCCCGCCGAGCGGGTCCCGGTGTCCTGCGCGGCGCTCTACCCGGGCGCGTACGCGGCGGCCGTCGCGTGGTGGCTGGAGAGCGCGGGCCCCGCGACGGGACGGGTGGCGCGGACCCTCGCGGCGCTGGAGGAGACGGACGGCGCCGGGACGCGGGCGGAGCGCGGCGGGGACGCGCGCGGTCCCGAGCTGTTGGCGGGCGCGGCGGGCACCGAGGCGCCGCGCACGGCGGGGTGGCTCACCGCGATGACCCACCTCGGGCCGCTCACGGGCGGGCCGGACGCGGTCCGCTGGGCCCACCCGCTGCTGCGGGACGCGGTCCTCGCGGGCTGGACGGACGCGCGCCGCCGACTGGCGCACCGCGAGGCGGCCGAGGCGCTGCTGCGGCGCGGCGACCGCGCCGAACCGGTCGCGCGGCGGCTCCTGCACGCGGGCACGGTCGGCGCCCCGTGGGCCTCGCGGGTCCTGGGCGACGCGGCGACGGCGGCGCTCGACGACGCGCGCCTCGACGACGCCGCCGCGTTCCTGCGCCGCGCCCTGCACGAACCGCTCCCCGACACCTTGCGGCGCCGGTTGCTCACCGAACTGGGCTCCCTGGAGTACTTCTTCGACGCGGCGGCGGACGGCATCCCGCGCCTCGTCGAGGCCGTGCGCCTGCCCGCCCCGGGGCACGAGCGCGTGCACGCGGCGATCGCGCTCGGCACCGCGCTCTTCGGGCGCGGCGAGACCCGTGCGGGCGCGCAGGTGCTGCGCACGGCCGCCGCCGAGGAGCCGGACTCGGCGCCCGCGCGGGCCGCCCGTGTCGCGCTCGTCCAGCTCTCGGACCGGGACCTGGAGCTGCGCAGGGAGATGTACGACTGGCTCGGCGAGGAGGCGGAGCGGTGCCCGGCGGCGGTCGGCCCGGCGGGGCGGGCGCTGCTGCTGCGGTACGAGGTGACGGCCGGGGTGTGCTCGGCGCGGGACGCGGTGCGGCGCATCCGCGCGCTGCTCGCGGAGCCCGCCGAACCGCTCGCGGAACCCTTCCTGCTCGGCACGCTCGCGGCGGTCGCGCAGTGGGCGGACGAACTCGACGAGGCGGAACGGCTCGTGGACCGCGCGCTGCTCGGCCGTACCTTCTCGGTGCTGCACCCGATGCACCACGCGCTGCACAACATCCGCACCGACCTGGCCGCCGCGCGCGGTGCCTGGGACTGGGTGCTCGCCGCCTCGCGGGCCCGCTCGGCGGCGCTGCGGCAGCCGGGTCCGGCGAACGGCGACGCGCACGCTCTCATCGCGCTCGTCGAGACGGGCCGCACCCGCGAGGCCCAGCACTTCGCCGAGGGCTTCGACCTGCGGGAGGCCCCGGACTCCTGGGAGTTGAACCGCTTCCTGTACGCGCGGGGGCTGCTGCGCGCGGCGAGCGGCGAGACGACGGCGGCGCTCCACGACTTCCTGGAGTGCGGGCGGCGGCAGGCGAGCCGCACCGTGGTCTCGCCGGTCGTGACGCCGTGGCGCTCGGCGGCGGCGCTGTGCCGCTTCGCGCTGGGCGAGCGGGACGAGGCGGTGGCGCTCGCCGAGGCGGAGCTGCGGCTCGCCCGGGTGTGGGGCACGCCGCGCCCGCTCGGCAGGGCGCTGCGAGTCCTGGGCGTGGTGACGGGCCGCATCGAACTGCTCCGTGAGGCGGTGGAGTTGCTGCGGGACTCCCCGGCGGACACGGAGCTGATCGAGGCGCTGCTGTCGTACGGGCGGGCGCTGCGCGCTGCGGGCGACGACGCGGCGGGCCTGCCCGCGCTGCGCGAGGCGGCGGGCCGCGCGGACCAGGCGGGGGCCCGGCGGCTGCGGGCCGAGGCGGAGACGGCGCTCGGCACGAAGGGCCCGGCGGGCCCGGCCGGTGCCTCCGGCGCGGTGCTCACGGCGGGCGAGCACCGCATCGCGCGGCTGGCCTCGGAGGGCCGCACGAACAGCGAGATAGCGGCGCAGTTGCACTTGGCGCTGCGCACGGTGGAGACCCATCTGACGCACGCGTACCGGAAGTTGGGGATACGGCAGCGGGGCGAGCTGACACGGGCACTGGGGCGGGGGGTGCGGGGGTGAGGGTGCGGGGCGGCTGAAGGGGCGGGGCCGGAGCGGGGGCGGAGTGGCTGAGAGGGCGGCGGGGAAGCGGGGCGGCTGAAAGGGCGGGGCGGCGGGAGCGGGGCAGGTGCGGGGGCGGAGTGGCTGAGAGGGCGGCGGGGCGGGGTGGCCTCGCGTACGGGGCGGTGCTGCCCGCCCGGTCACGCGGTGCTGCCTCCGCGGCTCCTGACATCCGCGCCGCGCTCCCGTAGCGTCCGGCGGGCAGCCGTGTTCCCACGGCCCGTGTGGCCCTCTTCCAGGAAGTCGCGACCGGTGAACGAGCCGTCCCCCGCCCCCGAGCCCGAGCAGCCCGCGCGCGAGCCCGAACACTCCGTGTCCGAGCCGGGGGACGCCCCGGCCGTGTCCGAGCCGGAGGACGCCCCGGCCGTGTCCGAGCAGGAGGAAGCCCGGAAGCCCGCGCGGAAGCGCCGCCGCCCCGGCCCCTTCACGCTCCTCGCCCTGCCCGGCCTCACCGTCCTCGTCGGCTCCGTCGTCTTCCTCACCGTGGCGGGGAAGCCTCCCGGCGCGGAGGACGAGGAGCCCGCGCGCACGCCCGCCGCCGAGGAGGCCGACGCGACGGCTCTCGTGGACGACTCGTTCGTGCCGTGGCTCAAGCAGGCGGCAGGGGCGTGCACGGTGCTGCGGCCCTCCGTCCTGGCCGCGCAGATCGACGCGTACTCGGGCTGGAACACCGACAGCGCGGCGCTGACCGGGCCCTCGGGGATCGCGGGCTTCGACGAGGCGGGCTGGAAGAAGTGGGGCAAGGACGCGGACGGCAACGGCACGTCCTCGCCGAAGGAACCGGTCGACGCGATCATGGCGCTCGGCCGCCAGGACTGCGCGCTCGCCGACGAGGTGACGGAGGCGCGCACGAGCGGCACGGTCAACGGCGACCTCCTCGACCTGACACTCGCGGCGTACACGAGGAGCACGGCGGAGGTCACGAAGGCGGGCAAGGTGCCCGCGAAGGCGACCGCGTACGTCAAGAAGATCGAGAAGCTCGCCAAGCACTACAAGACCTTCGACAAGGGTGACGCGAGCCCCGGCCAGGGGGCGGCGCCGACCTCGGCCGTCCTCGCCTGGCCCTCGGCGACGCACTCCGTCAGCTCCCCGTACGGCACCCGCGAGCACCCGCTCACGCACGTGACGAAGCTCCACACGGGCGTCGACTTCCCGGCCGCGCAGGGCACCCCGGTGACGGCGGCGCGCGAGGGCACGGTGGTCTTCGCGGCGCTGACGAAGGCGTACGGGAACCGGATCGTCGTCGACCACGGCACGATCAGCGGCGCCCACGTGCAGACGACGTACAGCCACCTCTCCGCGATGCACGTGACGAACGGCCAGCACGTGACGACGGGCACGCTCCTCGGCGACGTCGGCTCGACGGGCCTCTCGACAGGCCCGCACCTGCACTTCGAGGTCATCAGGGACGGCTATTACAACGACCCGATGCCGTGGCTGGGGGTGGGGGGCTGAGGGCGGAGGGCTCGTCCCGACGGCGCCCCGCCCCCTCGCTCCACCGGCCCCCGCGGCCCGGCTCCGTCTCGTCTCCCTCCGGTCAGCACCTCTCGCGCGGCACACAGGGATCGCAGCACAGCGGCGCCGGTTCGACGCACACGACGACGCTGTCCGTGTTGTTCCCGGGCGCCGGATCCAGCTCGCGACCGGTCACCGTGGCCGTGTTCACGAGGCGGCACGCGCGCGTCGCCTTGACCCGCAGGACGAGCGTCGCGCTCGCGCCCACCGCGAGATCACCGACCGTCCACAGCCCCGCTCCGGCGTCCCAACTCCCGGGGTGAGCCTTGGCGGAGAGGAAGGCGAGGCTCGCGGGCAGCCGGTCGGCGACGACGACGCCCGTCGCCCTGTTCGGCCCCGCGTTGCGCACCGTGATCCGGTACGTGACCGTCTGCCCCACGGTCACGCTCGTGAGGTCGGCGGACTTGACGAGGCCGAGGTCGGCGGCCGGATTGACCTCCGTGGCCGCCTCGTCGGAGGTCGCGGTGAGCGGTTCGGGCTGGTCGCCCAGCCGGTTCTCGTACGTCGCCCGCGCCGTGTTCACGAGCCGTGTGCCCCCGGCCGCGAGGTCGATCCGCACGCGGTACTCGATCGTCGAACCGTCCGGCAGATCGGCGGTGTTGGCGAGGCTCCCGCCCACCGTCGCGTTCGCGCCCGCGCCGAGGTGGTAGAACACGGTGCGCGCGGCGGCGTCGTAGTACGCCTGGTCGTCGCCCCGCGCGTCGGTCTTCGCCCCGGCCCCGGGCCCGTCGACGATCCGGAGCGAACCGGGCACGTACGTCGTGTGCTCCGGCAGTACGTCGGTGAGGACGAGGTTCTCGGCGGGCCCGCCGCCCTCGTTGCGCGCCGTGACGCGGTAGGTGAGCACGTCGCCGACGTCCAACGGCCCCTGCGGCACGGCGATCTTGGTCAGCTCGACGCGGGGCGCGGTGCCGAAGAAGATGCCGTCGAGGAAGTTCCCGATGCCCTGGTTGCCCCCGGCGGCCGAGACCGAGCGGAAGGCGAAGCGGGTGAGCGTCTGCCCGGCGGGGACGACGTACGTACCGGTGTAGCGGCCCCAGGCGGTGTTGCCGTCCGTGAACCTCCCTTGTTCCACGGGTGCGTTGACGGGTCCGATGTCGAGCGCCATCGTGTCGCGGCCCTGCCGCCCCCGGTGGAAGAGCCGCCAGTAGAGCTTCGTGCCGGGCGTGGTCGGCAGGTCCTGGTAGAGCGTGGAGACCTGGTTGGCGTTGAGTTCGGCGAACTGCTGCCCGTCGGTGGACGGGACGCCGTTGAAGCCGGTGCGCCAGAGCTCCACCATGTGGTCGGTGGCCGTCGTGCGCCACCCCGGCACGAACTTGCGCGCCTGCGGCTGCGAGGCGTCCGGCAGGATCTCGAACCCGCTGACGGCGGGCGACTCGAAACTGCCGTTGACGAGGCTGACGCGGAGCGGCGTGGACGGTGTGGTCATGGTGCTCCCCCTTCACTTCGGCGGCCGGGGGCCGCCACGGAGCAGCACTACAGCGCGCGAGTACGGCCCCGTACAGCGCGCTCCGCAAGCACTGGCCAAGTGTCGTGGCGCGGTTTCGGCCACGGTTCTCCGGTACGGGGGCGGGGCGGGCCCCTCGTCGGACGGCATCAGGCGTCCCGGGCGCCGCCCGCGCCCCGCCCGTCTCCCCCGCACTGACCGAAAACGGCCTGCTCCGGGGACCCGGAAGGACGAACGGGTGGGCGCGACATTGACCCCGCCCACCCGTGGGGACCCCTGCCTACAGCCGCTCACCCCGGCTGCGGGCGTTCAGGTACCGCGTCTCGGCCCGCAGCCGCTCCATCGTCTCGGCGAGCCGCACCTCACTCGTGTGCCGCCCCCAGAGCGCGCCGCCCCCGATGGGCCGCATGACGACGACCTCCGGCGCGGCGGCCTCGACGATGCCGACCGTGTCGGTGACGGTGTCCACGACGTAGGCCCCGGCCTTGAACGTCACGCGCCGACCGCCTTCCGCCGCAACACGGCGGCGAGCTTCGCGGCGAGTTCGGGCGAGCACCCACCGAGAGTGACGTGCGGGCACGGCGCCTCACGGGCGACGGAGGCGAGATCGAGCGAGAGCGAGGGCAGCCGGAGCCCGTTGGCGGCGAGAGCGGCCCGGAGTTCGGCCACGGCATCCTCGGCGTCGGAAACACAAGCGGGGGCGTGCTGGGGGGAGTTGGGGGGCATGGGTTCACCTCGTAGTTGGATCGGGTTGTTTCGCGGATTCCGCCCTTCAAGGCTCTTGCGCTCCGCTTACGTTGTGAAGTAGCCACCGCTTGACACCGGGACTGTAAGGAGCCAGCGCATGACGAACGTCTCTCCCGGCGACCCCCTCCGCCTTCTCACGTGGCAGTACTTCGGCGAGGAGCTGCGACGGCTCCGGGAGGCGGCCGGGCTCACACAGGCCGATTTGGCGGAGCGGGTATTCGTCTCGGCCAGCTACATCGCACAGTTCGAGGCCGGTCGGCGCAAACCGATGGAGGACGTGGCGAAGAGGCTCGACCAGGCGTTGAAGACGAACGGCACCTTCTGGCGGATCATCCAGAAACTCATCAAGGACCAGGGGCCGTTTCCCCCGTTCGCGCTTCCCTTCTTCGAGATGGAACGGGAGGCCGTAGCCGTAAACGCCTTCGAAGCCACGCGGGTTCCGGGCATCCTCCAGACGCGGCGGTACGCGGACGCCATCTTCCGGGCCTCTCGCCCGTTCGCCCCCGCCGACGACCCCGAGATCGAGGAACTCATCAAGGCTCGGGTGCAACGCGCGGCTCTCCTGAGCGGCCCGAAGGCCCTGCAACTGTGGGTGGTCATTCACGAGACCGCGCTGCATACGCCGGTGGGCGGACCAGACGTCTTGCGGGAACAGTTGCGCCACCTCGCCGACTGCGTTCTCACCAAGAAGGCCGTCATTCAGGTGCTGCCCTTCACGGCTGGAGCCATCGGCGCTTCGGTCAATCCCTTCTCCCTCTTCCGCTTCGAGGACACACCTTCCGTTCTCTATACAGAGGCACTGTCCAACAGCATCGCTCGGGACGAACCGGAGACCGTGGAGTACGCGTTCGAGGTTTACGCTGGCCTGCGGAGTGCGGCACTCTCGCCAGAGACTTCGCTCGAACTCATCTCGTCCCTCACGCAAGGAACGCACGCGGATGTACACGCAAAGCAACTGGGCTAGCAACTGGCGCAAGTCGAGCTACTCGGACACGCAAGGTTCGGAGTGCGTCGAGGTCGCCCCCTCCCCCACCGTGACCGCCGCCCGTGACAGCAAAACCCCCGCCGGTCCCGTCCTCACCTTCTCCACCCCCACCTGGTCCGCCTTCCTCTCCCACCTCGCCGTCCGCCAGGACCACTGATCAACACACCCCGCACGCGACTCAATTGAGGCGCACCGTTGGACGGCGCTCCGCTTCCCGCAGCGGGGCCGCACACGACCGAGGCGCCCCGTGCGCCGACGCCCCGGCCGACACCTCGCCCCGCCGAGCCGGTCCACGTACCCACCCAGCGGTCTACGGTCCCGTACGGCGGGCCCCCTGCGGCTGCTCGACGGCGGCTTCCCCGACCGGGCCTCCATGGCGGGAATCGCCGAGCACGATCTGACGGAGGCGCTGAGGCAGGCCGACGCTCCCCCGGGCGGCGGCCCGTCGTGCCCGGGAAGCGCCGACGCTCCGCGCGCCGTGCGGCGTTGATCCGGCCGGACGGGGAACGCTGCCGCCATGTCACCTGCCAAGCCCGCCGAGGAGCCGTCCGTGGAGCCGATCACGCCCGAGCCGGTGCGGCGGTTGTCGCGCACCCTGCTGACCCAGTCCTGGCTCGACGTGGCCTTCCTGCACTGGGCGGCGGACCCGGCCGACGTCGCTCCCCTCCTCCCGGCCGGCACCGTGCCGGACACGCACGACGGCCGCACCTACATCGGCCTGGTGGCCTTCCGGATGCACCGCGTGGGCTGGTTCGGGCTGCCGGGCGTCCCCTACTTCGGGACGTTCCCCGAGACCAATGTGCGCCTGTACTCGGTGGACCGGCACGGGCGCCGCGCGGTGGTCTTCCTCTCCCTGGAGGCGTCCCGGCTGCTGCCGGTCGCCATCGCCCGCGCCTTCTTCCAACTGCCCTACTTCTGGGCCCGCATGAAGGTCGCCCGCGACGCGGACACCGTCACCTACCGCACCCGCCGTCGCCTGCCCGGCCCCCGGGGCACGCACAGCCGGATCTCCGTGCGCGTCGGCGAGCCGATCGCGGAGCCCACCCCTCTGGAACACTTCCTGACCGCCCGCTGGGGCATGCACCACACGTTCTTCGGACGCTCGGGACACCTGCCCAACATCCATCCCCGCTGGCCCCTGCACCGCGCGGAACTCCTCGACCTCGACGACGCGTTGATCCCCGCCGCAGGGCTGCCCGCGCCCGGCGGGCCGCCGCTGAGCGTCCTCTGGTCCCCCGGCGTCAGGGTGCGCTTCGGCCGCCTCGCCCGAGCGGCGGCAAGGGCGTGACGGCGGCCGGTCACCCCGCCTCCGCCCCCTCGCTCCTCGCGGGCTCGGCCTCCAGGAACGCCGCGCGGCGCCGCAGCCCGGCGGCGATCTCGTCCCACTCGGGCCCGTGCATCCACAGGTTCCCGGCCGCCTCGCGGAGCAGGGCGGGCTCGTCGGGCCGCTGGAGGAGGACGAGCCGGTACGCGAGATTGCGCACCCAGACGGGGAGCAGCCCGTCCACGCCGTGCGGGCACAGCGCGTGCAGCATCCCGAGGATGTCGTCGGGCGCGGCGAAGGTCAGCTCCTCGACGAAGTAGTGCACCCGGTGTTCGAGCCCGCACTCGGGCACCTCCCGGTACTCGTCCCCGAACAAACACCGCGCGTGTTCCGTCAGGCCGCCGTGCACACCGCACCCCTCTCCGAGCCGAGCCGGGCCGCGCCGAGTGGCACCGGGCCGTGGGGCAGCCACGGTAGGACACGGCGCGGGGCGCGGGAGCGGCCCCCGGGGCGGGTTAAAGGGGCCGGTACGGGGCGCGGGCCGACCGGCGCGGGGGCGCGGGCGCTCGGGGGCCTCCGCGCGAATCACCCGGTCGTGGGACGGCGTGCGCCGGGTCATGGGCGGTCGCGCGCGGGGGCACGCGTGGTGGGGGTACGCGTGGAGGGGCCAGGCGCGGACGGGCCACGCGGACTCGTGCGGGTCCGGTGCGAGGGCATCCACGCGCCACGGCGTTCACCCCCGGGCGCGGGACCGGCCGCGGGACGGCACTCACGGACCGGAGAGTTCCGGGCAGGACGGGGTACCCGCCCGTGGACCGGCCGACCGGCCGGCGCCCACCCCGGACAAGGAGACCCCTCATGGCGTCCTCGCTGCTCGAAGCCGTCGACATCAAGGCCCCGGTGGCGGTGAGCTGGGGGCTGTGGGAGAACGTGGAGCGCTGGCCCGCCTTCCTCAGCCACGTCAAGCACGTCCAGCGCACGGACGAGGTGACCTTCGTCTGGCAACTCGCCCTGCCCGGCGTGGACAAGGAGTTCGTCGCCGAGCTGACCGAGGTCGTCCCGGGCGAGCGCATCGCCTGGCGCACGATCCAGGGCGTGCACCACGCCGGGGTGGTCACCTTCCACCGGCTGAGCGCCACCGAGAGCCGCGTCACGCTCCAGATCGAGTACGAGCCCGAGGGCTTCGTCGAGCACCTGGGCGCCCTCACCAATCTCGACGCGACCCTCGCCAACTACGACCTGGGCGAGTTCCAGAAGCTCGCCGAGCTGGAGGCGGGGCGGGTCCGCGACGACGTGTAGGACGGACCGGGGGCGTCCCGTGGAACCGGGCGCGCCCCCCTTCACTGTCGGTGCCCCTCCCTAAGCTCCCGCTCATGAAGATCACCCACCGGTCGCTCGCCGATGCCTGGCAGCGGACCGCCGCCTCGCACCCGCTGCTCCACGGCGTCCCGTTCCCCTTCCTCGCGGACACGGAGGACGAACTGGACGCGTACGCGGAGCACGCCGGGGAGGAGGGGACCGGCGGCCTGTGCCTGCTCCTGGAGGCGGACGGCACGGTACGGGGCCGGGTCGGCGCGTACGAGGAGAGCTTCACGAGCCGCGATCCGGGGGACGTCCTCTACCTCGTCGCCGAGACCGCGATACGGGAGCGGAGCGAGGACCTGGCGGAGGCGGCCGACACGCTGGAGCGGATCGAGCCGGAGTGGGGCAGGCGTTTCCGGGGCGGCGGCCTCGGCGCCCCGGGGGCGCTCGCCCCGTGCGGGCGGGACCCGCTCGACGGCTTCGCGTGGAGCGCGAGGTCCTGGCGGAACCAGGACCCGTACACGTGCCTCGCCTTCTTCCGCACGGCCCCCGGACGACCCGTCGACGCGGAGCGCCTGGCGCTGCTGTACGGGGCCGACCCCGCGCAGGTCGCCGAGGGCACCCGGCTGAGGGACCTCCGGGCCGTGGACGGCGGCCGGGCGCACGACGAGCGGGAGTGGGAGAGCTGCGCGTACGGGCAGGCGGGCGGCTGGGCGTACCTGCTCCACCACGAGACCCCGCCGGGAGCCTTCGCGGACACGGCGGCGTACACGGCGCTCGGCGTCAGGGAGAGCGTGTGGCTCACGGCCACGATGGCGAAGGCCATCTACACGTTCCAGTACGTCAAGGACGACCACGTCGTCGACGACGGCGACCTTGGCGCGATGGAACTGCGGGCCTACTCCTACGGCCGTGCCCCCTACCGGCGCGGCGGCGCACTGGACTTCCTCAACCGCGCGCTTCGGCGCGCCGAGTTCGACCACCCCGAACTGACCGACCCGTACGCGCTCTACTTCCACGCCTTGGAGACATCCCTCGGACTCACCCTGCCCCGCCGGGAGTTCACCGAGGGCACCGTACGGACGGCGTACTGGGCGGGGGGCTGAGGAGGGGCGGGAGCGCGAGGGACGCCGGAGACGCCAGGGACGCCAGGGACGCCTGGGACGCCCGGGACGCCTGGGACGCCGACAGCGCGATCGCGCCTCATTTGGCGTTGAATTGGCCTTGCGCCAGGGCCCGTTGTCAATGGCAGCATGCACCGCATGGACAAGGACAGCACGGAGAAAGAAGCTCTTTCGGTGTTTCTCGCGGCCCAGCGCGCCAGCGTGCTCGCCGTGGTGGCGGGATTGGACACGCAGGCGCTCACCACGGCGGTGCTGCCCTCCGGGTGGACACCGCTCGGGCTCGTGGAGCACCTCGGGTACGCGGAGCGGCACTGGTTCCAGGAGGTCATCCGCGGGAAGGCCGAACCGCTCGACTGGCCCGAACCCCCGGTTCGGTTGACGACCCCGCGACCCCCGGAAACCGTCTTCGCCTTCTACGCGGACCAGTGTCGTATCTCCGACGAGGTGCTCGCCTGTACTCCGCTCTCCTCGCTCACGATGGGCCGCCACCCCGAGCCGATGGGGGCGGAACTGGACGACGTGCGCGGCGTCGTCCTGCACATGATCGAGGAGACGGCACGGCACGCCGGGCACCTGGACGCCGTCCGCGAACTCATCGACGGGCGGACGGGTCTGGGACCCCGCTGAGCCCCGGCCGCCCGCCCGGCCCCACAACTCGCGTGCGAACCAGTGGGGTTACGGTGGCTGCCGGATGCGACGGATGGGGGCGGGCGGAATGCCCGGAGCGTGGGTGGAGCGGGACCGGCGCCGCACGGTGCGGCTGTACGGGGGCCTGCCGCTGTTCGCCGCCGGGGTGGTCGTCGTCGCCTTCGCGGTCAACGCGCTCCGCTCGGGACCTAGTTGCCACGGCGCCTGCGTCGGCTCGCCGAGCGGCGAGGCGACCACCGTGGGCCGCGCCGAGGACGGCGACCCCCTCGTCGTCCTCGTCCCCTCGCAGGAGGACGAGGGCTCGGACACGGCGGCGGTGATCTCGGCGGCGGGCGGCGCGGCGGGCGCGGTCCTCGGCGGCACCGCGATGCTCGTCTCCGTACTGCGCCGCCCCGGCACGACAGGCCGCGCACCGGAGACGGGGACGGGCGCGGAGCCGGGCGCCCCGGCCCCGCGCCCCGCGGAGGAGCCCCGCAGGGACGCGTAACCGCCCACGCCCCGGCGGGGCTTGTCGGACGCGCGGGCCCTGCCCCCGCTGACCCTGTCCCCTCAGGACGCCAGGACGTGGCGGTCGCGGCTCGCGCCGAAGGCCGCGGCGGTCTGCGCGACGAGCACGGCGAGCAGCACGGCGACGGGCAGCGACCACCCGCCGCTCAGGGAGTGCAGCAGGCCGAGTCCGAGGGGACCGAGGCAGGCGATGAGGTAGCCCGCTCCCTGGGCCATCGTCGAGAGCTGGCCGGTGTGGTGCGCGTCGGGCGAGCGGGCGACGATGTAGCCGAGGGCGAGACCGATGGCGAGGCCCTGGCCCAGGCCGAGGGCGGTCATCCAGACGTAGGCGCCCGACACGGGGGACGTGAACAGGCCGACGAAACCGGTCGCGCACAGCAGGCCGGACGCCAGGGGCGCGACGAAGGCCGGGCGCAGACGCTGTTGCAGCCAGGGCGCCGCGAAGGACGCCGCCATGCCGGGGAAGCTGGAGAAGGAGAGCATCCATCCGGCCTGACTGTCGCTCATGCCGTGGTCCTGGAGGAGCGTCGGCAGCCAGGACAGGATCGCGTAGTAGCCGAGGGACTGCAGGCCCATGTACAGGGTCACCGCCCAGGCGGTCCGGTCGCGCCACAGCGCCCTGAGCGCGGGTGCGGCGGGATCGGTACCCGCGCGCTCCGCCTGATCCCGCCGCCGGTCCGGGGAACGCCGGTCCGGGGAAAGCCGGTCCGGCACGAGCAGTTCGGGGAGCCGGGCGAGGGCGGCGACGAGGGCCGGGACCGCCCCCAGCGCGAGCACCTGCCGCCAGCCCCAGCCGGTGGCCGACTCCAGCGGGACGACCACACCGGCGGCGAGCGCGGCGCCGCCGGACAGGGCCAGGGAGTAGCAGCCGAGCATCAGCCCGGCGCGTCCGGCGAAGTCGTGCTTGATGAGCTGCGGCATGAGGACGTTGCCGACCGCGATCGCCGCGCCCGCGATCAGGGTGCCGCCGAACAGGGCGAGGACTCCCGGCACCGAGCGCAGCACGATGCCGCCCGCCAGCGCGAGCAGCGCGCACCACAGCAGGCGGTGGGGGCCGAAGCGGCGGGTGAGCCGGGGCGCGAGGAAGGCGAACGCCCCGAAGCAGACGACCGGCACCGTCGAGAGGGCTCCGCCGCCGAACGACGAGAGGTGTTCGTCGCGCTGGACCTCCGTGAGGACGGGGGACAGGGACGCGACGGCGATGCGCAGGTTCAGCGCGGCCAGGCCGAAGGCGAAGGCGGCTTGTACGGTGCGCGCCCCGGCCGGTCCGGGGAGGGAGGGCCGCCGGGACGGCGACGGGAGGCCGACCGGGGCCTGAGGGGTCACTGGGCTGTTCATGCCGTCCACTCTCGGACGACACCCCGACGGCGGGCTACCGATAGGATGCCAATCCATGAGGGAAACCCGCCATCTTGGCTCCGCGGCACGCGGGCGCATCGTCCTGGCGCACGGGCAGCGGCTGCCCACCCATGCCCACGACCGCGGCCACCTGGTCTATCCGGCGACCGGCGTGCTGTCCGTGACCACCGCCGGGGGTACGTGGATCGCTCCGCCGACCCGGGTGGCGTGGACGCCCGCGGCCTTCGAGCACCACCACACCGCGCACGGCGACGCGGACATGCGGATTCTGTTCCTGTCCGGCGCGCTCGCCGCCCGGCTGCCCGCGCATCCCGCCGTGCTCACCGTCTCCCGGCTCGCCCGCGAAGCCCTGCTCGCGCTCACGGCCGAGGAGGCGGAGACCGGCGGGCGGGCTCCGGAGGCGGTCGACCGGCTCCGGGCGGTCGTCGTCGACGAGCTCACGGCGGCGCCCGAACAGCCGCTGCATCTGCCCGAACCGGCCGACGACCGGCTCCGGGCGCTGACCGGCATCCTCTACGCCGACCCCGCCAACCAGCAGACGCTCGCCGAGCTCGGCGCGCGCGTCGGGGCGAGCGAGCGGACACTCAGCCGGCTCTTCGGGCAGGAACTCCGGATGAGTTTCCACCAGTGGCGCACCCAGCTGCGCGTCCATCACGCGCTCGCCCGGCTCGCGGCGGGGAAGTCCGTCACCGACACCGCTCTCGCCTGCGGCTGGGCCAATGCGACGAGCTTCATCGAGGCTTTCGCCGCCCTCGTCGGCGAGACCCCCGGCCGCTACCGCAACCGTCAGCTCCACACCGAGGGCGGCTAGGGCCGCCCCGCGTCGGGCGCCGTCCGAGCCCGTACCGGGAACCCGTGCCGCCGGGCGCCCGCCGCCACCGCGAGCGCCGGGACGAGGAAGGCGAGGACGCTCCACGGCAGCGCCCCCGTGCCGAGCCCGTCGAGGAGGAGACCGCCCGCGAGGCCGCCCCCGGCCGTCGCCACGTTCCACAGCGTCACGAGCCACGCCTGCGTCGCCTCCGCCGCGCCGCCGCCCGTCTCGTCCTCCTCCTCCGCGCCGTCGCCCGCGTCGCCCGCCGCCGTCTGGAGGAGCGTCGGCGTACCGCCCCAGCCGAGCCCCCACAGCGCCGCCGCCGCGTACACGAGCGCCGCGCTGTGCGCCGGTACGGCGAGGAGCGCCGCCGCGCCCGCGACGAGGAGCGTGGCCGCGAGGGTGAGGGCGCGCAGGCGGCGGTGGATCAGCGCGCCGACCAGCCAGATGCTCAGGAGCGAGGCGAGGCCGAAGACGAGGAGGACGCGGTCGGTCGACCCGCCCATGCCGACGTGGTGCAGGTAGGGCGCGAGGTAGGTGTAGCAGAGGGTGTGCGCGAGCACGAAGAGCAGCGTCACGGCGAGGACCGGCAGGACACCGGGGATCGCGAGGACGCGCGCCACGGGGGTACGCGCGCCCGCGGGCCGTCCGGGCCGGTCGGGGACCACGAGGGTGATCCAGCAGAGGAGGACCACCGTGAGTGCCGTCATGGCGAGGAAGGCCGTGCGCCAGTCGGCCGTGAGCCCGAGATACGTACCCGCGGGGACGCCCACCGCGAGCGCGACCGGGATGCCCGCGAGGGCCACCGCGACGGCGCGGCCGTGCAGGCGCGCGGGGACGAGGCTGCGCGCGTACCCGGCGAGGAGCGCCCAGGCGAGACCGGCGGCGACCCCGGCGACGGCGCGGGCGGCCAGGGTGAGGGGGTAGCTCGACGAGAGCGCGGTCACCGTGTTCGCGAGGCCGAAACCGGCCATGGCGGTCAGCAGCAGCCGCCTGCGCGGCCACGGGGCGGTCGCGCTGGTGAGCGGGAGCGCGGTGAGGGCGATGGCGAGCGCGAAGACGGTGACGGTCTGGCCCGTCGCCGACTCGCTCACGCCGAGGTCCGCGCTCATCGCGGGCAGCAGCCCGGCGGGAAGGACCTCGGTGAGGCACGTGAGGAAGACGGCGGTCGACAGGGCGAGGAGCGCGGGCAGCGGAAGCCGCTCCTTCGCGGGCTCAACGGGACGCTTGTGTACGGGAATTGCTCGGTCTGTGCTCGACATGCCCCGTATAGTCGAACCCTCACACCGGTGTGAGGGTCAAGCGGGACCGGGTTGCCGGTCGGACGAGGGGGCCGGGATGCGGATCGGTGAGCTGTCGGAGCGTACGGGGACGCCGCGACGGCTCCTGCGCTACTACGAGGAGCAGGGGCTCATCCACGCCGACCGCTGCGCGAACGGCTACCGCTCCTACGACCCGCGCACGGAGGACCGCGTCCACCAGATCCGGGGCCTGCTCGACGCGGGCCTGCCGACCCGCGTGATCAAACAGCTCCTGCCGTGCCTCGACAAGCCCCGCGAGATCCACTTCTCCGACGCGACCCCGGAGACGCTCGCGACGCTGGAGGCGGAGCGCGCGAGGATGGACGAGCGCATCGCCTGCCTGACGCGCAACAGGGACGCGATCACCGCCTACCTGGCCGCCGTCCGCGCCC